>NZ_JBVHEH010000005.1:0-416102 GCF_055562955.1 Kitasatospora sp. NPDC015121
CGGGTTTGGGGGGGGCCGCTGCGCCCGGGGGGGGGGGGGGGGGGCGGGGGGGGGGGGGGGGGGGGGGGGGCCCGGGGGGGGGGGGCCGGGGGGGGGGGGGGGGGGGGGGGGGGGGGGGGGGGCCCGCCCCCCCCCCCCCGCGTCCGGCCGGGGCTACTCCTCGCCGCCGAGGGTGAGCCCGGAGAGCTTGACCGAGGCGAGCGCGGTGGCGCCGATCCCGACGACCGCCAGCAGCCAGACGGCGGTGGGCAGGCCGACCGGGGCGACCACGGTGCCGTCGGCGGCGACCGCCTCGGTCAGCGACAGGCCCCACTGCTGGATCGAGAAGGTGCGGGCGCCCTCGACGTAGTTGCCGATCAGGCTCTCCCAGATCAGCGCGTACGCCAGGCCGGCGATCACCGCGTGCCGGGTGACCACGCCCAGCAGCAGGAACAGCGCGCTGTACGCGGCGCCGGCGGCGAGCGCGCCGACCCCGTAGCCGAGCGCCACCCGGTCGCCGCCGCCGTACAGCACCAGGCCGGCGACGAAGGTGGGGACGGCGGCCAGCAGCCAGGTGCTGCCGATCGCGACGACCAGCTTGGTGGTGACGATCTTCCAGCGGGGCAGCGGCTTGGCGAGCAGGTAGACGATCGAGCCGTCCTCGATCTCGGTGGCGATCACGCCGGTGCCGACGATCAGGCCGGTGATCGGCACCAGGGTGCCGAGGGCGAGGTTGCCCAGGACGTTGTGCGCGAGGTCCAGCCGGTCCAGGCCGCTGTTGCGGGCGATCACGGAGATCACCAGCAGCAGGACCGGGACGGCCAGCAGGATCAGGACCCGGCGGCGGCCGAACAGGCCGCGCGCGGTGAGCCGGGCGACGGTGGTGTTCATCGGGGGCCCTTCAGGACGAGACCAGGTACGAGAAGACGCTTTCCAGCGACTCGTCGGCCGGGGAGACGGTGTACAGGCGGATGCCGGCCGCCCTGGCGACCTTGGGCAGCAGGGTGGTGAAGCCCTGGAAGTCGACCGCCTGGACGCTCAGGGCCTTCTCGGCGGCGTCGAACTCGATGCCGGAGGTGGAGCCGTCCGCGATCAGGGCCGCGGCGAGCCTGCGGTCGTCGCTGGAGCGCACCAGGTAGCGGTGCGGGCGGTCGGTCATCAGGCGGCGGATCTCCCGGAAGTCGCCGGACGCGGCGTGCCGGCCGGCCACCACCACCTCGATGTGGCGGGCGAGCTGCTCGACCTCCTCCAGGATGTGCGAGGAGAACAGCACGGTCCGCCCGTCGGCGCCGAACCGGCGCAGCAGCTCCATCAGGTGCAGGCGCTGGCGCGGGTCCATGCCGTTGAACGGCTCGTCGAGCAGCAGCACCGAGGGGTCGTGGACCAGCGCGGAGGCCATCTTGACCCGCTGCTTCATGCCCTTGGAGTAGGTGCCGGTCTGCCGTTCCTGGGCGTACTCCATCTCGACCAGGGCCAGCGCCCGCTCGGCGGCGGCGCCCGGGTCGGCCAGGCCGTGCAGTTCGGCGTTGGCGAGGACGAACTCCCAGCCGGTCAGGTAGTCGTACATCGACTCCTTCTCGGGGACCAGGCCGATCTTCCGGTACACCTCCTGGTTGCGCCAGATCGTCGCGCCGTCCAGCGCGACGGTGCCGGAGGAGGGCGCGAGGAAGCCGCTCATCATGTGGATGAGGGTGGACTTCCCGGCGCCGTTCGGGCCGAGCAGGCCGGTGATGCCCGGCCCGATGGTCATCGTGACGTCGTTGACGGCGACCACGTTCCCGAACCAGCGGGAGACCTTGTCGATGGTGATGACGGCCATGGCTGCCTCTCAGACGTTCCGGTAGCGGCGCAGCATCAGCGCGTAGCCGCCGGCCGTGAGTGCGACGAGGACGAGGGCGAACAGCGCCACGCCCGCGGCGCCCGGGGCGTGCAGCACGAACGGCTCGTCCTTCTGCAGGGCGAAGACCTGGTTGACCAGGGCCTCGACCAGCTTCGACGGGGAGATCAGGTACGCCCAGGACGCGGACTCCTGGCGCAGCGCGTCGAAGCCGCCGTTGATCGCGTAGACGATCGAGGCCAGCGCCTGGGTGATCATCAGCACGCCCATGATCGCGGCCACGCCGAAGCCCCGGCGGGGGGTGGCGGCGGCGATCAGCAGGCCCAGCGCGGAGTACACCAGCGCGTACAGCACCGCGGCGACCAGGCCGTACAGCAGGTGGACCAGGTTGTCGCCGAACGGGAACTTCGCCAGCAGCGCGCCGACGAACAGCAGCAGCAGCGGCGCGGACAGCACGATCATCAGGGCGCTGAACATCGCGGCGAACTTGGCCGCCACGTAGTCGCCGCGGGTCGCCGGGCGGGAGAAGTACAGCGGGACGACGTGGTGCCGCAGGTCGCGCGACATCAGCACCGGTGCCTGCGCGGCCAGGAAGATCTGCGGCAGCACCGCGAGCGCGGCCAGGTAGGCGGCGTAGTCCAGCGGCATCTTGTCCATGCCGACGAACAGCGCGATCGCCAGCATCGCCAGCGCGGGCGCGGTCATCGCGCCGAAGAGCAGGAACGGCAGCACCTTGGACTTGCCGGAGCGGCCCAGGCCGAACGCGGCCCGCAGGCTCTGCACGTACAGCGAGCGGGTGGCGTACCGGCGGCCCAACCGGGGTCCCGTGTAGGGGCGGTAGCCGATGTCGTGGATGACGCCGCCGTGGGCGTCGGCGGGAGTGGTCATGCCTGCTCGCCTCCTGCGGACGCGTCCTGGAGGGCGTCGTGGTCGTGGTGGCCGTCGTGGTCGTCCGCGCCGGGCTCGTCGGAGCGGGTGCTGAAGATCTCGGCGACCCGGTGGCGGCGCTGCTCCAGCCGCACCAGGCCGAGGCCGAGGTCGTCCACGGTGTCGCGGACGGTGTCGTACGTCTCCTCGCCGGCGATCTCCACCAGCAGGATCCGGCTGCCGTCCGGACGGACCGTCAGGCCCGCCGAGGTCAGCCGCTCGGTCAGCGCCGCGTCGGCGTCGAAGGCGCGGTCCGTCGGGTGGTCGGTGACCTCGACGGCGAGCAGCCGGGTGCTGCCGGTGAACGAGGCGGTGGAGGAGGAGCGCAGCAGCTTGCCGCCGTCGATCACCACCAGGTGGTCGCAGGTCCGCTCCAGCTCGCCCAGCAGGTGGGTGGTGACCAGCACCGAGATGCCGAAGTCGGCGTGCACCCGGCGGATCAGCGCCAGCATCTCGTCCCGGCCGACCGGGTCGAGGCCGTTGGTCGGCTCGTCCAGCAGCACCAGCTTCGGGTCGTGGACGAGGGCCTGGGCCAGTTTCACCCGCTGCTTCATGCCGGTCGAGTAGCCGCCCATCGGGCGGTAGCGCTCCTCGTACAGGCCGACGTGGCGCAGGGTGTCGGCGGTGCGCTCGCGGGCCGCGGAGGCGGGCAGGCCGGACATCCGGGCCATGTGCACCACGAACTCGGTGGCGGACACGTCCGGCGGCAGGCAGTCGTGCTCCGGCATGTAGCCGACCTGCTCGCGGATCTCCGGGCCCTGGGTGGCGATGTCCAGGCCGAGCACCTGACCGGTGCCCTCGGTGGCCGGGGACAGCCCGAGGAGGATCTTGATGAGGGTGGACTTGCCCGCGCCGTTCGCCCCCACCAGGCCGACCACGCCCGGCTGCACCTCAACGGTGAGCCGGTCGAGCGCGGTGACCCGGGGGAACCTCTTGGTGAGGCCGTCCGTCTTGATGACTGTGGACACGGCATCAACGTAGCCGTGCGCCCCGCCCGGCGGAATGCGCTGGGAAGCCCGGCTTCCCTCACCCCACGGGATGACCCGCCCGGCCCGCCCCCTAGGGGAGGAGCGGACCGGACGGCCGCGCCGCCGCCGGGGCGGCCCGGCGCGCGGTCAGTACAGCATGCCGCTCTGCAGCGCGAACACCTGCCGGAAGGCCTGCGTCGGGACGCCCTTCGGGTTGGTCAGCTGGACCAGCGCGACCACGTCGCCGCTCTGCAGCCAGCCGATCCGGCCGGTCGCCAGACCGGCCACCTGCTCGTCCGACACCCGGACGTCGGTCTCCCCCAGCGCGACCGGGTACTTGCTCTCGGCGTCCAGGTGGGTCGCCCCGACGTCCTTCGTCGAGGTCTGCTGGTAGGCGCCGGCGAAGAAGTCCGCGGCCTCGTCCTTCGACCCGAACCGGAACAGCCGCAGCTCGGTGCGCGTCCCGTCGGCCGCCGTCCAGCCCTGGGCGGCGGCGCCCCGGCAGGCGTCCGTGGTCAGCCGCAGCGTGTGCGCGTCGTCCTTGGCCAGCATCGCGTCCCGGTCGCACGGGATCCAGCGGCCCGGCACCGGCGGCAGGCCCGGGGCCGGGGTCGGCGAGGCGGACCCGGACGCGGAGCCGGACGCGGAGCCCGGGGCGGACGGGGACGCGGTCGCGGAGGGCGCGGCCGTGGACGAGGCGGACGCCGACGGGGACGCGGACGGCCCGGTGGCCACCGCGCCCTTCGGCAGCGGCAGTAGCAGGCCCCGCAGGTCCGCCGCGTGCGTCCGCGACTTGTACTCGGACGGCGGCGAGGCATCCGCGGGCAGCGGCGGGAGCGCCAACTCCGGGAACTCGTACCGGCCGTCGTTCGGCGTGGCCAGGCCCGGGATGTCGGTGCGCTCCGGCAGCGTCACCAGGACCGCCGCCGCCACCCCGGTCACCACCGTCAGCAGCGCCGCCGCGCCGAGCTGCCAGCGGCGGCGGCGCGCCGCCCGCTCCTCCGGCGTCCGCTCCGGCGCGGGCGGCGCGGGCGGCGGGGGCGGGAACAGCGGCTGCTCCGACCCGTCGGCCGGGGCGGCCTTGGTGTCCGGGGTGGCCTGGGCGGTCGGCTCCGGCGGGGTGGAAGGGGTGTCGCTGCTCATGCGGAGGCTCCCGGTCGGGCCAGTCGGTCCAGTTGCTGACGGAACAGGTCCACGACCTTGTTCTGGTCGAGGGGTGCCACCCCCGAGACCCGCATCTGCACCAGCAGATCGCCCTCGGCCGAGTAGCAGGTGACGTAGTCGAGCTGGTCGCCGGCCTCCAGCGTGGGCAGCCCGCAGCGGGCGTCCGGGTGGCCCGGCACCTCCGGGCCGCGCCGGAACAGGTCGCTGTCGTCGACCAGCGCGCCGAACAGCGCGTTCTGCTGCGACACCGTCTGCTGGTTGAACTGGCTGAGCTTCAGCACCGCCATCAGCCGGCTGTCGGACTGCACCAGGCTGCGCACCCCGACGCCGGTGAAGTGCAGGCTGGCGAGCGCGTCCTTCAGCTCGCCCCGGTACTTCTCCGGGACCTCGGCGACCAGCTCCTCCTGCACCCGGGCCAGGTCCTCGCCGACGAACTCGTCGTCGTTGCCGAGGTCCTTGTAGTCCGGCCCGAGCCGGTACCCGGCGGGCACCGGCAGCAGCAGGTCGCGCAGGCTGCCGAAGTGGTTGCCGTTCGACTTGGCGCCCCACGGCGCGGGCGTGCTCGCCGACGGCGCGGGTGCCGCGGGGGCGGCCGCGGCCGACGGCGCCGGGCCGTCGTCGTAGTGCACCTTGATGACCAGCTCGCCGATGCCGACGCCGAGCAGCGCCGCCGCGAGGACCGCGGCGACCGCCTTCGGGGCCCGCCGCGGAGCGCGCCGGGACGGCTTCGGCTCGACGACCGGCAGGGCGTCCGGCAGGGCGGCCGGTGCGTTCTCCGGGACGGTGGTGGGTTCGATGTCGGTCACGCGAGTCGCTCCCACTGCCGCTTGGCGATGTCCTCTAGGCGCGCGCGGTCCACCGGGTTCTTGGCGTACACCTGGACGGTCATCAGCACGGTGCCCTTCCGGGCGCTCGCCTCGCCGTAGTAGTACTTCTCGGTGCTGCGCGCGTAGTTGAAGGTCTTCTTCGAGATCAGCAGGAAGCTCTCGTCGTTGCCCGGGATCTTCGAGACGTCCATGTCGACGGTGGTGTCCGGCGTCAGCCCGGTGATCGCCTCCAGTGCGGAGTCCGGCGCGTACTGCACCAGCATCACCCGGTAGACGTCCCCGTCGGTCTCCCAGCGCACCGTGGCGGCACGGCGGAAGCCGTTGCTGAGCATCTGGGTGAACATGCGCTGGCTGTTGCCGAAGGTCTCCGCCCGGTCGGCCGGGGACAGCCAGCCGTCCCCGTCGCCGTCGGTGCGGTCCTGGCTGCCCGCCGGGCGCTCGACCAGCAGCTTGCGCAGGTCGCCGTCGATGTTCAGGGGCTGCGGGCCGGCCGCGGCCAGCAGCTTGGGGTCGACCCGCTCGGCGGGGTACGAGGGCTTGGGCGCGGTGATGGCCGGCAGCGGCGTCGGCGGGCGGGAGGACTGGATCGCGTAGCCGACCGCGGCGCCGATCACCGGTCCGGCCAGCACCGCCGTCAGGAACAGCGCGCCGGTGCCGATCCGGCGCCTCTTCCGGGCGGGTTCGCCCCCGGCCTCCAACAGCTCGGTGGCGCCGAGCGGCGCGCCGCCGTCCGACGGCTCGGCGGCGCCCGGCAGCTCGGCAGCGCCCGACGGGGTCAGCGGGACGAGCGGGGGCGGCGGGGCGAACGGGTTCGGGGGCGCGGCGGGCGGCCCGGCGGGTGCGGCGGGCGGCGGCGCGGCGGCCGTCCCGGGCTGCCCGGGCTCCGCGGGTTCGGTGCTCAACTGATGCTCCTGGGAAGAGGGTTCGGGACGGCCGTCAGCCGTTGGCGAGGCGGTCGCGGGCACGCTTCATCGCGTCGGCGAGCAGCGCCTTGTCGGGGTCGCCCTGCACGTCGACGGTGACCTCGTAGACCACGTCGCCGACCACGCCGATGCCGATCAGGTGGCCGGTGTACGCCTGCTGCTCGGGCTTGAAGATGTAGCCCTTGGCGTTGGACACCCCGTCGATGCCGAACGAGTCCTGGTCGAAGCTGCTGTTGTCGGCGAAGCCCTGGGCGCGGTCGGTCCGGCTGAACCGCTTGAGCTCGATCCGCACCTCGCTCTTCCCGTCCCGGGTGCGGTAGGTGCGGGTGGCCGCGTCCTTGAAGTTCCAGGAGTCGAGGACGCTCCTGATGTCGACGTCCTTGCTGTACTGCGCCTGGAGGTCGTCCATGCTCATCATCGCGCCGTCCGGGGAGCCGTACGGGTCCGCGTTGTCGGGCACCGGCAGCAGGAAGTACCGCAGGTCGCCGCTGTGCTTGCCGCCCGAGACGCTGCCCTGCAGGGTGCTGGACGGGCGCGGGGCCGGGGGCGGCGGCGTCGGGCTCGGGGTGGGCGTCGGGCTCGGGCTGGGGCTGGGGCTCGGCGAGCCCGAGGGGGAGGGCGCGGCGCTCGGCGGGGCCGCGCCGGCCACCGGGTGGCCGACGCGGTCGGGCTTGCCCACCGCGACGGTGACGACCGCGCTGACGGCGGTCACCGCGAGCAGGCCGGCCACCGCCAGGG
This sequence comes from Kitasatospora sp. NPDC015121, assembly GCF_055562955.1. Taxonomy (NCBI): domain Bacteria; kingdom Bacillati; phylum Actinomycetota; class Actinomycetes; order Kitasatosporales; family Streptomycetaceae; genus Kitasatospora; species Kitasatospora sp. NPDC015121. The sequence goes on from NZ_JBVHEH010000005.1 coordinate 7,364, forward strand.
CGACGCCGACCGCCCGGGGCAGCCGACGCGCTCCCGGAACGTCCGGGGCGTCCGGAGCGTCCGGGATCGGTACGGGTTCGGTCCCGGCCTCCGGAGCATCCGGAGCGTCCGGAGCGTCCGGAGCGTCCGGAGCGGGGACGGCGGGCGGGGCTTCCGGAGCGGCCGGAGCCGGTGCCGGCTCAGCGGACGGTTCGGGAACGGACAAGGGTCTCCCCCCAGGGTTCACATGGTTGTCCGCGCAGCCGCGCGAGCCGTCCCCCCGGCCGGCTCGAACGCGGTCGTCGTCATCACGCGGTGCACGAATTATGTGAGACCCGTGCGCCCCTCAACAACACGGTTCCACGGGCGATTTGCCGTAATCCACGGCCAAACGGACAGCCCGTGATGCAACCGCAACCCGCTGCCGTCAGCTCCCCTCCGGGCGCTCCCCGTCGGACGGTCCGGCCCCGGGCCGGGCGGCCTCCGGCCCCGGCCCGGCCGGTGCGGCGGGCTGCGGCGGAACCGGCGCGGCGGGCGGCGTCGCGGGCTGAGCGGGCCGGCCCGGCTGCGGGTAGCCGTAGGACTCGGCGAAGTGGATGCCCGCCGCCTCGGCCAGGGCGACGTCCAGGCGCTCCTTGCGGATCCGGCGGTCGATGTAGAGGACGCCGTTGGCCAGCGGCACCAGCGGGGCGGTCGCCGTCGTGCCGAGCAGTCCCATCAGCGCCGAGGCCAGCACCAGGAAGGTCACCGCGCCGTGGTCGACGCCGCCCAGGTCCGCGGTGCTCCCCGTGAGGTCCGCGCCGGCCGGCATCGCGATCGACATGATGATCCGGAACGGGAGGCTGACGAAGCTGGTCGCGACCGTGCCGAGGACCGAGACCAGCGCCGTGAGGCCGAAGGTGCGCCACCAGTTGCCCCGGTTGAGCTGCCAGGCCCGGCGGATCGCCGCCCCGGCGGTGCCCTCCTCCAGCACCGCGGCCGGGACCTGCAGCGACAGCCGGACCATGGTGTGGACGCCGGCCACCGACAGCGCCATGCCCAGCAGCACGAGCAGCAGCCAGACCGCCCCCGGGGCGTCCGTCCCGGCGAGCAGGAACATCAGCCCGATCAGCACGACGAACGCCAGCACCAGCGAGCCGAGGGTCATCCCCAGCACGGCGAAGGTCGTGGCGAGCCGGGGGCGGGCCTCCTTCCAGGCCTGGGCGGCCTTCATCGGCCGGCCGAGCGTCGCGGCCCGCAGCACCACCGTGACCAGCGGCCCGGCGGTCGCGTACAGCGCGAACGACAGCAGCAGGAGCATGCCCGTGAGCAGCATCAGCGGCCGGAGCAGGGCCCACGCCTGGTCGGGGCCGGCCTCGTCACCGAGCACCGCCAGGTCGTGGAACGCGTCGGCGAGCGGGCCGGCCAGCAGGAGGCAGGCCGCCACCAGCGGCACCGCGAGGACGCCGACGACCACCAGCAGCGGCAGGTAGAGCGCGGCGGTGTAGCGGCGCAGGGTCTCGAAGACGGCGCTGAACATCTCGCCGAAGGAGAGCGGGCGCAGCGGCAGCACGCCCGGCCTCGGCGCGATCGGGGCGGCGCCCCAGGGGCCCTGCCCCCAGCCGCCGGTGCCGCCGCCGGGCGGCCCGTAGCCCGGCCATCCACCCGGCCCCTGCGGCTGCCCGCTTCCGTACCGCTGCTGCCCCGGGCTGCCGCCGTCCCAGCTCATCCGTACCCCTCCAAGAGGCCTTCCCGGCCCGTCGTTCGGGCTCGCGTCGAGCCTAGGGCCCGGTCCCGACCACCGCCGAAGCGCCCCCTGGCCGGTCCGGGCCCCGCGGCCGGACGGTCCGGCCGCGCGGGGCCCGCCGGTGCGGGTCAGCTCCGCGCGGCGCGTCCGCGGCGGAGCCCCAGCAGGGTCGCGGCGCCGCCGCCCAGCAGGACGAGGCCGCCGCCCAGCATCGGGGCCAGGCCGTCCGCGCCGGTGCTGGCCAGGGCGCCGCCGGTGCCGCCGTTCCTGGAGCGTATTTCCCTTGCGCGGCAAGGCCGGAGGCGGCTTCCGCCCCCCCGCCCCGGCCCGTCCGGCGAGGCTCCGGAGGGAAGCGGACGCCGTCCGTCCACGGTCAAACTTTGGGAAAGCCCCCTCGCCCGGGCGCGGGTCCGCGGCTACGGTCGCCCGGACGTCCGTTCGTGGTCGGGGAGGGCTTGCCGTGGCGATCGAACTGCCCGACGAGGTGGTGCAGCTGCTGTCGTTCTTCGGCATCAACTGGCCGACCGTGAACGAGGACAAGGTGCGCGAGTTCGCCGCGCACGTACGGGAGTTCGCCGAGAACGTGGAGAGCTCGCACCAGCAGTCGACGGCCACCGTCCAGCGGCTGGGCGAGGCGTACGAGGGCGCCTCGTACGAGGCGCTGCTGGCGAAGTGGGCCTCGGTGTCCGACGGCCACCTCGACCAGCTCGTCCAGGCCTGCCACGTGGTGGCCGAGGCACTGGACGTCGCGGCGGGGGTGATCGTGGCGATGAAGGTCGAGACGATCGCCGAACTCGTCGCGCTGGCCGTGGCGTTCGTGGCCGACCAGGCGGCGGCGGTGGCCACCTTCGGCCTCGCGGAGGCGGCCCTGATTGCGATCGAGGAGGCCGCCAAGCGCCTGATCAACTACCTGGAACAGCAGTTGGAGCAGTACATCATCGCCCAGGTGGTGGAGGCGGCGATCGGCCCGCTGGTGGACACCGTCGCCAACGCGGTGAACGGGCTGGTGTTCCAGGCCGTGGAGGGCGCCCTCGGGGTCTCCGGCGGCGGGGGCGGCTCCGGGTTCCGGATCGACCCGGACGCCCTGGACGACCACGCCCGGATGATGCACGAGCACGCCGAGACGGTGGCCGGCCACGCGCAGGCGTTCCGGGCGAAGGTCGAAGGGGTCAGCTTCGAATGAGCAACCAGATCGTCAGGGCCCTCGAACACGGTGCGCAGAAGCTCGGCAAGACGTTGGCGGAGGACGCCGGGAAGGCCTTGAAGTCGTTCTACCGCAAGGCCGGCGACAACCTGAAGACCGTCGCGAAGAACACCCGGGAGATCGAGGAGAAGCACGCCAAGGACCTCGCGAAGATCCTCAAGGGCGAGGGACGGGACGGCGTCGCGCACCCGCGCGCGGGCGGCGGGCGGCCGGGCCGGGGCGGCGGCTCGCACCCCAGGGGCAAGGGGCGCGACCAGGTCGGCAGGCCCCGGGTCGAGGGCCGCGACCACGCCTCCCGCGAGTGCCCCGGCGAGCCCGTGGACATCGCCACCGGCCGGATGTTCATCGACCAGGTCGACGCCTCCCTGCCCGGTTCCCTCCCGCTGCTGTTCACCCGCAACTTCGAGTCCGGCCTGCACACCGGCCGCTGGATGGGCCCGAAGTGGATCTGCACCTTCGACGAACGCCTGGAGATCGACGAGCACGGCGTCGTCCACATCCGCCCCGACCGCATCACCCAGGCCTACCCCCACCCCGAACCCGGCGACCCCGTCCACCCCTCGGCCGGCTCCCGCCACGAGCTCGACCTCCGCGCGGACGGCCACTACACGGTCACCGACCCCGCCACCGGCCTCGTCCGCACCTTCACCCCCGTCCCCGAAGGCGACGAGGCCCCGCTCACCGAGGTCCGCGACCGTCACGGCCGCCACTACACCCTCGCCTACGACGAAGACGGCGTCCCCCTCTCCATCACCCACTCCGGCGGCTACCGGCTCCTGGTCACCGTCGACGCCGACCGGATCACCGCCCTGCGCCTGGCCGGCGCCGGCGACACCGGCGGCGACGCCCTGCTCACCCGCTACGGCTACACCGACGGCCACCTCACCGCCGTCTACAACTCCAGCGGGAAACCCATGCGCTTCACCAACGACGCGCACGGCCGCCTCACCTCCTGGACCGACCGCAACGACTCCCGGTACCGCTACGCCTACGACCACCTCGACCGCGTCACCGACGAGGGCGGCACCACCGGCACCCTCGCCTTCCGCTTCACCTACTCCGACCCCGACCCCGGAACCGGCCTCGCCACCCACACCGAGACCAACGCCCTCGGCCACACCACCACCTACCTGATCAACGAACACGCCCAGGTCACCGCCGTCACCGACCCCCTCGGCCACACCACCCGCTACGAACGCGACGCGTACGACCGCCTCCTCGCCGAGACCGACCCCCTCGGCCGCACCACCCGCTTCACCTACGACGGCGCCGGCGACCTGGTCTCCGTCACCCGCCCCGACGGCGAACGGATCACCACCACGTACGCCGGGCGGCTCAGCCTCCCGGAGACGGTGGTCTACCCCGGCGGCGCCACCTGGCGGCACACCTACGACGCGGCCGGCCTGCGCACCACCCTGACCGACCCGACCGGCGCGGTCACCTCGTACGGCTACGACGACCTCGGTCACGTCGCGGCGGTCACCGACGCGACGGGCCGCACCACCAGCGTGCGCTGCGACCCCGCCGGCCTCCCGGTGGAGATCACCGACGCGACCGGCGCGGCGGTGCGCATCCGGCGCGACGCGTTCGGCCGCGTCGTCGAGGCCACCGACCCGGCCGGCGGGACGGTCCGGCTGACCTGGACGACCGAGGGGCGGCCGGCGACCCGCACCGGCGTCGACGGCGGCACGGAGTCGTGGACCTACGACGGCGAGGGGAACGCCCGGACCCACACCGACGCCCTCGGCCGGACCAGCACCTTCGAGTACACCCACTTCGAGACCCTCGCGGCGGCCACCGGCCCCGACGGCGCCCGCTACACCCACGTCCACGACGCGGACATGCTGCTGGTGGCCGTCGTCAACGCGGTGGGCCAGACCTGGAACTACACCTACGACGCGGCCGGCCGGCTCGTCTCGGAGAACGACTTCCACGGGCGGACGACCAGCTACGACCTGGACGCGGCGGGCCAGGTCGTCTGCCGGACCGGTCCGACCGGCCAGCGGACCCGCTACACCTACGACCTGCCCGGCCGCGTCACGGCCAAGGACGCGGAGGGCCGCGTCACCCGGTACTCCTACGACCGCGCCGGGTACCTGGTGCGGGCCACCAACCCGGACGCCGACGTGGTCCGCACCGTCGACGCGCTGGGCCACCTGCTCTCCGAGTCCACCAACGGACGCGTCCTCACCCACACCCTCGACCGCCTCGGACGGCGGGTCCGCCGGACCACGCCCGGCGGACACACCAGCACCTGGACCTACGACGCGGCCGGCCGGCCCGCCGCCCTCACCGGCACCGGCGGGAACCTCGCGTTCAGCCACGACGCGGCCGGGCGCGAGCTGCGGCGGACGTACGACGGGCACCTGTCCGTGGAGAGCACCTGGGACGCCCTGAGCCGCCTCACCGGACAGCGCCTGGCATCGGCCTCGCACGCCGGCCCCGGCGTCCTCCAGCAGCGCGACTACACCTACGGCCGCGGCGGCCTGACCTCGGTCGACGACCTGCTGGCCGGCCGGCGCTCCTTCGACCTCGACGAGGCCGGCCGGGTCACCGGCGTACGGGCGGAGAACTGGACCGAGAGCTACGCCTACGACCTCGCGGGCAACCTCACCGACGCCGACTGGCCCGCCACCGGCTCCGGCCGGGCCGCCCTCGGCCCGCGCAGCTACGAGGGCACCCAGCTGGCCACCGCGGGCCGCGTCCGCTACGAGTACGACGCGGCCGGGCGGGTCACCCTGCGGCAGAAGGCCCGGCTGTCGAAGAAGCCGGACACCTGGCGCTACACCTGGGACGCCGAGGACCGCCTCACCCACGTCACCACCCCGGACGGCACCCGCTGGCGCTACCTCTACGACCCGTTCGGACGGCGCATCGCCAAACAACGGCTGGCCGACGACGGCGCCACGGTCGTGGAGCAGACCGAATTCGCCTGGGACGGGACGTCCCTGGCCGAACAGACCACCCACGCCCCCTACCTCCCCGGCCCGCACACCGTGAGCTGGGACTACCGGGACCGGCGCCCGCTCGCCCAGACCGAGACCGTCACCGACACCGACCAGGGCCGGATCGACCGCCGGTTCTTCGCCATCGTCACCGACCTCATCGGCACCCCGACCGAACTCGTCGACACCACGACCGACACGATCGTCTGGCGGGCCACCACCACGCTGTGGGGCAACACGACCTGGCCCGCCGCCAGCACCACCCACACACCGCTGCGCTTCCCCGGCCAGTACTACGACCCCGAGACCCGCCTCCACTACAACGTCAGCCGCTTCTACGACCCCGAGACCGCCCGCTACACCAGCCCCGACCCGCTCGGCCTGACCCCGGCCCCGAACGCCGACACCTACGTCCACAACCCCCACACCTGGTCCGACCCGCTGGGACTCTCGCCCCACCCCCACCACCAGGACCTCCTCGACGCGGTGAAGACCGAGGCGGACGGCGCCCTCGGCCTGTCGGGGAAGAAGCGCCCCGGCGTGGCGGAGGGCCTCAAACTGCCGGACGGGACCATCACCACGAACACCAGCGTCAAGGGCGACCCGCCACCGCTGCACCCCGACATCCACAACGCCCTGGAGGACATACCGGCGGAGGGCCGCGGAAACGGCCACGGGAAGTGCGGCATACCCCGCCTCCTCTCCGACGCGTTGACCGCAGGCAAGGACCCGACCGGATCGTCGGCGGCGGCCATGCTGATCTCCAAGAACGACAACCACGGCAAGCACATCGGCCCGTGCGACAGTTGCCGGGTGCTCTCCGATAAGTATGATCTTGACTTCATCACGGACGACGGAATGACCGGACGAAGGTGAGCGGAATGACGAGGTTCTCCGACGAGGCCGAACACGCCCTCCGGGCCGCCGGATGGCAGCCGGAACGCCGGATCGACACCCGACCGTGGCGTCGCAGCCTCGAAGAATCCGGCTTCCGCCCGAACGACGCCGCCGACCGCTTCCTCTCCGAATTCGGCGGACTGCAAGTGGACGTCAGCGGGCCGGGGGTCTCGGTCGCCCGGGCGCCCTTCGCGTTCGACCCCACCTTCGCCCTCGGAGAGGACGACCGGTTCTCCGAATGGGGCGAGGACATCGGCACGACGATCTTCCCGCTCGGCGAACTGGACCACGGCCGCTTCTTCCTCGGCATGTCGGAATCGGGCGAGGTCTACCTGGTCTCCGACTGGCTCGCCTCGTTCGGCACCGGCGACGAGGCCCTGGAGCGGCTGATCCGCGGCATCGCGCCCGACGTCATCGAGGAGTGACCGACAGCCCGCCCCGGTCCTGCGAGAACCAGGCGGACATTCCCTGGGAGTCCAGCACGACGGTCTCGATCCGCACACTCACGCGGTGGCAGGCTCCTCTTCCGTGAACGCGCCGTGTTGTTCCTCGTACTGGCGGAGTTCTTCCGCGACGTAGCCGGAGACGTCGTCCGTGAACTTCTTCAGCTCGGCCACCTGCTCCGTGGGCAGGGTGACCGTGACGCGCGTGGTGGCCGCCATGAAGCAAGCACGCCGCTGGTACGCACGTCCCGGCCGGTCTTCGGCGGCATGGCGTCAGGCCGTGCGACCGAGCACGGTGATCCTCCCCGTTCACCGGTGGAGCGAGGGGCAGCAGGTGTGGCGGCGGGCCGAGGTACTCGGCTTCCACGCGGCCTACACGGACGACCACCTGCGCTGGCGGAGCTTCCGGGACGGCCCGTGGCTCGGGTCGGTGCCGACGCTGACGGCGGCGGCCTGCGCGACCGAGCGGATCAGGCTGGGGACGCTGGTGACGTCGGTCGAGCCTCGTTCACCCATCACGGTCTGACCTGCGAGGGCGCGGCAGGTCGTCGGGTGGGCCGCTCAGATCGGCTCGACTGCCACCCGCGGGTGGCAGAGCCGGCGGAGATCGTCGGTGTCGCTCGTGACCACGGTGACGTCACCGCGTTCGAGGTGGGCCGTGGCCGCGAGCATCGCGTCGATGGCGTACTTGTGGCCGTGCAGCCCTTCGGTCGCGAGGAGCTTGCTCGCGGCGCGTGCGATCTCCTCCGTGACGGGTCGCACCTTGGCCAGCGAGACGGCGTGGTCGAACGCGGCTTGCGGCACTTTCGGGTCGCGGGCCTCCACCAGCGTCGCCGCGCTGGTGACGACCAGGAGGTCGAGGTTGCGCGCGACGTCCAGCCAGACCGTCATGTCACGGTGGCGGCGGGAGAGCTCGGAGAGTGCTTCGCCGTCGAGAACGAGCGTGCCGCTCACGCCGCGTCCGCCGGAGCCGAGTCGTCGCGGTGGGCGGCGTGGTGGGCGCGGATGCGTTCGGCCCTGGCCGCCACCTCGGCCGGATCAACAGGGCCGTGCTCCGCTTCGGCGGTGGCGATGTACTCGTCGATGGCTTCGCGCTGGAGTTGCCGCTGCACGGCCTCCTCGATGTACGAGGAGACGCCCTGCTTCCCGGCGCGCGCGCGGATCGCCTCCAGCGTCTCGGCGCGCAAGGAGACACTGGTGACCCGGGTCTTGCCGGCGCGAGGAGTATCCATGCGAAAAGTGTAGTACGTCACTTGTGAACCCTGTGCGCCGACGCTCTGGAGTCCGGAGGTTCGGGTGCTTCCGACGGCAGCGCGCCGCCCGGTACTACCGTCGACCGGCGGCGAGTTCGCCGAGGCGCTCGCCGATCACGGAGACACCGGGGAGGGGCTCGTTCTCGTAGTACCAGGGCTTGCGTCGGCGCAGCAGTTCCTCGCCGTGCTCGGCCCAGCCGAATCCGGGTTGTCGCAGCAGTTTCCGGAAGATCGTGTCGGCGGTCTCCGGGTGGGCGGCGGCGAGGCGGCGGATCGGCAGCGGCGTGATCGAGTCCTCGCGCAGGTAGCTGCGCAGCAGGTCCTGGTGCTTCCGGCGGCCCGTCAGGTCCGGGTCGGCGAACAGGTCCAGCAGCATCCCGTAGTCCGGGTAGAAGTTCAGTCCGTCGATCTCGTCGTAGATGACGCCGACAGTGTCCGCGTCCGCGAGGTCGGGCGGCAGCTCGAAGGCCGGGAAGTCCGGATCGGGCAGCCGCTTTCCCCGTACGCGGCCGGGGTGTGCGGTTGCGGTGGTTTCCCGCCGGTGCCGGTAGTAGGAGTTCAGCAGTTCCTCGGCGTGGCTCGGGGGTAGGACGAGTTCGTCGGCGCCGCAGAACTCGACGAAGGCGGCTCGGTCCTCCCGCATCTGCTGCCAGCCCTGTTCGATCTTCTCGGGGTTGCGGAAGACCAGTTCGGGCCGACCGACTGCCAGGTGGAGCGCGGCCTCGGCGATTTCGGCGGCGCCGGTCCTGGGGTAGTGCTCCATGGCGCCCGAGACCAGCCAGGCCCCGTCGGCCGGGACGAGGGGCACCAGGCAGGTGAGGAGGAACCCTCCCTTGGACACGCCGCGGAACGCGGCCCGCCCGACGTTCGAGTACGCGCGGTACTCCAGGTCGTCGACCAGGTTCAGCAGGACGACGGCGTCGCCGTCCTTGCGCCGCACCTCGAAGATCCCTTCGACCGGCTCGCGCCAGCCGAGCAGCAGCTCCCGGTCGGCCCCGGTCAGGTCCCGCCGTCCGGCGACGAACCGGTCCACCACGGTCGCACCGTCCGGCAGGCGGTACCGCAGGAGGAAGTGGTCGATGATCCGGATCGCCTCGGTCTCGTCCAACGTCCGCTCCGGGCCGGCAGCCTCCAGCAGCAGCGGCGTCAGCCACCGGTCGAAGCGCGCGCTCTGCCCGAAGGCAACCAACGCGCCCTTCAACTCGGCACTGCGCTCGACGAGATCAGCGAGCAAGCGTGCGTCCGTGTCCACGGCACCACGCTAGCGGGCGTACGCACACCGTCCCTCGGCCTTGCCAGAACCTCACCCGCAGCAGCTCGCGCGTAGGGTCGGGGCCATGCGACTGAGCACGGTGATCCTCCCCATCCACCGGTGGAGCGAGGGGCAGCAGGTGTGGCGGCGGGCCGAGGAACTCGGCTTCCACGCGGCCTACACGTACGACCACCTGAGTTGGCGGAGCTTCCGGGACGAGCCGTGGTTCGGGTCGGTGCCGACGCTGACGGCGGCGGCGTGCGCGACCGAGCGGATCCGGCTGGGGACGCTGGTGACCTCGCCGAACTTCCGGCACCCGGTGACGCTGGCGAAGGAGCTGGTGACGCTGGACGACGTGTCGGGCGGGCGGCTGACGCTGGGGATCGGGGCCGGCGGGGTCGGGTTCGACGCGACGGCGCTGGGACAGGAGGCGTGGTCGGCGAAGGAGCGGGCGGCGCGGTTCGGGGAGTTCGTGGGGCTGCTGGACGAGTTGCTGCGCCACGACGCGGTGACCCGGGAGGGGCAGTACTACTCGGCGGTGGAGGCCCGGAACATCCCCGGCTGCGTGCAGGTGCCGCGGGTGCCGTTCTACGTGGCGGCGACCGGGCCGCGCGGGCTGCGGCTGGCGGCGGAGCACGGGCAGGGCTGGGTGACGTACGGCGACCCGCGCGGGCCGGCGGACGTGCCGGTGGAGCAGGCGCCCGAGGTGATCGCCGGGCAGATCGCGAAGCTGGCGGCGGCCTGCGAGGCGGCGGGCCGGGACGTCGGCGAGTTGGAGAAGGTGCTGCTGCAGGGGTCGACGGCGGAGCGGCCGCTGCGGTCGGTGGACGCCTTCGTCGACTGGGCCGGCCGGTACCGGGAGCTGGGCATCACCGAGCTGGTGATCCACTGGCCGGTGCCGGACTCGATCTTCGCCAATGACCTGGACGTCTTCGAGCGGATCGCCACCGAGGGCCTGGCCCAGCTGGGCTGAACCGGCGGCGGACGGGACGGCGGACGGGACTGCGGACGGGACTGCGGACGGATCGGGTGATCGTTCATCCGCGTTCTCCGGGATTCCATGGCGGCTCCCCCGGGCGTTGGCCGGTCGCTGGGACGCTCACGGGCCGGATCAAGCCGTTTCGCAGGGAGTGTCATGCGTCTTCGAGTCCCGTCCGCCGTCCCGCTGCTGGCGGTCGGCGCGGCCCTGGCCGCCGTCGCCACCACCGCACCGGCCGCGTTCGCCGCGCCCGGCGCGCCGGGTGAGCGCCCCTCGTTCTGCGGGCACGACAACCGCAGGACGCCGTTCGCCGGGTACCTGTGCGCCCGGCCGGGCCAGCTGCTGGACGTCCGGATCGGCGACGTGCACCCGACCCAGCCCTCGCTCGGCTACGACGAGGTCTACTACAAGCTCGGCCGCTACACGCTGGGCAAGGACGCGATCAACAAGAAGTTCAGCGACTGGTGCGAGGCCGACGGCCGGGTCGAGGCGGTCGCCGCCCGGCCGGACGCGCGGCTGGACGACCCGTCCTCGTTCACCTGCTCGCTGCCGGTGGGCGCCGAGACCGCGGACAGCACCGCCGCGATGAAGACCGTGGTGATCGGCCCCGGCGGCGAGCCGTTCCTGACCGACGGGCACCACACGCTGACCTCGTTCTACGAGACCCCGGACGGCGGCGCGGACCTGCACGTGCGGCTGCGGGTGCTGGCCAACCTGAGCACGCTGACCCAGAAGGACTTCTGGGCGCGGATGCGGGCCGAGAAGTGGGTGTACCTGAGCGACCCCCAGGGCGACCCCGTCAAGGTCAACAAGCTGCCGACCTCGGTCGGCCTGGCGAACTTCCAGGACGACCCGTACCGCAGCCTGCTCTACTTCGGCCGGGACATCGGCTACACCCAGAACGCGGTGCCGTTCCAGGAGTTCTACTGGGGCAGCTGGATCCGCGACGCCGCGCCGGTCGACCTGTCGGGCTGGGACCGCAACGACCTGGCCGGCTACCTGGCCGCCGTGAAGGGCACCACCCAGGCGATGACCGCGCTGCCGAAGACCGCCGAGGTCAGCAACGGCTTCACCGCCGGCGACCTGTCCGCGCTGGACCAGTGGAACGCCGGGAAGGCCGCCAACAAGGGCGAGTTCGACAAGCTGGGCAAGCCGTACACCGACGCCAAGCCGGGCAAGCTGGCCTACGCACTGGAGTACAAGAAGGTCAACGGCCTGGGCTGACCGGCCGGTTGACGCCGCGGCGGCGGCCGGAAGTCCACCCTCTCGCATACCCAGCAGGGGTATGGTGGGCGGGATGGAGCGGACAGCGCGGACCACCGGCCCCGCACCGGGTGGCCGGACGGCCGCCCGGTGGGCGGTGCTGTGCGCCCTGCTGCTCGGGCTGTTCCTGATGCACGGCAGCCCGGCGAGCGCCACCGGCTGCCACCCCGCCGACCCGGCCGGCCCCTCGGCTCCGGCCTCGGCCCCGGTCCCGGCTCCGGCCGCCACCGCGCACCGGTCCGGGCCGACGGCCGGGCACGCCCGGCACGCGGCCGACCCGCCGAACGCCACCGGGCCGGAGCGGCACGGGAGCGCGACGGCCGCCTGCGTCTCCACCCAGGCCCGCGACCGGTCGCCGGTGCCCGCCCCGGGCGCGGCCCTGCCGCCGCACCCGCCGCTGCCGCCACTCACCGGGCCCGGCCCGGCCGGGGCGGAGCGGGGCGGGCGGGCCCCGCCGGACGGCGGCCGGGACGTACTGCTCCGGGTCTGCGTCGCCCGCAGGTGAGGGCGCCACCCGGCCGGATCCGCGTGCCCGCGGCCGGCCGGGCGCCGCGTCCCGTCCGCGACCGCGCACCCGCGCGCGCACCCTGGAGCGAACCCCCGATGACCCGTACCCCCGCCCGCACGACCACCACCCCCCGCCGCGCCCTGCTCACCGCCGCCGCGGCCGGCGCCCTCGTCCTCGGCCTGGCCGCCTGCGGCAGCGACGGCATGGCCGGCATGGACCACGGCGCCGCGTCCACCACCGCACCCGCCACCGCCTCCGCCGGCCACGACATGGCCGGCATGAGCCACGGCCCGGACGGCACGACGGGCGGCGGCGCCGCCGCCGACGGCCTGGCCGCCGAGCAGGGCGGCTACCGGCTGGACGGCGCGCTGTCCGGCACCGAGTACCGGTTCACCGTGACCGGGCCGGACGGCCGGGTGCTCACCTCGTACCGGCCGGAGAACACCGAGGAGATGCACTTCTACGCGATCCGCGCCGACCTGTCCGGCTTCCGGCACCTGCACCCGGTGCGGGCGGCGGACGGCAGCTGGAGCGCCCCGCTGGACGCCCTGGCGCCCGGCGACTGGCGGATGTACGCCTCGTTCGTCCCGGGCTCGGGCGGCGGCGCGGGCACCGGGCTGGTGCTCAGCCGGACCGCGACGGTGCCCGGGCAGGCCGAGGCGGTGCCGCTGCCCGCGCCCGCCGGCAGCACCACCGCGGACGGCTACACGGTGACCGTCGCGGGCACGCCGAGGGCCGGGGCGGCCGGGGAGCTGACCGTCACCGTCAGCAAGGACGGGCAGCCGGTCACCGACCTGCAGCCGTACCTGGAGTCGTACGCGCACCTGACCGCCTTCCACGCCGGCGACCGGGCGTTCGCGCACCTGCACCCGGAGGCGAAGGCCGTCGAGGGCGCGGGCGGCGGCCCGACCCTGGCCTTCCACGCCGAGCTGCCGAAGCCCGGCGACTGGCGGCTGTTCCTGCAGTTCCGGACCGGCGGCACGCTGCACACCGCCGCGCTGACCCTGAACGTCGCGGCCTGAACCCCGCGCCCCGGGCGTCGCGGCCGGACCGCGCCGGGGTGACCGGGTGACCGGGTGACCGGGTCCGCCCGCACGGGCGGGCCCGGTTGCCCGGGGAGTGCGCGAAGATGGACGGATGACCGCCTCCCCGCGCCCCCGCCTGATCGCCACCGACCTCGACGGCACCCTGCTGTGCTCCGGCGGCACGGTGACCGCCCGGACGGCCGCCGCGCTGGCCGCCGCCGAGGCCGCCGGGGTGCAGGTGGTGTTCGTCACCGGGCGGCCGCCGCGCTGGATGCGGCACCTCGGCCCGCACATCGGCGGCCACGGCGTGGCGATCTGCTCCAACGGCGGCGCGGTGGTCGACGTCCGGCGCGGCGAGCTGCTGGAGACCTGTCCGCTCGACCCGGCCGGGGCGCTCGCCGTGGTGGAGCTGCTGCGGGCCGAACTTCCGGGCACCGCCTTCGCGTTCGAGTTCCCGGGCGGTTTCGCCCGGGAGCCGGAGTACAACGTGGCGATGTGGGAGTCCGACAAGGAGCACGCGGTCGCCACCGCCGCCGAACTGCTCTCCGACGGGCGGGTGGCCGGCCTGTTCAAGGTGCTGGGCAAGCACCCGGACCTCTCCCCCGACGCCTTCCTGGACCGGGCCCGAGCGGTGGTCGGCCCGCGCGCCGAGGTGACCCGCTCCAGCCCGATCGCGCTGATCGAGATCAGCGCCCCCGGCGTCACCAAGGCCAGCAGCCTGGCCCGCTGGTGCGCCCAGCAGGGCATCGACGCCGCCGAGGTGGTGGCCTTCGGCGACATGCCCAACGACCTGGAGATGCTGGCCTGGGCCGGCCAGTCCTACGCCGTGGCCAACGCCCACCCGCTGGTGCTGGCCGCCGTCGCCCGGCACACCGTCAGCAACGAGCAGGACGGCGTGGCGGCGGTCATCGAGTCGCTGCTGGGCTGACCGCCGTCCCCGGCGGCGCCAGCAGGTCGGCCATCGTCTCCGCGGCCCGGACGGCGGCGTCGCCGCAGCAGTTGTTGAACAGGACGTGCGTCTCCCGGGCCCGGTCGGCCATCTCCCGGATCCGCTCCGCCCAGGGGGCGAGCTCGGCCGGCCGGTAGTCGTGCCGGTAGCGGTCCTCCTTGGAGCCGGTGCCCCAGGCCGGGTTGCGGCCGTGGAAGCGGACCACCGCGAGCTCCGGGGAGGTGACCGGGGCGACCGGCGGGACGGAGCCGGGCAGGCCCTGCGCGGTGTCCACCGCCACCGCGGCCGCCCCCAGCTCGGCCAGCAGGGCCCGGGTGGCGTCGGCCTGCTCCGGCCGCCACCAGTCGGGGTGGCGGAACTCGACCGCCAGCGGCCACCCGGCGGTGCGCTCCCGGCAGGCGCGCAGCACCGACCGGGCCGGGCCGCCCGGGGCCAGCCCGGGCGGGAACTGGAAGAGCAGGGTGCCGAGCCGGCCGGCCGCGCGCAGCGGTTCGAGCGCGCCGCTGAACCGGGCCCACACCTCGTCCAGCAGCCCCGGGTCGTCCCGCCGGGCCGCGCGCAGGTCGGCGGGCAGCGCGGCGGTCCGGGTGGGATGGCCGGTGAGCAGGGAGAACGCCTTCACGTCGAAGCGGAAGTCGGCGGGGGTGCGCTCGGCCCACAGGAGGCTGTTGCGGGTGCTGGGCAGCGCGTAGTAGGTGGCGTCGACCTCGACCAGCGGGAACCTGGTCGCGTAGTGGCGCAGCCTGCCCTCGGCGTCCCGCCGCCCCGGCGGGTACCAGCCGCTGGCGACCAGCTCCTTGTCCGTCCAGGAGCAGGCACCGACCCGGATCTCTCCCATGCGCCGCGCCTTCCCGGTCCGGACGGATCGATGCCTGCCTGCCTGTCTGCTTGTTTTCCTGCCTGTCTGCCTGCCGGGGCCTCAGAGCCGGGCGGTCCAGCGGACCCGGGTGCCCTTGTCGCGCGGCCCGGGCTCGTGCCAGGCGTCGCCGCCGAGCGCCTCGGCGCGGCGGGTGAGGTTGCGCAGGCCGGAGCGGCGGCCGCCGGGCGGGATGCCGACGCCGTCGTCGGTGACGGTGAGCAGCACGCCGGGCGGGCCGGTGCGGGAGGGGGAGAGCGGGCGGCCGTCCGGGCCGAGGTGGACGGTGGCGTCCACCTCGACGGCGACCCGGGAGGCGCGCGCGTGCCGGGCCGTGTTGGAGAGCATCTCGCGGAGCGCGGCCAGCAGTTGGCGGGAGGTCTTCTCGCCGACCAGGCTCTCCACCGGACCGGTGAAGGTGATGGTGGGCTTGAAGCCGAGCGCGGCGGCGGCCTGGCTGCCCTCGCGCAGCACCCGGGTGCGCAGGGTGTCCGGCCGGTCGTCGGAGTCGCCGTGCTGGAGGGCGTAGATGGTGGTGCGGACCTCCTGGATGGTGGCGTCCAGCTCGTCCACGGCCTGCCCGATCCGCTCCCGCACCTCGGGGACGACGGCCCGGCGGGCGGCCGACTCCAGCATCATGCCGGTGGCGAACAGCCGCTGGATGACCAGGTCGTGCAGGTCGCGGGCGATCCGGTCGCGGTCCTGGAAGACCGCCAGGCGCTGCTGGTCGCGCTGGTACTCGGCCAGCCGCAGGGCGAGCGCCGCCTGCGAGGCGAAGGTCTGCGAGAGCTGCCGCTCGGTCTCGGTGAACGGCGCCGTCCCGGCCCGGCGCCACACGCACAGCGCGCCCAGCACCCGGCCGGCGGAGACCATCGGCACCGCCATCGCCGGGCCGAACTCCCGCGCCAGCCGGTCGAACTGGGCGTCGGACGCGGTCTCCGGGGCGGTCGCCGGGTCGTCCAGGTAGACCGCCTGGCCGGCCAGCAGCTCGGGGACGAAGCCGTGCTCGGGCAGCAGTTCGCCGGTCAGGTGGCCGGCCTGCTCGCCGGAGGCGTGGGCGACCCGCATCCGGTCCTCGCCGGCCGGCAGCAGGATCATGCCGAGGGCGCCGTCGGCGAGTTCGCGGACCTGCTCGGCGGCGACGGTGAGCGCGACCCGCGCCTCGTCGGTGGAGAGCAGCGAGGTGGTCACGGCGGCCGCGCCGGTGATCCAGCGCTCACGGCGGCGGCCCTGCTCGTACAGCCGGGAGTTCTCGATCGCCACGCCCGCCGCCGCGCCGAGCGCCAGCACCACCTGCTCGTCCTCGGGCGTGAACGCGCCGCCGCCCTTCTTCCCGGTCAGGTACAGGTTGCCGAACACCTCGCCGCGGACCCGGATCGGCACTCCCAGGAAGGACACCATCGGCGGGTGGTGGGGCGGGAAGCCGACCGAGCGCGGGTCGGTGGACAGGTCGGTGAGCCGCAGCGGGCGCGGGTCGTCGATCAGCGCTCCCAGGATGCCCCGGCCGGTCGGCAGGTGGCCGATCTCGGCGGCCGTCGCGTCGTCGACGCCGATGTGGATGAAGTCGGACAGGCCGCTGCCGTTCGGGTTCACCACGCCCATCGCGGCGTAGTCGGCGTCCACCAGTTCGGCGGCGCCCGCCGCGATCCGCTGCAGCGTGACGTGCAGGTCCAGGCCCGCGCCGACCGAGACCACCGCCTCCAGCAGGCGCTGCATCCGGTCGGTGACGGCGGCGGCCGACTGGAGCCGCTCGGAGACCTCGGTGACCAGGGTGTCCAGGCCGAGCGAGGAGATCTCGGGGATGCGCGGCCGGCCGCCCTCGGCGTCCGGCTCGTCCGGCGTCTGCATGTCACCAGTGTGCACGTCTGTCATGGTTTGCCCATTCCCCGGGGCGGCCGGGCCCGATCAGGCCGCCACCCGCTCGCCCGCCCGTTCCCGCTCGACCATCGCCGCCAGCCGCCCGCCCGGCCGCGCCGCCAGCTCGGACCAGCGGCCGCGCTCGACCACCCGGCCGGCGTCCAGCACCAGCACCTCGTCCACCGCGTCGTCGTCCAGTCCGGCCAGCCGGTGGGTGATCAGCAGCGTGGTGCGGCCCTCGGTGGCCGCCAGCAGGTCGGCGGTCAGCGCGTCGGCGGTCGGCACGTCCAGGTGCTCGGCCGGCTCGTCCAGCACCAGCACCGGGAAGTCCGCGAGCAGCGCCCGGGCCAGCGCGAGGCGCTGGCGCTGGCCGCCGGAGAGCCGGGCGCCGTGCTCGCCGACCATGGTGTCCAGGCCGGCCGGCAGGCCGTCCACCCACGCCAGCAGCCGGGCCCGCTCCAGCGCCGCCCGCAGCGCGGCCTCGTCGGCGTCCGGGCGGGCCAGCCGCAGGTTCTCCCGCAGCGAGCTGTCGAAGACGTGCGCGTCCTGCGCGCACAGCCCGACCACCCGGCGGACGTCCTCGCCCGCCAGCTCCCGGGTGTCCGTGCCGTCCGCCAGCCGCACCGCCCCGGCCGCCGGCTCGACGAACCGCAGCAGCGCCTGCGCCAGCGTGCTCTTGCCCGAGCCGGAGGCGCCGACCACCGCGACCCGCCGCCCGGCCGTCAGCTCCAGGTCGACCCCGTGCAGCGCGTCCCGGTCGGCGCCCGGCCAGCGCACCCTCAACTCCCGCACGCTGATCGGCAGTCGGACGTCGGGCAGCGGCTTCGGGGCGGTCGGCTCGCGGACCGGCAGCGGGGCCGCCAGCACCTGCTCCAGCCGTTCCCGGGCGGCCAGGGCCCGCGTCCGGTGCCGGAAGGCGAGCGGCATCCCGGCCACCGCCTCGAACGCCGCCAGCGGCGTCAGCACCACCACCGCCAGGCACACCCCCGGCAGCGCCCCCGACGCCACCGCGCGCACCCCGACCGCCGCCGCCGCGACCACCGTCAGGCCCGACACCAGCGCCACCAGTCCCGCCGAGAGGCCGCCTGCGGCGGCCGAGCGGGCCGCCAGCCGGGTCAGCGCCCGGTCCGCGGCCGCCGCCGCGCCCAGCCGGTCCGGCAGCGCGCCCGCCACCGTCAGCTCGGCGGTGCCGGTCAGCGTGTCCACCACCGCGGTCGCCAGCTCGCCGCGGGCGGGCGCGTGCCGGCGCTCCGTCCGGCCGGAGACCCACCGCTCCAGCGCCGGGACGCCCGCGCCCGCCAGCAGCAGCCCCAGCGCCAGCACCAGGCCCGCCGCCGGCAGGAACGCGGCCAGCGCCCCGGCCGCGCCCAGCGAGACCACGGCGGCGACGGCGGCCGGCAGCCGCCAGCGCAGGTGGTGGTCCTGCACCGCGTCCACGTCCGCGACCAGCCGGGACAGCAGGTCGCCGCGCCGGAACTGCGGCAGCCCGGCCGGGGCCAGCCGCTCCAGCCGCTGGTAGACCGCCGTCCGGACCCCGCCCAGCGCCTTCAGCACCGCGTCGTGCGAGACCAGCCGCTCCGCGTACCGGAACACGCTCCGCCCGATCCCGAACGCCCGCACCGAAGTCACCGCGACCATCAGGTACAGCACCGGCGGCATCTGCGAGGCCCGCGAGATCAGCCAGCCGGAGGTGCCCATCAGCGCGACGGCGCAGCCCAGCGCGAGGGCGCCCAGCAGAACGGCGAGCCGGAACCGGGGGACGCGCTGCTCCAGGTCGCCCGCGGGGAGCGGCTCCTCCTCGGGCCGGGGCGGCGGGACGGCTCCTCCCGCTCGGCGCGGTTCCCCGCTCCCCCGGGTGCGCACCCGCTCGGGTGCCGCCGGCCCCGGCAGGTGGACGTGGTGGTCGGCGAGGGCGGTGAGGGCCGGGCGGTGGGTGATCAGCAGGACGGTGCGGTCGAGGGCGCGCAGGGTGGTGAGGAGGGCGGCCTCGGTGACCGGGTCGAGGTGGGCGGTGGGTTCGTCGAGGATCAGGACGGGGCGGTCGGCGAGCAGGGCGCGGGCCAGGGCGAGGCGCTGGCGCTGGCCGGCGGAGAGGCCGTGGCCGTTCTCGGCGAGGCGGGTGTCGGGAGTGGTGAAGTCGACGTGCGCGGCGGCGAGGGCGGCGGCGAGCTCGGCGTCGGTGGCGTCCGGGCGGGCGAGGCGGACGTTCTCGGCGACCGTCCCGGCGAACAGGTGGGGGTGCTGCGGGACCCAGGCGACCCGGGCGTGCCAGCTCGCCGGGTCGGTCTCGGCGAGGTCCTGCCCGTCGAGCAGGATCCGGCCGCCGTCGGGGCGGACGAAGCCGAGCAGGGCGTCGACCAGGGTGGTCTTGCCGGCGCCGCTCGGGCCGGTGAGGACGGTGGTGCGTCCGGCGGGGACCTCCAGCGAGAGGTCGGTGAGGGTGTCGCCGCCGCGGCCGGGGCGGCGGACCGTCAGGTGCTCGACCCGGATGCCGGTGCCGGTGCCGCCGCCGGCGGGCGCGGGCCGGGTGCCGCCGGCCGGGAGCGGGGTCTCCAGCACCTCGAAGATCCGCCCGGCGGCGGCCAGGCCCTCCGCGCTGGAGTGGTAGAGCGCGCCGACCTGGCGGATCGGCAGGTAGACCTCGGGGGCGAGGACGAGCACCAGCAGGCCGGTCTCCAGGTCGAGGGTGCCGCGCACTAGCCGGAAGCCGATCGAGACGGCGACCAGGGCGACCGACAGGGTGGAGAGCAGTTCCAGCGCGAAGGAGGAGACGAAGGCGAGCCGCAGGGTGCGCAGGGTGGCGCGCCGGTAGTCCTCGGTGATCCGGCCGATCGCCCGGGCCTGGGCGCGGGCCCGGCCGAAGACCTTGAGGGTGGGCAGTCCGGCGACCACGTCGAGGAAGTGGTGGGAGAGCCGGGAGAGTCCGGCGAACTGGCGGTCGGTGCGGGCCTGGGTGGCGTACCCGATCAGGATCATGAACAGCGGGACCAGCGGCAGCGTGACGCAGACGATCGCGGCGGACTCCCAGTCCGCGCCGAGGATCCGGACCAGCACGACCACCGGGACGACCACGGCGAGGGCGAGCTGCGGCAGGTAGCGGGCGAAGTAGTCGTCGAGGGCGTCGACGCCCCGGGTGGCGAGGGTGGCGAGGTCGCCGGTGCGGCGGCCGGTGAGGTAGCCGGGGCCGAGGGCGGTGGCGTGGTCGAGCAGTCGGCGGCGCAGCGCGGACTTCACGGTGGCGACCGAGCGGTGGGCGGTCAGTTCGGTGAGCCAGGCGACCAAGGCCCGGCCGAGGGTGACCGCGGCCAGGCCGAGCAGCTGCCCCCACGGGCCGGAGCGCCCGTCCTGGAAGGCGCCGACCACCAGCGAGGCGATCAGCGCGGCCTGGGCCACCAGCAGGAGCGCACCCGCCCCGCCGAGCACGACGGTGCCGGCGAGGAAGGCGCGGGTGGTGCGGGCGTGCGCCAGCAGCCGGGGGTCGATCGGACGCATCCGCTGCTGGCGTTCCATCGGGTTCTGCTCCTGCGTCAGTGGTGAGCGGCGGCGGGGATGTGCTGGACGCCGATCCGGCGGCGGAAGACCCAGTACGTCCAGCCCTGGTAGAGCAGCACGAGCGGGGTGAAGACCACCGCGACGACGGTCATCACCTTGAGCGTGTAGCCGGAGGACGAGGCGTTGGTGACGGTCAGCGACCAGGCGGGGTCGAGCGTGGAGGGCATCACGTCGGGGAACAGCGACAGGAAGAGCATCCCGACGGCGGCCACGATGGTCAGGCCGCTGAGCGCGAACGCCCAGCCCTCGCGGGCCAGCCGGTTGGCGCCGAGCGCGCCGAGCAGGGCGAGGACGGCGACCACCAGGGCGGCCAGGCTCCAGCCGTTGCCGGAGTGCGCCTGCGTCCAGACCAGGAAGACCAGGGCGAGCACGGCGGTGGCCAGGCCGAGGCCGGTGGCCTGGGCGCGGGCCCGGAGCCGGATCTCGCCGGAGGTCTTGAGCGAGGCGAACACCGCGCCGTGGAAGGTGAACAGCACCAGGGTGGTGAGGCCGCCGAGCAGCGCGTACGGGTTGAGCAGGTCCCAGAGCGTGCCGACGTAGTTCTTGTCGGCGTCGATGTCGACGCCGTGGACGATGTTGCCGAAGGCGACGCCCCACAGGAAGGCGGGCAGCAGCGAGGTCCAGAAGATCGCCAGTTCCCAGTTGCGCTGCCAGCGCTCGCCGCTGCGCTGGTGGCGGTACTCGAAGGAGACGCCGCGGACGATCAGGCAGACCAGGATCAGCAGCAGCGGGACGAAGAAGCCGCTGAACAGGGTGGCGTACCAGTCGGGGAAGGCCGCGAAGGTGGCGCCGCCGGCGGTCAGCAGCCACACCTCGTTGCCGTCCCAGACCGGGCCGATGGTGTTGATCAGGACGCGGCGCTCGGTGGTGTCCCGGGCCAGCGTCCGGGTCAGGATGCCGATCCCGAAGTCGAAGCCCTCCAGGAAGAAGTAGCCGGTCCACAGGACGGCGATCAGGATGAACCAGAAGTCGTGCAGGTGCATGGCGTCCGTCCTCAGTACGCGAAGGCGAGGGGCTGGTCGGCGTCCTCGTCGTCGGAGGGTCCGCGCAGGGTCGGGTCCTTCGCGGGCGGCCGCTCGGAGGTGTCGGGGCCGGCGGCGGCGTACTTGGCGAGCAGCCTGACCTCGATCACGGCGAGGACCGCGTAGAGCACGGTCAGCGTGGTCAGGCCGACCACCTGGGTGCCGACGGTGACGTTGGGGGAGACCGCGTCGCGGGTGCGCATCAGGCCGAACACCACCCAGGGCTGGCGGCCCATCTCGGTGAAGATCCAGCCGAAGCTGTTGGCGACCAGCGGGAAGCCCATGGTGAGGATGCCGATCCGCCAGCTCCACCGGGTGAAGAAGACGCTCATCTCGCGGTTCCGGGTGAGCATCAGCTTCGGCGGCTCGTCCTCGCCGGTGCGGTGGGCGGGGGCGAGCCAGAACTTCCGGCGGGTGGTCCACAGGCCGATCAGCGCGGCGACGAAGGACGTCATGCCGAAGCCGATCATCAGCCGGAAGCCCCAGTAGGTGACGAAGATGTTGGGGATGTAGTCCTCGGGCTGGCCGCCGTACTTCGCGGCCTCGGCGGCGGCGGTGTCGTTGATGCCGGGCACCGAGGAGGAGAAGTCGTTGTGGGCGAGGAAGGACAGTATCCCGGGGATCTCCAGCTCGACCGAGTTGTGGCCCTCGGTGACGTCGCCGATCGCGAACACCGAGAACGGGGCGGGCGCCTGGGTGTCCCAGAGCGCCTCGGCGGCGGCCATCTTCATCGGCTGCTGCTCGAACATCACCTTGCCGAGGGTGTCGCCGCTGATCGCGGTGCCCAGGCCGGCCACCACGGCGATGGCCAGGCCGACCCGCAGCGAGGTGCGCATCGCGGCGGTCTTCCGCCGGTCGGTCTCCTTGCCCCGCTTGGCCCGCCACAGGTGGTGGCTGGCGATGCCGACCACGAAGGCGGCGCCGGTGAGGAAGGCGGCGGTGAGGGTGTGGAAGACCTGGACGACGGTGGTGTTCTGGGTCAGCACCGCGACGATGTCGGTGAGCTGGGCCTTGCCGGTGGCCGGGTCGATCCGGTAGCCGACGGGGTGCTGCATCCAGGAGTTGGCGGCCAGGATGAAGTACGCGGACAGCGCGGTGCCGATCGCCACCAGCCAGATGCAGGCCAGGTGGACCTTCTTCGGGAGCCGGTCCCAGCCGAAGATCCACAGGCCGATGAAGGTGGACTCGAAGAAGAAGGCGATCAGCGCCTCCATCGCCAGCGGGGCGCCGAACACGTCGCCGACGAAGCGGGAGTAGTCGGACCAGTTCATGCCGAACTGGAACTCCTGGACGATGCCGGTGACCACGCCCATCGCGATGTTGATCAGGAAGAGCTTGCCCCAGAACTTGGTGGCGTGGAAGTACTTCTCCTTGCCCGTGCGCACCCAGGCCGTCTGTAGGCCGGCCACGATCGAGGCCAGGCTGATGGTGAGCGGGACGAAGAGGAAGTGGTAGACGGTGGTGATGCCGAACTGCCATCGCGAGATGGTCTCGTGAGCGACTGCTAGGTCCACTGCGCCCTCTCTCACAGTTGTGCGCATAACGGATATCAGGCACATCTAGCATCCAGGCGTGACGTACCCGTCCAAACCTGTCCGCTTGTGAACGTGAACACGTTCACAAAGGCAGTATCCATGATGCTTATCGGTGCGGATGCACGGGGGGTGGGTGTTTTCGGACACGCAGATGATCCGCCGCCCGCCCGGCCCGCCACAAGCAGCGGCCGGGCAGGCCGGGTGTACCGAACGGCGCTTGACGCCGACCGGACTGACGGGGCGTCAGCGCTGGTGGGGCAGCGAGAGCCGGAAGGCCGCGCCGTCGCCCGGCGCGGTGCGCAGGGTCAGCTCGCCGCCGTGCGCCGAGACCAGGGCGCTGGCGATCGCCAGGCCCAGGCCCGACCCCCCGGACTCGCCGGCCCGGCGGCTGCGCGAGGCGTCCGCCCGGTAGAAGCGCTCGAACACCAGGGCGGCCTGCTCGTCGGTCAGCCCGGGCCCCCGGTCGGCGACCTCCAGCAGGCAGCCGCCGTCCGCCCGGCCGACGCCGATCCGCACCGCGGTGCCGGGCGGGGTGTGCTTGACCGCGTTGCCGACCAGGTTGGTCACCACCTGGCGCAGCCGGGCCTCGTCGCCCAGCACCGGGGCGGGCTGCGGGGCGCCCTCGCCGTCCGGGCCGGTCAGCGCGACCGGGCGGCCGGGGTCGAGCGCGGTCAGGTCGTGCAGGGCGTCGGCGGCCAGCGTGCGCAGGTCCATCGGGGCCAGGTCGAGCGGGCGCTCCTCGTCGAGCCGGGCCAGCATCAGCAGGTCCTCGACCAGCGCGCCGAGCCGGACCGCCTCCGACTCGATCCGGTCCATCGCCCGGTCGACGTCCTGCAGCGCGCCCATCCGGTGCAGCTCGGCGAAGCCGCGGATGCCCGCCAGCGGGGTGCGCAGCTCGTGCGAGGCGTCCGCGACGAAGCGGCGCATCCGCTCCTCGGAGGCGGCCCGGGCGGCGAACGCGGTCTCGATGTGGGTGAGCATCCCGTTCAGCGCGGCGGACAGCCGGCCCGCCTCGGTGCGGACGGGCAGCTCGGGCATCCGGTACGACAGGTCGCCGTCGGCGATCCGCTGGGCGCCCGCCTCCAGCTGGCGCAGCGGCCGCAGCCCGGCCCGGACCGCGACCGCGCCCAGGCAGGCCAGGCCGGCCAGCACCGCGGCGCCGATGGTCAGGAAGGTGGTGCGCAGGTGCGAGATGGTCGACTGGACCTCCGCCAGCGGCACCGCGACCTGCACGTACTTCGGCCCGGCCGGGTCCGCGGCGCCGGCCCGCTGCAACGGCAGCACCATCGAGCGCCACTCGCTGGAGCGCGGCCCGGAGGCGGTGAACGGGTCGGCCAGCCGCTCGGTCAGCCCCTTGCGGTCCAGCGCGGGCAGCTGCGGCGGCGGGTCGGAGTCGCTCAGCGGCTGCCGGATCACCGACAGCACCGAGCCGTCCTCGCCCAGGTAGCGCACCACGTACTCGCTGGGCAGGCTCTGCCCGGCCCGGCGGGTGGCGCCCTGGGTGCTGCTGAACACCGAGCCGGTGGCCTGCTTGGACGGCGCGCGGCGGGAGAGCGGTTCGGCGAACCGGTCGAGCTGCTCGTCGACCCGGTCCACCAGCTGGCCGCGGACGGTGCCCAGCACCAGGGTGTCGCTCACCACCAGGCCGGTGGTCACCAGCAGCAGCGCGAGCACCAGCAGGCGCACCCGCAGCGAGAAGCGGGCCACGTCAGCCGTTGGGCGGGCGGCGCAGCGCGTAGCCGATGCCGCGGACCGTGTGGATCAGCTTGGGGCCGTGCGCCGGGCCGGAGTCCAGCTTGCGGCGCAGGTAGGAGATGTACGACTCGACGATGGAGAGGTCGCCGCCGAAGTCGTAGGCCCACACGTGGTCGAGGATCTGCGCCTTGGAGACCACCCGGCCGACGTTGGCCATCAGGTAGTGCAGCAGCTTGAACTCGGTGGGGGAGAGCGAGACCGGGACGCCGCCGCGGGTGACCTCGTGCGCGGTCGGGTCCAGGGTGAGGTCGGCGACCACCAGGCGGCCGTCGTCGGCGGGGCCGCCGGCCCGGCGCAGGATCGCCCGGATCCGGGCGATCAGCTCCTCCAGGCTGAACGGCTTGGTGACGTAGTCGTCGGCGCCGACCGCCAGGCCCTGCACCTTGTCGCCGGTGCCGTCCTTGGCGGTCAGGAACAGCACCGGGACGTGCTCGGGGCTCTGCGGCCACTGGGCCTGGTCGCGCAGTCGGCGCACCACGGTGAAGCCGTCCAGGTCGGGCAGCATCACGTCCAGCACCACCAGGTCGGGGCGCTCGGCGGCGACCGCGTCCAGCGCCTCCTGGCCGGTGGCGGCGGAGGCCACCCGGAAGCCGGAGAAGCGCAGGCTGGCCGAGAGCAGTTCGCGGATGTTCGGCTCGTCGTCGACCACCAGCAGGAAGGGCTCGCCCCCGGCCTGGGCCGTCGGGACCGGGTTCGACTGCACTGCGCCTGACACGATTGCTCCGCCTCCCGGCCGGACGAATGGGCCACCCCGGACACCACGGGGTCTGTCCGCGGCGCCGCCGGGGTTCACCCGACCGGACGCCGTCGGACAGACCCTAGCCCGGCCAGGCTACGCAAAGCGGATGAAGATTGGATTAGTCATCCGCTCGTGCCCGAACCGGTACCGGAATCAGCCGTTCCCGCCACTGCCGGTGGTGCCGCCGTTGCCGCCGGTGGTCCCGCCGCCGTTGCCGCCGGCGCCGCCCCGGTTGCCGCCGAAGCCGCCCGGGGCGCCGCCCTCGGTGAGCTGGGTGGCGCGGTAGGAGCCGTCCTCGGCCTTGCTGCCCGCGACGGTGACGGTCTGGCCGGGCTGCAGGTCGCCGACCTTGCCCTCCTTGGTGGTGGTGACCCTGGTGGAGTCGCCGGTGGTGACCTTGACGGTGCTGCCGTCGGCCGTGGTCAGGTAGACGGTGTCGCCGTCCACCGACTTCACGGTGCCCCGGGTGAAGCCGCCCGCGGCGCCGCCGGGGGCCTGGCCGGTGCCGGCGCCGCCCGCGGCCTGGCCGCCGCCGAAGCCGCCGTACCCGCCGCGGCCGGTGCCGCCGCCGGGGAAGCGGTCGCCGGCGGCGCCCGCCCGGTTGGCGCCCCCGGTGGTGCCGCTGTCCTTCTGGTACCAGACGCCGCCCGCGAAGGAGAGCACGGCGATGACGCAGCCGGCCAGGGCCAGGGTGGGCCAGGGGAGCCCGCGGCGCGGTGGCGCGGACAGCTCGGCGGTGATGTCGCGGGCGTCCGGCGCGGTGGCCAGCAGCTCCTGGTCGTCAGACACGGGGGTCTCCTTCTACTCGTGCCGGAGGGCGTCGATCGGGCGCAGCGAGGCGGCCCGGTTGGCGGGGTAGCTGCCGAAGAACAGGCCGATGGCGACGGCGATGGCGAACGCGCCGAGCACCGACTCGGGGATCACCACGGGCTTGATGCCGACCACCGGGAAGTGCGAGCCGACGACCCCGGCGAGCACGCCGAGGCCGGCGCCGACCACCGACAGCAGGGTGGACTCGGCGAGGAACTGGCCGAGGATGACCGCGCGGGGCGCGCCGAGCGCCTTGCGGATGCCGATCTCCTTGGTCCGCTCGGTGACCGTCACCAGCATGATGTTGGTGATGCCGATGCCGCCGACCAGCAGCGAGATCGCGGCGACCGCGCCGAGCAGGACGGTGAAGGTCCTGGTGGTGGACTCGCGGGCGGTCAGCAGCGAGGCCTGGTTGCTGATCCGGAAGTCGGCCTTGGTGGCGTCCTTGACGGCGTGGGTGCCCAGCAGGATCCGGGTGATGTCGGCCTGCGCCTCGGTGGTGGCGTCGGCGGAGGAGGCCTGCACCAGGATCTGGTTGACCGAGCCGAAGCCGGTGAACGCGTTCTGCACGGTCGGCAGCGGGGCGACCACCACGTCGTCGGGGTCGTTGAAGCCGGTGGAGCCCTTGGCCTTCAGCACGCCGACCACGGTGAACGGGGTGCCGCCGAGGGTGATCCCCTTGCCGACCGGGTCCTCGGCGGCGAACAGCTCCCTGGCGGTGGTCGAGCCGAGCACCGCGACCTTGCGGGAGTTCAGCACGTCGTCGGCGGAGAAGTAGTCGCCCTTGTCGACCTTCAGGTTGGCGGTCTCGAAGTAGGCGGGGTAGGTGCCGACGACCTGCCCGGGCTGGTACGAGACGTTTCCGTACAGCGCGGTGCCGCTGGTGGTGACCACCGGGGCGACCGACTTGATGGACGGGGTGTCGGCGGCGGTGGCGAGCGCCTTGGCGTCCTCCACGGTGAGCTTCTTGGCGGCGGTGGCCGAGCCGCGCGAGGCGGCGGAGGAGACGGTCAGCGCGTTGGTGCCGAGGGAGGTGATCGACTCCTTGACCGCCACCGAGGAGCCGTTGCCGACCGCGAGCAGCAGGATCACCGAGGCGACGCCGATCAGCACGCCGAGCATGGTCAGCGCGGAGCGGACCTTGTTGGCGGCCAGGCCGCCGACCGCGAAGCGGAGCATCTGCCAGGCGATCACGCGACCACCCCCGGGGCCGCGGCCAGGGCCGGCGGCGGCCCTTCGACCGGGGCCTGCCGGACGTCCGAGACGATCGCGCCGTCGACCAGCCGGAGGACCCGCTTGGCGTGGCGCGCGACCTCGTCCTCGTGGGTGATCACCACCACGGTGCGGCCGCGCGCGTTGAGTCCGTCGATGATGCCCAGCACCTCCTCGGTGGAACGGCTGTCGAGGTTGCCGGTGGGCTCGTCGGCGAGCAGCATCGCGGGCGCGGTGACCAGCGCCCGGGCCACCGCGACGCGCTGCTGCTGGCCGCCGGAGAGCTGGTTGGGCTTGTGCCCGGCCCGGTCGGCCAGGCCGACCAGGCCCAGCGCGGCCATCGCCCGGCGGCGCCGCTCGGCGGCCCGGACGCCCGCGTAGGCGAGCGGCAGTTCGACCTGGGCCAGCGCGGTGGTGCGGGGCACCAGGTTGAAGGACTGGAACACGAAGCCGATCCTGCGGTTGCGGACCAGCGCGAGCCGGCCCTCGTCCAGGTGGCCGACGTCGGTGCCGTCCAGCAGGTAGCGGCCGGTGCTGGGCACGTCCAGGCAGCCGAGGATGTTCATCAGGGTGGACTTGCCGGAGCCGGAGGAGCCCATCACCGCGACGTAGTCGCCCTCCTCGACGTCCAGGTCGACGCCGAGCGGTTCGCCGCCGCCGGTCAGCGGCCCGCGCAGGGCGTGCACGACGGCGTCGCCGTGGCCGTAGGACTTGGTGACCTTCCGGATCCGGATCACCGGGGGCTTGGCGGTGCGCATCAGCGGGTGCCTCCGCCGCCGCCGCGGGTGCCGCCGCCGGTCCCGCCGCCGAAGCCGCCGGCCGCGCCGCCGAGACCGCCCGCGGCGCCGCCCGCGCCCGGGAACTGGCCGGACGGGAAGCCGTTGCCGGTGCCCGCGGTGGTGGAGGTCAGCTCGACCTTCTCGCCCTCGGTCAGGCCCTCGGTGACCTGCACGGTGCTGTCGCCCTCGATGCCGACGGCGACCTGCACCCGCTCGGTGCTGCCGTCGTCGTGCACGACGGTCGCGGTGCGGGTGGCGCCGGTGCCCTGGAGGGCCGAGGTGGGCACCGACAGGGCGTTCTCGGCGGAGCCGGTGGTGACCGAGACGGTGGCGCTCAGGCCGGTGCGCAGCGCCGAGGTGTCGGAGCTGATCTGCAGCGTCGCGCCGTACTGCACGGCCCCGTTGGTGGAGCTGGAGGGCAACGAGGAGACCGACAGTACGGTGGCCTCCAGCTTGGTGTCGGACTGCGCGTTCAGGGTGACGGTCGCCGCCTGGCCCTTCTTCAGCTTGAGCGAGTCCAGCTCGGAGAAGTTCGCGGTGACCTCCATCCCGGACGGGTTGGTCAGCACGATGAAGCCGGACGGGGTGGTGCTCGCGCCCCCGCCGGTGGTCGTGGTCTTGGCGCCGGAGGAGGAGCCGGAGGAGCCGGTGGAGCCGCTGCCGGTGGAGCCGTTGCCGGAGACGCTCTCGCCGACCTTGCCGGAGATCGAGGCGACGGTGCCGTCGGTGGTCGCGGTGAGGGTGGTGCCGGCCAGCGCGTCCTTGGCGTTGGCGAGCGTCGCCTCGGCGTTGTCGACCTGCTGCTGGGCGGCGGCCACCTGGGCCTGGTCGACCTTGACGGTGGTCGTGGTGGCCGGCTGCGGGGTGCTGCCCGTGCCGCCCGCGCCCGTTCCACCCGCGCCCGTGCGGCCGGACGAGCCGGAGCCCGACGTGCCGGGCACCGTGGTGGTGACGGTCTCGCCGGCCTCGGCCTTGGTCAGGTTGGCCTCGGCGGTGTTCAGCGCGGCCTGCGCCTGGTCGACCTGCTGCCGGGCGGCGGCGGTGTCGACGGTGGCGAGCACCTGGCCCTTCTTCACCGCGTCGCCGACCGCGACCTTCACCGAGGTGAGCCGGCCCCCGGTGGTGAAGTCCTGCCCGGCGTCGGACGGTGAGAACAGCGTGCCCGATCCGGACACGGTGGCCTGGACCGTTCCCTTGGCCACCGTGGCGGTCCTGACCCTGGAACCGGCGGCGGCCTTGCCGGTGCCGGTGTCCAGGGTGGTGTACGCCAGCGCGGCCCCGCCGATCAGGGCCACGCCGAGCGCGGAGTTGACGAGGACGGCCCCACGCCGTCGCGGAAGCACCTTCATGGCGCAGAAGCATCGTCGGGCGCTCTTGCGCCGCTCTGTGCGGATCCTGGACGCCCGCTGGGACCGGTGATCCGGGCAAATCACCGCGCACCGGTCGCGCGGGGGCCGGTGCGCGACCGGCCGACCACCAGCCCTTGACCTCCCTCCCAGGCACCTCCCAGCAAAGTCCCGTCCGTGCTTCACGCGGGCGTCCCGCGGACGGTGCCGGTCAGTCGGTGAGCCTCCCCGCGAAGTGGTCGAGGTAGGCCTGCATGTCGAAGTGCCCGTGGCCGGAGAGCGCGAACACGATCGCCTTCGACTCGCCGGACTCCCGGCAGGCCAGCGCCTCGTCGACCGCCACCCGCACCGCGTGGGTGGACTCCGGCGCGGGCACGATCCCCTCGGCCCGGGCGAAGGCCACGCCCGCCTCGAAGCAGGCGGTCTGCGGCACCGCGACGGCCTCGACCAGGCCCAGCTCCTTGAGGTGGCTGACGATCGGCGACATGCCGTGGTAGCGCAGCCCGCCGGCGTGGATCGCGGGCGGGGTGAAGCCGTGCCCGAGGGTGTGCATCCGCATCAGCGGGGTGGTGCCGGCGCTGTCGCCGAAGTCGTAGTCGTACCGGCCCCGGGTCAGCGAGGGGCAGGAGGCGGGCTCGACCGCGACCGCCCGCACCGCGCGGCGGCCCGCCAGCTGCTCGCCCAGGAACGGGAAGGCCAGGCCGCCGAAGTTGGAGCCGCCGCCGGCCGCGCCGATCACCACGTCCGGGTAGTCGTCGATCCGGGCGAACTGGGCCAGCGCCTCCCGGCCGATCACCGTCTGGTGCAGCAGCACGTGGTTCAGCACCGAGCCGAGCGCGTACTTGGCCCGGCCGCCGGCCGCCGCGACCCGCTCCACCGCCTCGGAGATCGCCAGGCCGAGGCTGCCGGTGGCCGCCGGGTCGGCCGCCAGCGCGGCCCGCCCGGCGGCGGTCAGCCCGGAGGGCGAGGCGTGCACCGAGGCGCCGTAGGTCTCCATCAGGGCCCGCCGGTAGGGCTTCTGGTCGTAGGAGACCCGGACCATGAAGACCTCGCAGTCCAGCTCCAGGAAGGAGCAGGCCAGGCCGAGCGCGCTGCCCCACTGCCCGGCGCCGGTCTCGGTGACCAGGCTGGTCACCCCGGCCGCCTTGTTGTAGTACGCCTGCGCCAGCGCGGTGTTGAGCTTGTGCGAGCCGGTCGGGTTGCCGCCCTCGTACTTGTAGTAGATCCGGGCGGGGGTGCGCAGCGCGCGCTCCAGGCGCTCGGCGCGCACCAGGGGCGCGGGGCGGAAGCGGCGGTACAGGTCGAGGACGGCGCCGGGGATGTCGACCTCGCGCGGGCCGCCGAGCTCCTGGGCGACCAGCTCGGCGGGGAACAGCGGGGCGAGGTCGTCGGCGGTGACCGGCTCCTTGGTGCCGGGGTGCAGCATCGGCGGGACCGGCTCGGGCAGGTCCGGCAGGATGTTGTACCAGGCGGTGGGGATCGGGTCGGCGTCGTGCTGGCTCATCCGGGCTCTCCCTGCGGTGCGTCGTGCGCTTTCCGCAGGGAGTCCTTCCCACCCGGGCGGGGCGGGCAACCGCGCCGCCCGCCCCGTCCGGTGACGGCGGCTCAGAGCTCCTTGCGGAACGCCTCCGCGGCGCCCAGGAACAGGTCGTTGCCCTTGACCTCGCCGATCGAGACCCGGACGCCCTCGCCGGCGAACGGGCGGACCACCACGCCGGCCTCGGCGCAGGCGGCGGCGAAGTCGAGGGTGCGCTCGCCCAGGCGCAGCCAGACGAAGTTGGCCTCGGAGTCGACGACCGTCCAGCCCTGGGCGCGCAGCGCGGCGGTGACCCGGGCGCGCTCGGCGACCAGCGCCTCGACCCGCTCCAGCAGGGCGTCCTCGGCGCGCAGCGAGGCGACCGCGGCGTCCTGGGCGAGCTGGCTGACGCCGAACGGGACGGCGGTCTTGCGCAGCGCGTCGGCGACCGGCTCGTGCGCGACCGCGAAGCCGACCCGCAGGCCGGCCAGGCCGTACGCCTTGGAGAAGGTGCGCAGCACGCAGACGTTGGGGCGGTCGCGGTAGAGCTCGATGCCGTCGGGGACGTCGGCGTCGCGGATGAACTCGCGGTAGGCCTCGTCCAGCACCACCAGGACGTCGGCGGGGACGGCGTCCAGGAAGCGGACCAGCTCCTCGCGGTGGATGGCCGCGCCGGTCGGGTTGTTCGGGTTGCAGACGAAGACCAGCCGGGTGCGGTCGGTGATCGCGGCGAGCATCGCGTCCAGGTCGTGCGCCTCGTCGGCGGTCAGCGGGACGGGCACGGGGGTGGCGCCGGCCACCTGGGTGATGATCGGGTACGCCTCGAAGGAGCGCCAGGCGAAGACCACCTCGTCGCCGGGGCCGGCCGCGGAGAGCACCAGCGACTGGGCGACGCCGACCGAGCCGGTGCCGGTGGCGACGTGCTCGGCGGGGACCCCGAAGCGCTCGGCGAGCTCGGTGACCAGGCCGCCGACCGCCATGTCCGGGTAGCGGTTGAAGGAGCCGGCGGCGGCGACCGCGGCCTCCAGCACGCCGGGCAGCGGCGGGTAGGGGTTCTCGTTGGAGGAGAGCTTGAAGGCGTCGGCTCCGGCGGGCTTGCCCGGCTTGTAGCTGGGGATGCCGCCGAGGCTGGGGCGCAGGCGGGGGCCGGGTTCGGGCTGGACCACGGGGTTCTCCGTTTCTCGTTACTCGGCGGTGGCGCCGTTCCGCCCCCGGTCGGGTGCCGTGAACGATACCGACCGCCCTCACCCGTGCGGGTGAGATGCTCGTCCGGGTTACGGGTGCAGTTCAGCCATTCTGCCGGGTTCCTTTGGCACATGTCAGAGGTATCCGGGCCGGAAAAACACCGTGATCGAAGGGCCCGCGTCGTCGGCGCCCGAAGGGAAACGTATCTCCGACGTCCTGTAGCGAACCGGTAACGGACCGCCGTCACGAGCCATACGATCGGTCCGCCATGACAGCAGCAGCCAACCAGAACGGTCGACGGGCCACCGCGTCCCGGCGCCTGGAGCGGGCCGGCATCCGGGACGTCGCGGCGGCCGCCGGCGTGTCCATCACCACCGTCTCGGACGCCCTGAACGGCAAGGGACGCCTCCCGGACGAGACCCGCAGCCGGGTCCGCGAGGTCGCCGAGCGACTCGGGTACCGGCCGTCCGCGGCCGCCCGCACCCTGCGCACCGGGCGGTCGGGGCTGATCGGCCTGACCGTCACCACGTACGGCGAAGAGCCGTTCACCTTCACCGAGTTCGCCTACTTCGCGGAGATGGCCCGGGCCGCCACCAGCGCCGCGCTCGGGCGCGGCTACGCCCTGGTGGTGCTGCCCGCCTCGTCCCGGCACGACGTGTGGAGCAACATCGCGCTGGACGGCACGGTGGTGATCGACCCGCCCGACCAGGACCCGCTGGTCACCGAGCTGTACCGGTCCGGCGTCCCGGTGGTCTCCGACGGCAAGCCCGGCAACTGCCCGGTCACCGCCTGGGTCGACAACGACCACGAGGCCGCCGTGCTGGGCATCCTGGAGCACCTGAGCGAGGCCGGCGCCCGCCGGATCGGCCTGCTCACCGGCACCTCCACCGACACGTACACCCGGCTCTCCACCGAGGCGTACCTCGCCTGGTGCGACCGGGTCGGCCAGGAGCCGGTGTACGAGGCCTACCCGGCCCACGACCCGGCGGCCGGCGCGGTCGCCGCCGACCGGTTGCTGGCCCGCCCGGACCGGCCGGACGCGGTGTACGGCCTGTTCGACCCGAACGGCACCGACCTGCTGGCCGCCGCCCGCCGCTACGGGCTGCGGGTGCCGGACGACCTGCTGCTGGTGTGCTGCAGCGAGTCCGACGTGTACGCCAACACCGAACCGCCCATCACCACGCTGTCGCTGAAACCCCGTCGGATCGGCACCACCGTGGTCAACCTGCTGATCGACGCGATCGAGGGCGTCGACGCGGGCACCGGCACCGCCACCGGCCGGCTCTTCCCGCCGCGCTACCGCACCGCCGGCACCGGGCCGCCGCCCGGCACCCTGATGCCCACCGAGCTGATCGTCCGGGCGTCCTCGCA
Source organism: Kitasatospora sp. NPDC015121 (assembly GCF_055562955.1). NCBI lineage: Bacteria > Bacillati > Actinomycetota > Actinomycetes > Kitasatosporales > Streptomycetaceae > Kitasatospora > Kitasatospora sp. NPDC015121. The sequence continues at coordinate 41,322 of NZ_JBVHEH010000005.1, forward strand.
GCGCCGCACCCCGCGCACCACCGTCAGCCCGCCCCGGGCCCCCGGCGAGGGGTAGCGGCGGGCCCCGCCCGACCGCCGGTCCCGGCCACCCGGTCCAGACCACCGCAGACCGGTACGGACCGGGCGGCGGGAGGGCCCGCGCGGGGCCGGGCGGGCCGGCCGACAGAAATCGGATACCGACCAGGTGAGGACGACGGGAGAGTGCGCTTCCTATGATGGGCGAATGACACCCGAGGACCTTTTCCGCGAGCCCGAGCACCCGCACTCGGGACCCCGCCCCCGCCAGGACCTCGACGTGCTCCCGCAGGGCTCCTACTTCGAGCCGGCCGCACCCGCCGGCCACCCGTACGAGGAGACGTACAGCACCTTCGGCGGCGCCCGCTACCTGGAGCAGCACTGGGCCCCCGCAAGCCAGTTCGACACCGGCGCGCAGCCCGTCCCCGGCCACTACGCGCCCACCGGGCAGGCCCCGCACGAGGACCCGCCGACCATCGAGCTCGGCCCGCCGATCGACACCCCGCCGGTCGAGGTGCACTTCCCGTACCCGCAGCCCGAGCCCGGCGAGGGCCCCGGACCGCTGTTCGTCATCGGCGACGTCCACGGCTACCTCGACGAGCTGCTCGCCGCCCTCCACCAGCAGGGCCTGATCGACGCCGAGGGCCACTGGTCGGCCGGCCGCTCCCGGGTCTGGTTCCTCGGCGACTTCACCGACCGGGGCCCCGACGGCATCGGCGTCATCGACCTGGTCATGCAGCTCGCCGCCGAGGCCGCCGCCGCCGGCGGCTACTGCCGGGCCCTGATGGGCAACCACGAACTGCTCTTCCTCGGCGCCTCCCGCTACGGCGACGAGGCCGTCCAGTCCACCGCCGGCACCGCCTCCTTCCTCGCCGCCTGGCGGCTCAACGGCGGCCAGCAGCACGACCTGGAGCGCCTCCAGCCGCACCACATCAGCTGGCTCTCCCGGCTGCCCGCGATGGCCCTGGAGGACGGCCACCTGCTGCTGCACTCCGACACCACCGCGTACCTGGAGTACGGCGAGACCATCGCCGACGTCAACGACGCCGTGCACGCCCTGCTCGCCGACGAGGGCATCGACGAGTGGTGGGACGCCTTCCGCAAGTTCACCAAGCGCTTCGCCTTCCGCGGCCAGGCCGGCACCATGGCCGCCCAGGAGCTGCTCGCCGTCTACGGCGGCTACCGGGTCGTCCACGGCCACAGCCCGATCCCGTACCTCACCGGCGACCAGCCCGAGGACGGCACCCCGCCGCACGTCCCCGGCCCCTACATCTACGCCGACGAGCTGGCCATCGCGATGGACGGCGGCGTCACCATGGACGGACGCCTGCTGGTCGCCCGGCTGCCACTGAACTGACCCCCGCCGCGGCCCCGCGGAACTGAACAACTGAACGGCAACCGACCTGCCGCACCAGGGAACTGAGCACACGGAAGTTCCGGAAAGAGGCTGTCGGCCCGCTCCCGCGCGCCCCTACCATCGAGGCCACTGACCTCCGTCGACCTCGCGGAACGGGGTACCCATGAGCAACCCCCCGCGCCTGCTCGCCGAGGACCGCGCGGACTTCGCGCGGCTGCTCGACGAAGCACTGCGCGACACCGGCGTCCGACAGGCCCTCGCCGCCCCCGGACGCCACCTCACCGCCGAACAGCTGCACACCAAGGCGCTCGCCGACGCCGACACCGTCGCCGCCCCCGCCGCCCCCGAGTACGCGCACTACCTCGCGCTGCGCACCGCGCTCGCCGAACACCCCGGCAGCGCGCCGCCCGCCGGCGCCGGGCTGTTCCCCGTCCTCACCGTGCTCACCCCCGTGCTGGCCGGCGCCGCCGGACTCGTCCTGCTGCTGGTCGGCTGGCTGCTGCGGGCCGCCAACCCCACCCTCGCGCTCGGCCGCTCCACCGTCACCGCCGGCGTCCTCGCCCTCGCCCTCGCCGCCGCCGCCCTGCTGATCGGCGGCGCCGGACTCGTCCTCACCGCGCTGCGCGACGGCTCCACCGCCCCCGGCCACGCCGACCCCCAGCAGCACGCCGACCTCGCCGAAGCCCGCGCCGCCTGGCGCCTGGCACTGCGCGACCGCGCCCTGCTCCCCTGGCTGCACGCCAACCTGGCCGCCCCCGCCGCCGACCCGCTCCCCCAGCCCCGCACCGCCCCGCCCGACCTGCACAGCCCCGGCTACAGCCCCGCCGCCTACACCAGCCCCGGCTTCACCAGCCCCGGCGTCGAAGGACTCACCGACGACCGCGGCCGCCCCCGCGAACACTCCGCCGAGTTCACCGGCCCCGGCTACTCCTCCCCCGACTTCACCAGCCCCGGCCCCGAAGGCCTCACCGACGACCACGGCCGGCTACGGCCCGAAGGCCCCGGCTTCACCGGGCCCAACGAGGTCTGAGCGCCCTCCCGGGCCCGGTTCACGCCGCCCCGGACCGGGGGGAACGGGCCGCCCGGAGCGCCAGCGCCACCGGCACGCCCAGCCCGCAGAGCACCGCGCAGCCCGCCCAGACCAGGGTGTAGGCCCCCTCGGCGGGGGTGCCAGGGCGCAGCAGCAGGTGGTCCAGGACAGCGGCCGCGAGCACGCCCGCCGCCGCGCCGGCCAGCGACTTCAGGGTGTTGTAGACGCCCGTCCCGACGCCGGTCTGGTCGGCGGGCAGGCGCCGCATCAGCAGGGCCGGGAGCAGGCTCAGGCCGAGGCCCGCGCCGTAGCCGGCCAGCGCGCCGCCCAGGACGAACTGCCAGGCGGCGGCGTGCCCGAGGGCGATCGCGCCGTAGCCCGCGGCGCACAGCGCGAAGCCCGCGGCGAGGACGGCGGAGGCGTCGTGACGGCGGGTCAGGCGGTGCGCGGTGAGCGCGCCCAGGGTGGCCGCCGCCGTCTGCGGGAGCACCAGCAGGCCCAGCGTCAGCGGCACCGCGTCGAGGCCGTAGCCGGTCGCGGCGGGATCGGCCGCCTCGAAGGCCAGCGTCGGGCCCTGCGCCCCGTACAGCGCGCAACCGAGCAGGAAGCTCAGGCCGAACACCGGCGCGGTGGCCCGGCGGGCCAGCAGGCGGACGTCCACCATCGGTTCGGCGGCGCGCAGTTCCTGCCGGACGAACAGCGCCAGCAGCAGCGCCCCGGCGCCCAGCAGCGGCAGGGTCGCCGCGACCGGCAGCACCCCGCTCGCGCCCAGGCCGGACAGCAGCAGGGTCAGGCCCAGCGAGAGCAGGCCCGCGCCGGCCCAGTCGATCCGTCCGGCCGCCCGGGTCGCCGACTCCGGGACCAGCCGCCACACCACCGGCAGCACCAGCACCGGCAGCGCGGCCAGCGCCCACAGCAGCGGACGGGTCGCCGCCGGGTCCGCGCCCAGCGCGCCGACCGCGAGCGCGCCCAGCGTCGAGCCGACGGTCAGCGCGCCGACCAGCGGGCCGACCGCCCGGCCGCCGCGCTCCCCGCCGAGGCGGTCGCGCAGGATCGCGAACTCCAGCGGCAGCCAGCACGCCAGGAACCCGGACAGCGCCCGCCCGGACAGCAGCACCGGCAGGTCCGGCGCCAGCGCCGTCACCACGAAGCCCAGCAGGGTCAGCAGCACGGTCGCCCGCAGCAGCCGGCGGTGCCCGTACAGGTCGCCCAGCCGGGAGGTCAGCGGCACCGCGACGCCCGACACCAGGAACTCCACGCCCAGCGCCAGGCTCAGGTCGGACGCCCGCAGGTCCAGGTGGTCGCCCAGCCGGGGCAGCAGGATCGGGAACCCGCCCTGCAGCACCCCGCTGGCGAACTCCACCAGCGCCAGCAGCGGCACGGCGGACCCGGCCGCCCCGGGGAGGCGGGACGGGCGGGAGGCGGTGGTGACGGTCATCGGCGGTTCCGTGGGGGTGCGGAGGGTGGTGGGGGTGGCGGCAAGGATGGCTAACCTGGAGGCCACCGCACCGCCCGCGCACGAATCCGTTCCTGCGGCCGACCCCGCGCAAGGATCAGCCATGATCGACGAACTCGACCTGGCGCTCGTCGACGCCCTCCGGGTCGACCCGCGCGCCCCCTGGTCGCGGCTGGCCGCCCCGCTCGGCGTCGACCCCGCCACCCTCTCCCGCCGCTGGGCCCGCCTCACCGCGGACGGCGACGCCTGGGTGACCTGCTACCCCTCCGCCGACCGGATCGGCCGCGGCCTGACCGCCCTCGTCCAGGTCGACTGCCCCGCCGACCGGGTCACCGCCGTCGCCGCGGACCTGGCCCGGCACCCGCAGACCGCCAGCATCGAACTCGTCACCGGCGACGCCGACCTGCTGCTGACCGTCGCCGCGTACGACCGCGCCGCCCTCACCGGCTACCTGGTCGACCGGCTCGGCACCGTCCCCGGCGTGCTGCGCACCCGCACCACACCGGTCGAACGCACCCTCGTCGAGGGCAGCCGGTTCTCCAACGGCGCGCTCGACGCCGAACAGCGCCGCGCCATCGCCGCGCCCCCGCCCGGCGCCGCCCGGCCGGTCGCCGACCGGCGGGTCGAGGAGGACCTCGCCCTCCTCCGGGCCCTCGGCGCGGACGGCCGGATGCCCTACGCCGAACTCTCCGCCCGCACCGGCCTGCCCGCCAGCACCGTCCGCCGCCGCCTCGCCGAACTGCGCGCCGACGGCCGGGCGGTGCTCCGCTGCGACGCCTCCCCCCGGGTCACCGGCCACCCCGTCGGCGCGATGCTCTGGCTGGACGTCCCGCCCGCGGTCCTCCCCGACGCCGCCCGCCGCCTCGCCGCCCTCCCGCAGACCCGGATGTGCGCCGTCACCGTCGGTTCCGCCAACCTCGCCCTCTACCTGGTCGCCCCGCAGCTCGCCGACCTCCGCCGGATCGAGCAGGACCTCACCCACCACCACCCCGCGATCCGCGTCCGCGACCGGCACGTCACCCTGCGCACCCTCAAGCTCGTCGGCCACCTCCTCACCCCGGACGGCCGCCGCACCGACTACGTCCCCATCGAGCCCTGAGCACGGCGCGGCCCGCTCGGGGGCCCGGTGACGGCGGGTTCGTGCGGTGCGGCGGCCCCGGGGCCCGCCTCAGCCCCGTCCGAGGGCCAGCGCGGCCAGCAGCGCCGCCGCGTCCCCCAGCACCCCGTCGTCGAAGCGGGCCTCCGCGGAGTGGTTGTACGGGGCGGTGAACGGGTCGGCGTCCGCCGGGCAGGCGCCGAGCATCACGTACGCGCCGGGGACGTGCTCGGCCAGGACGCCGAAGTCCTCGGAGCCGGCCAGCGGCCTCGGCATCTCGACGTAGCGGTCGGCCCCGAGCAGCCGGCGCACCGTCCGCTCGGCGTGCGCGGCCTCGGCGGGGTCGTTGACCGTCACCGGGTAGCCGTGCTCGACCACCGCGTCGACCTCGCAGCCGTGCGCCTCGCCGATGCCGCGGACCACCCGCACCGCCTCGGCGAGGACCAGGGCGCGGGCCGCCGGGGAGAAGGAGCGGATCGTCGCGCCGAAGGCGGCCTCGTCGGGGATGACGTTCTCGGCGGTGCCCGCGTGGAAGGTGCCGACCGTCAGCACCACCGGGTCGAAGGCGTCGAAGCGCCGGGTCACCATGGTCTGCAGGGCCAGCACCGCCGCGCAGGCCGCCGGGACGGGGTCGGCGGCCAGGTGCGGGCTGGAGCCGTGGCCGCCCCGTCCGCGGACGACGACCCGGAGGGTGTCGGAGGCGGCCATGATCGGCCCGGGGCGCCCGGCCACGTACCCGGCGGGCAGCAGCGCGGCGCCGACGTGCAGGGCGTACGCGGCGGCGACCCGTTCGCCGGCCGCGTCCAGGACGCCGTCCTCGACCATCAGGGCCGCGCCGCCGCCGCCCTCCTCGCCGGGCTGGAACATGAACACCACGCTGCCGGCCAGCTCCTCCCGCCGGGCGGCGAGCAGCCGCGCGGCGCCGACCAGCGCGGCGGTGTGCAGGTCGTGCCCGCAGGCGTGCATCGCGTCGGGGAGCTCGGAGGCGTACGGGAGGCCGGTGTTCTCCCGGACGGGCAGCGCGTCGAGGTCGGCGCGGAGCAGGACGTTCGGGCCGGGGCGTGCGCCGCGCAGCACGGCGGTGACGGAGGAGAGGCGCTCGCCGAGGGTGATCTCCAGCGGGAGGCCGTCGAGCGCGGCGAGGACCTTGGCACGGGTGCGCGGCAGGTCGAGCCCGATCTCGGGCTCGCGGTGCAGGGCGCGGCGCAGTTCGACGAGTCCGGGCTGGAGCGCGGCGGCGGCGCGGCGGAGTCCGTCGAGCGGTTCGGCGAGCGGTTCGGCGAGCGGTTCGGCGAGCGGTTCGGCGAGCGGGGGGTGAACGTCGGCCGACATGGGTGCGCCTCCTGGGTGGACGGGGAGCGGACGGTTCTCCCGCATCCTCACCCCCGCCCGCGCCGCCGGACCCCGGGCGCACGGAACGCCCGCGAGCGGCGGGCGCCGCGCACGGATCTTCCACGTCCGACCCGCCGCGGCCCCTTCGCTAGGCCGTGCCCAGCAGCGCGGCGGCGACCGCTCGGGCCTCGGCGGCGGGAGCGGGGGTGCCCTCGCGCAGGGCGGTGACGATCGCGCCGTCCATCAGCAGGACCAGCCGCCGGGCCGGCTCGGCGGCCCGCTCCGGCGGGTGGCCCTGGGCGACGAGCAGCCCGGCGACGTACTCGACGACCCGCCGCTTGTGGTCGGCGGCGACCCGGTGGGCGGGGCTGTCGGGGTCGGCGCTCTCGACCATGGTGTTGATGAAGGCGCAGCCGCGGAAGTCGGCGCGGGCGAAGCGCTCGGCGAGGGCGTCGAACACCGCCAGCGGGTGGCCGCCGAGGTCGGCGACCCGGCCCGCCAGCCAGTCGCGCCAGTTCAGGTCGCGGCGGGTGAGGACGGCGACGACCAGCTCGTCCTTGCCGGTGAAGTGCCGGTAGAAGGAGGCGCGGCCGACGCCGGACTCGGCGAGGATCCGCTCGACTCCGACCGCGCGGATGCCTTCGGCGTAGAACAGCGCCTCGGCGGTGTCGAGCAGGCGGGCGCGTGCGTGGGTGGCCATGTCCCCAAGGCTAGCGGGTGATTGACGGATTTCGGTACCGATCGGTACCGTCTTGCCCAGCAGAACGGAACCGATCGGTACCATCTGGAGAAGACGATGCCACGCCTGCCACTGCTCACCGAGGACCGGGACGGCCTGCTCGAACGCACCCGGACCCGCCTCGGCCGGGTCCCCAACCTGTACGCCACCCTCGCCAACTCGCCCGCCGCACTGGCTGGTTACCTCGCCCTGCACGAACACCTCGGCAACGGCGCGCTCACCCCCGTGCTGCGCGAACAGCTCGCCCTGCTGACCGCCCAGCACAACGAGTCCACCTACTGCGTCAGCGCCCACACCCTGCGCGGCCGCCGCCTGCTCGGCCTCACCGACCGGCAGCTCGCCCGCACCCGCCAGGCCGCCGACGACACCGATCCGCACGCCGACGCCGTCCTGCGCCTGGCCGACCGCGTGCTGCACACCCGCGGCCGGGTCGACGACGAGGACCTCGCCACCGCCCGCGCGGCCGGCGTCACCGACGCCGAACTCGCCGAGATCACCGCCCACATCGCGCTCAACACGCTGTCGAACTACTTCAACCACCTGGCCCGGCCCGAGCTCGACTTCCCGGAGGTACCGGCATGACCCCCCAGCCCCAGACCCGGCACGGCAGCGTCGAGCTCCGCCCCGGCTACACCGTCCTGGACGCCACCGGCACCCCCGTCGACCGCGCCGACGACGTCGAGTTCACCCTCGAAGGCGGCTTCGCCCACCTGCGCCTACCCGGCACCGGGACCGTCCAGACGGTCTCCGCCCCCGCCGTCCACCGCCTCACCCACCGGTGGTGACCAGCAGGCGGGGCGGGAACGGCGAAGCCACGGCCCGCGATCCGTCCGTCCGACGGAGCGCGAGCCGGGGCTCGATGACACGGCATCAATGACAACGCATCGATGACGGAACATCCATGACGCGTCATCCATGACGGCACATCGGTTACGCGTCATCAATGCTGCGACATCAATGCCGCGACATCAGTGACACCGCATCGATGACGCCTCACCGGCGCTACTCCTTCGGGGTCATGCACATCACGAACCGCTCGGTGCCCTTCTTCTGCGCGAGGGCCATGAAGCCTTCGCCGCACGCGTCCAGGTCGAAGCTGTTCTCGATGATCCGGGTGACCGTGGCGTTGGCCTTGGCGTCGCCGCAGTCCACCGTCTTGACGTCCGGCTCCTTGTCGGTGCCGGCCACCACGACGCAGTCGCCGACCTTGGCGTAGACGGGGTCGGGGCCGTCGAACAGCGAGCCGACGCCGACCTTGACCACCACGCCGATGACCAGCACCGCGATGATGCCGAGCACCTTCTTGGCCTTCCCCTTCTTCGGAGCCTGGGCGGCGGCGGCCTGCGCGGCGGCGTACTCGAAGGGAGCGGCGGCGGGCGCCTCGGGCACGGCCGGGGACTCGGGCTGGGGGGACTGCGGAGTGGACATGGGTTCCTCTAGGTCTGGGTCGCCCTGCGACGTTGTGCGCGCACCCTATCCACGCTCGAATCGGGCCTTCCCGGCATTCGTCTCGATATCGATCGGGCGTGACCCAAGCGATATGCAAAGAATCAGCAAAGGAATTCCGGTCATCATTCTGATGTCGGGTCAGCTATTTACAATTCCGCGCTCCGGCTCCGGAGTTCGTCGACCACGCGGAGGAACAGGAAGAAGTTCGGGATGCTGTGGACCGGGGTGTGCGACCACGGCATCCACTTCCCGGCCCGCCGCATCGCCACCGTGCCGTTGCGGACCTCGACCCGCTCGATCTCGCTCCACGGCAGACCGGCGCGCTTGGCCGTCGCCACCCCGCCGGCGTTCACCACCATGTCGCCGAAGTGCACCGTCCCGCCGCCCTTCAACAGCTCCACGACACCCGGGAGCTGGGCCCGGGTGATCTCGTGCTGCACGGCCGCGCCCCAGACCTCCGGGTCGGCGTAGAAACCGGTCAGCCGGGCCTGCGTCCCGTCCGGGCGGAACAGCTGGTAGTCGTACGCGGTGCCGATGTGGATCCCGTTCACGTAGCGGCGGGTGATCCGTTGCAGCACCGAGAGGGCGTCCCAGCGGAAGGCGAGCGGGCCGCCGGGCTCGTCCAGCACCAGCCCGTGCTCGAAGCAGTGGATCCGCCGGGCGGCCTGCCCGCGGTTCAGGTTGGGGGCCTGCCGGAGCTGCCAGAGGAAGAACAGGCCGGGCAGGACGAAGAGCAGCAGCCCGAACAGGGCGAACACCCAGAGCCCGAACAGGCTCCAGAAGCTCCGGTGCTTCGGTCCGAACGAGGCGCGGAGCCCGCCCAGCCCCTCGGCCGCGGCCAGCGCGGCCACCCCGTCGGGGAGCGCCTGCGGAATCGGCGGGGCCTGTACGTCGTGCACGGAAATCTCTCTTCGTCGCGCTTCGCCAACGGAAATGCCGCAGGTCAAGGGCGGCACCGGATGCTACTGGCAGTCCCCGCCCCCGAACAGGCCCCTCCTCCGGGGAATTCACCACCACCCGGATCACGCCATTCACCCGTCCCTCGGATCCATTTCCGGCCCGCCTCGCCCGACCCCGCCCGCGTCCGCCGTCCGGCTGCCACCATGACCGTCATGACGCATCCGCGCCGAACCGCCGGCCGCACCGGTGCCGCCGCCCTGCTGCTGCTCGCCTGCGCCCTCGGCGCCGCCGCCTGCGACTCCGGCCCGGCGGCCCCGACCGCGCCGAGCACCCGGGCCGGTGCCGACGACCGGGACCGGACGGTGACGACCTTCACCACCGATCCGTCACTGAGCGGCGACGCGCTCGCCAAGGCGGCCGAACAGCTGCGCCACCGGGCCGAGTTGATGGGTTTCACGGACCCGAAGGTGACCGTCGACGCGGGCCGGCTCGCGCTCTCCCTCGTCGAACCGGTCGGCGACCGGCTCGCCGCGCTCACCCACCGCCCCGCGCTGGAGCTCCGACCGGTGCTCGCCGCCGCGCAGACCGGCGCCGCCCCCGCCGAGCCCGCGCAGGGCGAGGTCCCCGCCGCACTGAAGGACCGCTTCGCGGCGCTGGACTGCACCGCGCCCCCGGCCACCGACACCGCCGCGTCGCCCGCGACGGAGACCCTGGCCTGCGACACCGCCCAACCGTCGCAGGGCCTCTGGAAGTTCGCCCTGGGCCCGGCCGCCCTCCGGGGCGCCGACATCGCCGACAGCACCTCCGCCTACGACCAGAACGGCACCGGCTGGCAGGTCCAGCTGGCCTTCACCCCGGCCGGCACCGCGGCCTTCGCCGACCTGACCGGCCGGATCTCCGCCCTCCCCGCGCCGGCCAACCAACTCGCCGTCGTCGTGGACGGCGCCGTCGTCTCCCACCCCTACGTGATGCAGTCCATCACCGGCGGACGGGCCGTCATCTCCGGCTCCTTCACCGAGGCCCAGGCCCGCGCCCTCGCCGCCCAACTCGCCACCCCCGCCCTCCCCGCCGGACTCCGCCCGACGGCCACCGCCCCCTGACCCCGCGGCCGGACGGCACCGGTCAGCCGAGGTCCGGCTGCTGCCACACCCGGGGCCAGCGGCCGGACGGCGGCGGCGGGCCGGTGATCCCGAGATCACGTCGCGCGCAGGCGTAGAAGGCGTCCCGCGCCTGGCTGATCTGGCCCTCCGCCCGTGTCCATCCGGCGGGGTCCGCCCTGAGTCCGCGCGCGTACAACTCGAGGTTCCACACCGCCTCGTGCCACGCCCGCGCCGACGCGATGGTTCCCGCGTCCCCCACCAGCAGGACCGCCTCCCACTCGGACGCCCGCCGCGACTCGGCCTCGGCCAGCAGGACCAGCCCCTCGTCCGGCTCCAGCGGGTCCACGACGTTCTGGAAGCCCCTGGCCGCCCCGATGCGCTGCACGATCCGTATCTGGGCCTTCAGGACGTTCGCATAGGTCATGTAGGTGTGGAACCGCTTCTCGTCCCACCGTTCGGCTCTCGCCCGTCGCCATCGGCTCCGCTCGGTGAGGGTGGTCGCGACGTACGAGCCGAAGGCTCCGACCACCACACCCACGAGGGCCGGTAACTGCTCCCCCAACGCCATCGGTCCCCCTCCACGTCCATGGCAGTGGAGCCCACGATGCCACGGCCGGACGCCCTCGGACAGGTGTTCCCCGGCCCTCCGCCCGAACCGCCGGACCGCCCGGGCCGCCGGGCCGCCTACAGGCAGATCCAGCAGTAGAGCTGCTCGTCGGCGCTGCGGGCGCGCCTGGCCAGTCGGATCAGCTCCTCGGCCAACGGCTGCATGTCCTCGACGCGGGCCGGTCGGAGCTCCTCCGCCCGCACCCACCTGGCGACGGCCGCCGGCACCTCCGCGTCGGCCACCCCTGCCAGCGTGTCCCGGACCGAGGTGGCGAGTTCGACCACCCACGGACCCGTCGCCCAGGGGTCGTCCTCGGCCTGCGGGCCGTCCGGCCCGGGCACCGGGGTGGTCGGCCACACGGGCCGCTCGCTCACCAGCCCCGCCCCCCGGGGGACCTGGCGGATGGCGGCGACCAGCTCCCCCAGCACGAGGTCCGGGTCCAGGCGCTTGGCCTCGACCCCGTCGAAGTGCGGGGACTCGCCGCCGACGAGCAGCCGGTCGTCCGGCCCCCGCAGCACCCGGACGACCGTAGCCGCGTCGGCCGCGCGGAAGTAGTCGGTCAGCACGCCCATGGTTCTCCCCTCACCACCCGGTCATCCGTCGATCGGCAGTGAACCAGGCACGACCGACACCGGTACCGACACCGACACCGAGACCAGCACCGACACCGGCACCGACACCGGCACCGGCCGGAACAGCGGCCGGAGCACCGCGCCGGGAAGCCCCCTCCGCCTCCCGGTGCGGCGTGGCGCGGGCGGGGTCAGTCGGCCAGCGGGAGGTAGACCTTGTTGCCCTGGGCGGCGAACTCGGCGGACTTCTCGGCCATGCCGGCCAGGGCGACGCGCTCGGCCTGCTCGGCCTCGCCGCCGTGCTCGTCGCGGATCTGGCGGCTGATCTTCATGGAGCAGAACTTCGGTCCGCACATGGAGCAGAAGTGCGCGGTCTTGGCGGGTTCGGCGGGGAGGGTCTCGTCGTGGAAGGCGCGGGCGGTCTCCGGATCGAGGGCCAGGTTGAACTGGTCCTCCCAGCGGAACTCGAAGCGGGCGTCGGAGAGGGCGTCGTCCCAGGCCTGGGCGCCGGGGTGGCCCTTGGCGAGGTCGGCGGCGTGCGCGGCGATCTTGTAGGTGATGACGCCGGTCTTGACGTCGTCGCGGTCGGGGAGGCCGAGGTGTTCCTTGGGGGTGACGTAGCAGAGCATCGCGGTGCCCCACCAGGCGATCATCGCGGCGCCGATGCCGGAGGTGATGTGGTCGTAGCCGGGCGCGACGTCGGTGGTCAGCGGGCCGAGGGTGTAGAACGGGGCCTCGTCGCAGATCTCCTTCTGCAGGTCCATGTTCTCGCGGATCTTGTGCATCGGGACGTGCCCGGGGCCCTCGATCATCACCTGGACGTCCTTGGCCCGGGCGATCCGGCCGAGTTCGCCGAGGGTGGTGAGTTCGGCGAACTGGGCCTCGTCGTTGGCGTCGGCGATCGAGCCGGGGCGCAGGCCGTCGCCGAGCGAGAAGGTGACGTCGTAGGCGCGCAGCAGGTCGCAGAGTTCCTCGAAGTGCGTGTAGAGGAAGTTCTCCTGGTGGTGCGCCAGGCACCAGGCGGCCATGATCGAGCCGCCGCGCGAGACGATGCCGGTCTTGCGGCGGGCGGTCATCGGGACGTACCGCAGCAGCACTCCGGCGTGCACGGTCATGTAGTCGACGCCCTGCTCGCACTGCTCGACGACGGTGTCCCGGTAGACCTCCCAGCTGAGTTCCTCGGCCCGGCCGTCGACCTTCTCCAGCGCCTGGTAGAGCGGGACGGTGCCGATCGGGACGGGGGAGTTGCGCAGGATCCACTCGCGGGTGGTGTGGATGTTGCGGCCGGTGGAGAGGTCCATGACGGTGTCGGCGCCCCAGCGGGTGGCCCAGGTCATCTTCTCCACCTCCTCCTCGATCGAGGAGGTGACCGCCGAGTTGCCGATGTTGGCGTTGATCTTCACCAGGAAGTCGGTGCCGATGATGGCGGGTTCGACCTCGGGGTGGTTCACGTTGACCGGGATGACGGCCCGGCCGCGCGCCACCTGCTCGCGGACGAACTCCGGGTCCAGGCCCTCCCGGAGGGCCACGAACTCCATCTCGGGGGTGATCGATCCGCGCTTGGCGTAGGCGAGTTGGGTGACGGCGACGCCGTCGCGGGCGCGCAGCGGGCGGCGCGGCCGGCCCGGGAAGACGGCGTCCAGGTTGCGCAGGTCGCCGCCGCGCGGGGCGGTGTGCCGGATGCCGTCGTCCTCCGGCCGGGCCTGGCGGCCCTCGTACTCCTCGACGTCGCCGCGCTGGCGGATCCAGCCGTCGCGCAGCGGGGACAGGCCCCGGCGGACGTCGGTGGGCTGCTCTGGGTCGGTGTACGGGCCGGAGGTGTCGTACAGCGGGACGGTGCGCCCGTCGGTCAGCCGCACCTCCCGGTAGGGGACCCGCAGGTCGGGGCGGCTGCCCTGGCGGTACGCCTTGTGCCAGGCCGGGGTCGGGTACCCGGTGGTGGACGGCTGGTGGGCGGACTGGTCTTCGACGAATGCGGTCATGCGGTCTTCCACTCCCTACGCCGGCATTACCCGGTCAGGTTCCTGCGGTCGGCGCAGCGGGTGGCACGCGTGCCGCGTGCCGTCAGCGCCCTCTCAGCCCGGTGCTCCGAGCTCCCGTTCCGCGCAGGGGCGTTCGCCGCCTGCGTTCGCCGTTCACCGTAGGGCACCGGGCACGGCTGGTCCAGCACGCCCCGACGGCGGACGCTGTTCAGGCCACCGCCGGACGGGGGAGAATCCCGGGGTGATCGGACTGGTGGGACGGGTGTCGGGGCGGATCGGCGCGGGCCTGGTCGGCGAGGTGATGGTGCACGTCCCCGAACGCCTGGGCACCGAGGCGTTCCTGGCCTACCGGGCGGTGCCCGGCGAGACGCTGGAGCCCGGCACCGTGGTGGTCGTGGTCGACTACCAGCCACCGCGCACGGTGTACGTCGAACCCTTCTGAACCCGCTCCCCCCTGGGCTCCGGGCGGCCTCCGCAAACCTCCGGCGGCTCTTTCGCGCCAGTGCGCTTTCCCACCCGTCCACCCCCTTCCTCCCCGGCGTGCGGCGGCGGAGAATGCGGCTGCCACCGGCTTCCGCGCCCACTACTGCACCACTCAGCGCAGCCACGGACCGGTGTGCCACGAAGGGGGAGATCGCGATGCTGATCGGCATCGTCGGAGCGGTCGCGGCAGGCCTGGTCCTGCTGGTCCTGCTCTTCAGAATGATGTGGCGGGTCGCCGAACCCAACGAGGCGCTCGTCATCTCGGGTTCCAAGCACGGCGAGGGCCTCGGCTTCCGCGTGGTCACCGGACGGGGCACCTTCGTGGTGCCCGGCGTCCAGGTGGTCCGGCGGCTGTCGCTGGACCTCAACGAGGCCGCGCTGGACGTCGAGTGCGTGACCTCGCAGGGCATTCCGGTGCACGTCAAGGGCGTCGTCATCTTCAAGGTCGGCGACGACCCGGCGTCGATCGCGAACGCCGCGCGCCGCTTCCTGGACCAGCAGAAGATGATGGGCCAGCGGGTGCACAACGTGTTCGCCGGCCACCTGCGCTCCATCGTCGGCGGGCTGACCGTCGAGGACATGATCCGCGACCGCGAGCGGCTCACCGGGGAGACCCGCTCCGCCTCGGGCATCGAGATGGAGAAGCTCGGCCTGATCATCGACTCGCTACAGATCCAGGAGATCCTGGACCCGACCGGGTACATCACCAACCTGGCCGCGCCGCACGCCGCCGCCGTCCAGCGCGACGCCCGGATCGCGGCCGCCGAGGCCGACCGCCGGGCCACCGAGGCCGAGCAGGAGGCGTTCGCCCGCAAGGCCGAGGCGACGCGCAACTCGGGCATCCAGCAAGCCGGTTACCAGGCGGAGATGGACACCGCGGCGGCCCGCGCGCTGCAGGCCGGACCGCTCGCCCAGGCCGCCGCCCGGCAGGAGGTCGTCGTCCAGGAGACCAAGGTCGCCGAGCTGGAGGCGCACCGCAAGGAGCAGCAGCTGCAGGCCGACGTCCGCAAGCCGGCCGACGCCCGCGCGTACGAGACTCGCACCAAGGCCGAGGCCGACCGCGACGCCCGGATCTCCGCCGCCGAGGCGCTGTCCCGGGAGACCGAGCTGAAGACCGCCGCCGAGGCCAACCGGGTCAAGGTCGCCGCGGCCGCCGAGGCCGAGGCCACCCGGGCCCGCGGCCTGGCCGCCGCCGAGGCCACCCGGGCCACCGGCGAGGCGCAGGCCGCCGCCGAGGCCGCCAAGGGCCTGGCCGAGGCCGAGGCCGCCCGCGCCAAGGGCCTCGCCGAGGCGGAGGCCACCCGGGCCCAGGGGCTGGCCGAGGCGGAGGGCATCAAGGCCCGGGCCGCGGCCCTGGCCGAGAACCAGGAGGCCGTGGTCGCCCAGCAGTTGGCCGAGAACTGGCCCGCCATCGTCCGGGCCGGCGCGGACGCCTTCGGCAACGTCGAGCACATGGTGCTGCTGAACGGCGCCGAGGGCATGTCCGAGCTGTTCGCCAAGGCGCTCACCATGGGCGGCACCGGCCTCGGCCTGGCCCGGCAGCTGCTCAACTCGATGAACGCCCCGGCCCCGACCCCCGCCCCCGCTCCCGCCGAGGCACCGGCCCCGGCCCCGGCCACGCCGGTCATCCCGGTGCAGGTCGACGCGGGCCACTGACCCGCCCCGACGGCCCACTCGACGGCCCGCCCCGACGGCGCCCCCGCCGGGCGGGCCGTCTCCGCATCCCCGGCCGCAGCTGAGTACCCGTACTCACGCCGCTGCGACCGCCCCGGCGCGAGCATCGGGGCATGGACCCGCTGCCCCGCGTCGGAATCACCGCCGTCGGCTCCCACCTCCCGCGACAGACCGTCAGTTCACGGCAGTTGCAGGACGAGGTGGCCGCCGGCGCCCGTCTCCCGCTGCCCGACGGCATGTTCGAGAAGGCCACCGGCATCCGCACCCGCCGCTTCGCCGGGCCGGACGAACACCCCTCCACGCTCGCCCTCGGCGCGGCCCGCCGCGCCCTGGCCCGGCGCGGCCTGGAGCCCGCCGACCTCGACCTGCTGCTGTTCGCCTCCGCCTCCCGGGACGTCTGCGAACCCGCCACCGCCCACCTCGTCCAAGCCGAACTCGGGTCCCGCGCACACGCGTTGGACGTCTCCAACGCCTGCAACAGCTTCCTCAACGGCATCGACACCGCCCGCGCGATGATCCTGGCCGGCCGGGCCCGGCGCGCCCTGGTGGTCACCGGCGAGACGCCCAGCCGGGCGATGCGCCGCGACCCCTCCGGCCTGGCCGAGTTCCGGGCGGGCTTCGCCGGCTACACCTTCGGCGACGGCGCCGCCGCCGTCCTGGTCGAACGGGTCGAGCGCGGCGGCATCCTGGACGTCGAGACCCAGACCGCCTCCGAGCACTGGGAGGTCGGCGGCATCCCCGGCGGCGGCTCGCGCCACCCGCGCGGCGACGAGTGGAGCTACTTCCGCGGCGGCGGCAAGGAGCTGCGCGGCGTCTTCGAACGGATCGGCGCCGACATCCTGACCCGGGTCGCCGCCCGCACCGGCCTCGACTGGGACGCCTACGCCCGCGTCCTGGTCCACCAGGTCACCCTGCCGTACCTGGAGCGCTTCGTGGAGCTGACCGGCGTCCCCGCCGGGAAGCTGGTCGTCACCGTCCCCGAGCTCGGCAACCTCGCCTCCGCCACCATCGGCGTCCAACTGGACCGCGTCATGGACGAGTTGGAGACCGGCGACCGTGTCCTGATGGTCGGCCTCGGCGGCGGCGTCAGCCTGATGACGATGGTCTGGGAGAAGTCGTGACCGAGCTGTGGGTGATCGTGCCCGCCTACCAGGAGGCCGACCGGATCGGCGGCACCCTGCGCGCCCTCGCCGCCCAGCACGACCGCGACTTCACCCTGCTGGTCGTCGACAACGGCTCCACCGACACCACCGGCGAACAGGTCCTCGCCTTCGCCCGCACCGCGCCGTTCCCCATCCACCTGATCACCGAACCCGAGAAGGGCGTCGGCTGCGCCGTCGACACCGGCTTCCGGTACGCCATCGACTTCGGGGCGACCCTGCTCGCCCGCACCGACGCCGACTGCCTGCCCGAACCCGGCTGGGCCGGCGCCGCCCGCGCCGCGATGCGCGCCTGCGGCGGGCTGGTCTGCGGACGCGTCACCGCCCGCCGCGACGAGCACGGACCCCTCGGCCGCGCCGTCTTCCGCACCCTGGTCGGCCTCGGCGCGTTCTTCGGCCGGATCCGCCCCGCCCACCACCGCCGCCACGGCTACCTCACCCCGTACCGCATGCACGCCGGCAACAACATGGCGATCACCGCCGCCCTCTACCTCGCCACCGACGGCATGCCCCGCCGCCCCTCCCCCACCGACCGCGCCTTCATCAACCTGGTCCGCCGCCGCACCACCGCGATCGTCCACCGCCGCGACATGGTCGTCCAGAACTCCACCCGCCGCATCCGCGCCTACGGCCTGCGCGGCACCGCCCGCTGGTACCTCGAACGCGGCGCGGGCGGCCGCGACGTCGACGTCAGGTAGCCCCGGAGGGCCCCGGCTCCCCCCGCTCCGTCCACCGAAGGGACCACCGCCGTGCTCGACCGGCTCGCCCGCACCCTGCGCGAAGGCGCCTCGCGTCCGGCGCTGCTCACCGCCACCCGCTCCGGCGCCCCCCGGGTGCTGGCCCGCTGCGGTGACCTCGCCGACCTCGCCGACCGCTACGCCGCCGCCCTGCACCACGGCCACGGGCTGCGGGCCGGGGACACCCTGGGGGTGGCGGTGCGGCCGGGGCCGAAGGCCCTCGCGGTGCTGCTGGCCGCGCACCGGCTGGGCCTGCGCAGCGCGGTGCTCGACCCGGGCGCGGGCCCCGAGGTGCTGCGGGCGCGGCTGGCGCTGGCCCCGCCCGCGCTGGTCCTGGCGGACGCCGCCGCGCAGGCCGTCGCCGGGTGGGCCCGCCCGCTGGCCCGGCGCCTGCGGCTGGAGCTGCCGCCGCTGGGGGCCCTCGCGCCGGTGGCGACCGTCGGCCCGCGCGGCCCGTGGTGCGCGCGGTCGCTGACCGAGCCCGCCGGACCGGCCCCGGCCCGGTACGAGGGCGACGGGGACGCGGTGATCGTGTTCACCTCCGGCACGACGTCGGCGCCGCGCGCGGTGGTGCACTCGCGGGCCTCGCTGGCGGCCGGGATGCGGGCGGTCGACGCGCTGGTGCGCCCGCGCCCGGGGCGGACGGTGCTGGGCGGGACGACGTTCGTGCTGGTCCCGGCGCTGGCCGCGGGCGCGGTCGCCGCGCTGCCGGCCGTCCGCTCCGCCGTCCTGCAGCAGCAGGTCGACCGGCTCGCCCCGGACGAGACCTACCTGACGCCGCCCCGGCTGCGCCCGCTGACCCGGCTGACCGGCCGGGTCTGGACCGGCTCCGCGCCCGCCGACGCCGGCCTGCTGCGCCGGGCGAAGCAGGCCGGCGCCCGGGAGGCCTGGGGGGTGTACGCGCTGACCGAGCTGTTCCCGGCCGCGGCCGTCGAGGAGCGCGACAAGAGCGCCCACGACGGCCCGGGCGACCTGCTCGGCCACCCGCTGCCGGGCGTCCGCACCCGGCTCGCGGCCGACGGCGAACTGCTGCTCGCCGCCCCGGCCGCCCGCGACCGCTACCTCGGCGAGGACCCGGACCCGTGGGTGCGCACCGGCGACCGGGCCCGGCTCGACCCGGACGGGCGGATCGTGCTGGCCGGACGGCTCAAGGACATGGTGCTGCGCCGCGCCGAGAACATCTACCCGGGCCTGTACGAGCCGTCCCTGCACCTGCCGGACGTCGAACTCGCCGTCCTGGTGGGCGTGCCCGACCCGGACGGCGACGAGCGGCTGGTCGCCCTGGTGCAGCCCCGGCCCGGGGCCGACCACCGCCGGCTGCGCGCCGCGCTGCACGCCCCGCTGGCCCGGATGGGCACCGCCCGGCCGGACGCCGTCCTGCTCGGCCCCGTTCCGCTGACCGGCCGCTCCCGCAAGCCCGACCGCCCGGCGGCGGCCCGCTACTGCGCCGCCCGGCTCGCCGGGTCGTCCCCCCACCGGGCCCGTTGAGCCCCCGCCCACCCCGGAGCCCCCGTTGACCCCAGCCCGGCGCGCCGACCGCACCGTCTACCTGTTCAGCCACCCGCTGCTGTTCGCCCTGCTCGGCGCGACCCGGCACCGGCCGGTGCTCCGGCTCGGCCGGACCGTGCTGGTCCACCACCCGGACGCCTACCGCGAGGTGCTGACCCGCGTCCCGCTCGACCGGACCGCCGAGCGCACCACCGGCGGCACCGCCGCCGCGCTCACCGGCGGCGGACTGCTCTTCGACCAGCAGGGCGCCGAACACCGGGACGCCCGCAGCGCGTTGGCGCGGCTGCTGGGCCCGGCGGGGGTGGCCGCGCTGCGGCCCGGGTGGCAGCGGATCCTCGACCGGCACCTCGGCGACCTCCGCGCGCCGGTCGACCTCGTCCCGGCCGTCCGCGAGCTGGCCGGCGCGACCGCCGCCGCGCTCACCGGCAGCGACGCCGACCCGGTCCGCCTCGCGCTGGCCGCGGAACGGGCCGCCGCCGCCACCGCCCGCGCCCACCTGCCCGCGCTGCTGCCCCGCCCGGGCGGCGAGCGCCGCGCCCGGGAGGCCGCGCTGCGGCTGCGGGAGCTGCTGCCCGACCCGCGCGACGCGATGCTCGCCACCGCCGCCGTCAACACCACCCTCGCCGCGCTGCCCCGCGCCGCCGCCTGGTGCGCCCGCGAGCGGCTCTGGGACCGCGCCCGCGAGGACGCGCCCGCGCTCGCCGCCGAACTGCTCCGCCGCACCGCCGCCTCCCCCGTCCTGCCGCGCGCCGCGGCCGCCGACGCGACCGTCCTAGGCCACCGGATCCGCCGCGGCGACCGGCTGCTGCTGGTCGCCCGGCACGCCGCCGAGGCCCAGCACGACGCCCCCGCCCACCCGCACGCCACCCGCGCCCCCTTCGGCCTCGGCCCGCACAGCTGCCCGGGCGCCGCCCTCGCCCGCGCCCAACTCGCCCTGCTGCTCGGCTCGCTGGCCCCGCACCGGCCGCGGGCCGTGCGCACCGTCCCGCACCCGACCAGCGCGCTGCCGTCCTACCGCTCCTGCCTGCTGCGCTCCACGGCGGGGCCCGGCCACTGATCCGGCCGCGACCGCGCCTGCGGCCCACCCGAAAGGCCCACGCCCGTGCCCCCGTTGACCATCGCGCTGACCGGCGCCACCGGCTTCTGCGGCGCGCACCTCGCCGCCCTGGCGACCGCCCGGGGCCACCGGGTGCTCGCGCTCGGCCGCCGTCCGGCCCGGCACGGGACGCACCTGCCGTGGGACGCGGCGACCGGGGCCGTCCCGCCGCGGGTGCGGGCGGCGGACCTGGTGGTGCACTGCGCGGCGGCGGTCGGCGACCACCCGCCGGGGTCGCCCGCCGAACGGGAGCAGTACGCGGTGAACGTCGGCGCGACCGGGCGGCTGCTGGCGGCGGCGGCCGGCCGCCCGTTCGTGTTCGTGAGCAGCGCCAGCGTCTACGACCCGCGCCCGGACCGCTCGCTGGTCGGCGAGGAGCACCCGACCGCGTCCGGCCACCTGAACGCGTACGGCCGGACGAAGGCGCTCGCGGACGCGCTCGCGCTCGCCGCCGGCGCCGTGGTGCTGCGCCCGCGCGCGGTGTACGGGCCGGGCGACCCGCACCTGGTGCCCCGGCTGCTGGCGTCGGTCCGGTACGGGGTGCTGCCGCTGCCGGGCGGCGACGTGGCGCTCAGCCTGACGGCGGTGGAGAACCTCGCCGAGGCGTGCCTGCGGGCGGCCGACTGGCCGCCGGGGGCGTACAACATCGCCGACCGCGCCCCGTACGCCCGGGACGCCGCGCTGCGTGCCGTGCTCGCCGCGCACCGCCGCCGGGCCCGGCTGCTGCACGTGCCGCCCCGGCTGGCGGCGCTCGCGGTCGGCCGCCGGCCGCAGGTCACCGCGTACGCGCTGGACCAGCTCGCGCACCGGGTGGTGCTGGACACGCGGAAGTCCCGGTCCCGGGGCTTCACCCCGGGCCGGGACCTCGACGACTACCTGGCGCGGACGCGGGCCGTCAGCTCTTCGCGGCCTTCTTGAGCAGGATCACCACGACCGCCGCGATGCCGACCAGCACCAGCACGTTGATCGCGAAGCCGACGATGCCGGCCACCACGCCCACGATGGTCCAGAAGACCTTCCAGGCGACGATCAGCAGCAGGATCGGGACCACGATGGTGCGCACCCACGAGGGCAGCGACTTCCAGAGCTCGGTCATGTCCGTACCTTCTCCCCTCGGGGTCGGTGCCGGTGTTTCCGGCTGCGTTCCCGCTCCCTCGATCTCGACACGTCGATCGTAGGCGGGGCCGGGAGGCGAAATCGAGGGGGGACGGCCCCGAGAGAACCCGGAGATCCTCCCCTGAGACGGGAGCCGGTCCGACCTGGGGAGAACCCTCCGGGGAGGGCTCAGACCGGCCACCGCTCGCCGCGCCAGGCGGCGTCCCAGAACATCCACTCGTAGCGCGAGGTGGTGGTGAAGTGCTCGACCACGCGCCGCCGTTCGGCGGCGGAGAGCTCCGCGCCGACCCGGTCGGTGAGCTCCAGGACGCGGCGCACCACGCTCTGGAACCCCTCGTCGCCGTACGCGGCGATCCACTTGGCGTAGAGCGGATCGGGGGAGGAGCGGCGGGCCAGCTCCTCGCCGACCCGGGCGTAGATCCAGTAGCAGGGCAGGACGGCGCCGAGCGCCTCGGCGAACGAGCCGCCGTACGCGGTGGCCAGCAGGTACGCGGTGTAGGCGCGGGTGGTGGGCAGCACGGTGTCGTCGCCGTCGGCGGGGCCGCCGAGCGCGGCCGTGAACTCGCCGTGCATCTGCTGCTCGGCGGCGATCGCGCCGACCGCGTCGTTGGCGAAGGCCAGCACGTCGTCCTCGCCGGGGGCCTTGGCGGCGCAGACGGCCAGCGCGCGGGCGTAGTCGCGCAGGTAGTGCGAGTCCTGGACGACGAAGTGCCGGAACGCGGCGCGCGGCAGGGTGCCGTCGGCGAGGCCGAGCAGGAAGGGGTGGTCGAGGATCCGGCGGTAGGTCGGCTCGGCGGCCGCCCACAGTTCGTCGGTGAGCTTCACGGGTCGGTCCTCCGGTGCGGGCGCGGGCCTGGTGGCGGGCACGGGGTCAGTCCTCCGGCGGGGAGAAGACCACGAGCACCCGCAGTTCCTCGGTGACGTGGTGGAAGCGGTGCTCCGTTCCGGCGGGGACGAACACCACGCTGCCGCGCCCGACCGTGGCGGTCTCCCGGCCGACGGTGAGCTCGGCCCGGCCGCTGACCACCAGGTAGATCTCGTCCTGGGCGTGCGGGGTCTGCGGGTCGGTGTCGCCGGGGGAGAGCGCGTACAGGCCGGCGGACATCGTCGGCTGCTTCAGGAAGCGCAGGTACGCGCCGTCGCCCGCGGCGCGCTCGGCGTCGAGTTGGTCCAAGCGGAACAGCTTCATCGGGCCCGGCTCCTCTCCCTGGTCGGGCCCCATTCAACCGCACCGTCCCGGCGGCGCCGCGAGAACACCCACCGGAGAGCTTCCACCTGGGCGCCCGGGCCTGCCACCATCCGCAGCATGAAGAATTTCGTGATCAAAACGCTCATCAACGCGGCGGCGATCTGGGTCGCCGCCTGGATCGTCACCGGGATCACGCTCACCGGCGACGACTGGCAGCACAAGACGCTCACCGTGCTCGGCGTCGCGCTGGTCTTCGGGGTGATCAACTTCCTGATCAAGCCGCTGGTGAAGCTGTTCTCGCTGCCGCTGTTCGTCCTCACCCTGGGGTTGATCACCTTCGTGATCAACGCCCTGATGCTCTGGCTGACCTCCTGGGCCTCGGACAAGCTCAGCCTGGACTTCCACGTGGACGGCTTCTGGTCGGCGCTGCTCGGCGCGCTGATCATCAGCCTGGTCTCCTGGGGCCTCAGCCTGGCGCTGAAGGACGACTGACCGGTCGGCGGACGGCGGTGCCCCGCCGCCTGACGACCGGTCAGCCGCGCGGGCCGGCCCCGGAACGCACCCGGGGTCAGCCCGCGTTCTCGTGCCCGGTGGTGGAGAGGATCGAGGCGAGCTCCTCGTCCAGCTCCCCGCCGGCCAGCTCCTGGCCCAGCGGGACCAGCCGGTCGGTGCGGGCCAGGAAGGCCAGCAGCGGCGGGGCCGCCGCCCGCATCAGCGCGTCGCCCTCCGGGGAGCGCAGCACGATGCAGACCTCGGCGAGCTCGTCGCCGACCGGGTGGATGTGCACGTCGCCCTCGCCGGTGGGGCGGCTGAGGCCGTCGACGAGCAGTTCGCGGGCGAAGACCCAGGTGACGGGCTCGTCCCCGGGCAGGTGGAAGGTGAAGCGGACGGCGAACGGGTCGTCGCCGTCGTAGTCCAGGTCGACCACGATGCGGAAGGACAGCTCGCTCGACACCACGAGGTGCATCGCCATCTGGGCTTGGACCGTGCTGTGCATGCGCCAGTACCTCTCGTTCTGCCCGCCCGGTGCGCCGTGGTGCGCGCGGTGGGTGCGGCATATCGGTTCGATCTTGTTCGCTGTGCTGGAACGGCGCCCTGGTGGGGCTGGTCCGTCAGGTCGTGCGGGTACCTGCGGACGGGTGGCTGCGTCTGTGGGCCCTTTGTCCCCTGTCTCCCCGTTCGAGCCCCATCGTCCCCGTTTGGCGGCGATGCCGACAAGGTTCGCTTTTTCAAATGGTGAACGAACACCTCACGGAATCACCTCACCAGCCCACCACCGTCCCCGCGGACGAACGCCGGGAACATCGCGCCGACCAGCGAGCGCAGCCGGGCCGCGGCGGGGCCGAGCCGCTCGCCGTGCTCCAGCGGCAGCGAGATGGCCATGGTGGCGACCACCGAGCCGACGGTGATCGGGACGGCCGCGCAGACCGTGCCGAGCGCGTACTCCTGGCGCTCCAGCACCGGCATGGTGGGCCGGACCCGGTCCAGCCGGCGCAGCACCGCGCGGACGTCGCCCGAGGTGGACGGGGTCAGGGCGGCGGGGCGGTGCCGGGAGAGGTGGTCGAGCCGCTCCTCGGTGCCCAGCTGGGAGAGCAGGCACAGGCCGATGGCGTGCGCGTGCGCGGTGGCCCGGAAGTCGGCCCACTCCTCGACCTGGGGCTGCGCGGAGCCGGAGACCACGTCGACCAGCCGGACCTCGCCCTCCTCGTAGACCGCGTAGTAGACGGCGGCCCCGAGCTCGTCGCGCAGCTCCTCCATCCGGCCGCGCAGGTCGACGTGCTCGGCCTGCCGGGTGTCGGCGCGGCTGATCCCGTCGACCGAGGCGCCGTAGTAGAACCGGCCGCCCTCCCGTCGCAGGTAGCCCTCGTGGGTGAGGGTGCGCAGCAGGTGGTAGGTGGTGCCGAGGGGGAGCCCGGCGGAGCGGGCGAGCTGCTTGGCGGTGGCGCCGTGGACGTGCGCCCCGACCGCCTCCAGCAGGCGCAGGGCGCGCTGCACCGAGGTGATCAGGGTGGGCGCCCGCGGCGCGCGTATCGCGCCGTCGGCGGCCGTGGCCGTCCCCGGGCCCGCGGGTTGCCCGATCCGGTGCATGCTCATCCCCATCCCCCGGGTATCGAATGACACTCGGAGGAGGCTGCTCCGAATCCGCCCGGCAGGCGGACATTTGAGCACAGGGCGGGCATCCCCGCAATGACAATGGCGTACACATGGGGCAATTCACCTTCAATGCCAAGGTTTTGCGCCAAACCGCCCCGAAGATTACGAGGCGTCAGCTCGCCCCGCCGGGCGAATCGAAGATCCATAGGGGATGTGTCCATCGCCACGGCCTGACACCCCCGGGCATGCCGCTCCCCCCGTACGGCGCAACAGGTTCCGCCCATTCGCCCCCTTGTGCGAGTTTCGCGCCCCCCGCCGCGCGGGAGACTCCCGCACAACGCTCGCGCCCCGGAGGTGGCAGCCATGTCGGGCCCGGTCCGTCCAGTCGTCAAACGCACCGCCCGCGCGATCCTGCTGGAGGTCGACCCGGACGACCCGCACGCGCCCGCCTCGCTGGTGCTGATCCGCCGGGTCCGCCCCGGCTCCCCGCACCCGTACTGGATCACCCCCGGCGGCGGCGTCGAACCCACCGACCGGACGGTGGTCGCCGCCCTGCACCGGGAGGTCGACGAGGAGTTGGGCGGCAAGGTGACCGACGTGGTGCCCGCCTTCGTCGACACCGTCGCGCACTCCCACCACGAGGACGGCACTCCCGCGCACCCGCACGGCGTCAAGGTGCAGCACTTCTTCGTCTGCCGGCTCGCCGCGCTGGACGAGACCCGCCGGCACGGCCCCGAGGTCGAGCGGCCCAACGGCGAGTACGCGATCGTCCGGGTCCCGTTCACCCGCGAGGGCGTCACCTCGGTCAACGTCGTCCCTCCCAGCCTCCGCGCCTACCTCGCCGCCAACATCGAGGGCGTCCGCGCCCTGCTCGCGCCCGACCTGGCCTGAGCCCCCGTCAGTCCGCCCGCTCCACCGGATCGTGCCGGACCCTCCCGGCCGGCACCCCGCAGCGCCGCAGCGCCGCCGCCCCGGAGCGCACCATCGCCGCCGGGCCGCTCAGGTACGCCGCGAAACCGTGCCACGGCGCGTACCGGGCCACCACCTCCGGCAGGTCGCCGACCAGCGCCCCGGCCGGCGCCCCGGCCGACTCCGAGACCACCGGACGGACGGTCAGCCAGTCGTGCCGGGACGCCAGTTCGCGCAGCTCCTCCAACCGGTACAGCCCCTCCGCCCGGCGCGCCCCGTAGAACACCTCCACCCGGCGGCCGGCCGCGCCTCGCTCGGCGACCTCCTCGACCAGCGCCGCGAGAGGCCCGATCCCGGTGCCGCCGCCCACGCACAGCAGGTCCTCCCCCGCCGCGTGGTCCACCGTCATCGCGCCCTCCGCCCCGCCCAGGCGCAGCACGTCGCCCGGCCGGGCCCGGTGCACCAGCGCGTTGCTCACCCAGCCCGCCTGCACCGCCTTCACGTGCAGCGTCAGCAGTCCGTCCGGCCGGGGCGCCGACCCGAACGAGTACGGCCGCCACACCCGGGGCCACCACGGCGTCTCCACCGCCGCCCACTGCCCGGCCCGGAACGGGTACGCCTGGTCGGGACGGAGCGTCAGCACCGCGACGTCCCGGGCCGCCTGGCGGTGCCCGACCACCTCGGCCTGCCACCACGGCGGGGTCGACCCCGCCTCCTCGTCCGCGCCCGCCGCCATCAGCGCGGACACCAGCGCCAGCAGCCGCCGCCAGGCCGCCTCGGTGCGCCCGTCCCAACCGCTGCCGCCGTACCGGGCCAGCGCCGCCACCAGGCAGTCCACCACCGAGGCGTAGTGCCGGGACCCCACCCCGTACTTGCGGTGCCGCCGCCCCAGCGGGCCCAGGTGGTCGCGCAGCTCCGCCGGGTCGCCCGCCCGGGCCGCGCACAGCCGCAGCGCCCGGAACAGCCGGGCCCGCTGCCCGTCCATCGCGGCCGGGAACATCGCCCGCAGCTCCGGGTGGCGCAGGAACACCAGCGCGTGGAAGTGCGCCATCGCCCGGTCCGCGTCCGGCGCCACGGCGGCCAGGCTCGCCCGCACCAGCACCAGCTCCTCGGCGCTCGGCGGCCCGGCCTCCACCGCGCCGGACGGCTCCGGCGCGGGCTGCTCCGGCGCGGGCGGCGGCTCGACCGCCGGCTGCACGCCCCAGGCCCGGCTCCACCGGTCGCCCGGGCCGACCCAGTTCAGCGCCGGCGCCCGCCCGAACAGCGGCACGAACCCCGCCGGGGCGGCCGGGGCGACCGGTCCCACCGCGGGCCGGAAGGCGGGCAGCGGCGGCACCGGCACCGCCGAGGGCACCGCCGGCGCCCAGGTCGGCTTCGCCGGGACGGCCGGCACCGGGGTCAGCCCGAGCGGCACCGGCGGGGCGGGCGGGGCACCGGGGGCCGGCGCGGTCGGCGCCGGCCGCTCCCCGGCGGTCGGGGGCTCCCCGGCCGGGTCGGCCGGAGCGGGGTCGGGCGCGGGCTCGGCACCGGGGGCCACGGGGCCGGGCGTGGTGCCCCGACCGGCCCCGGCCTGCGACGACCTGCTCCCCAGGACGAGTTGACGAGTGCTCAAGGGTTCGTTCCGCCTCCGGTCGACCTGTCTGCTGACGCCCCAGCACACTGGCACCGACCGCACAGTTCATCCGAAGAATCCGGCGAACCCCGGACACCCGGCCCGTCCACCCGCTACCCTCCCCGGCCGCACCGCCCGCGGCAGCCGCCCCGGCACGGCCTCAGAGCGCCCGCAGCAGCGGCCCCGGCCCGGCCTCAGAGCGCCCGCAGCAGCAGCCCCGGCCGCTCCACGCAGTCCGCGACGAACCGCAGGAACCCGCCCGCCGTGCCGCCGTCGCACACCCGGTGGTCGAAGGTGAAGGACAGCTGGACGACCTGGCGGACCGCCAGCTCCCCCTCGTGCACCCAGGGCTTGGGGGTGATCCGGCCGACCCCGAGCATCGCCGCCTCCGGGTGGTTCAGGATCGGCGTCGACCCGTCCACCCCGAAGACGCCGTAGTTGTTCAGGGTGAACGTCCCGCCGGTCAGCTCGGCCGGGCCGAGGCTGCCCGCCCGGGCCCCCTCGGTCAGCCGGGCCAGCTCCGCGGAGAGCCGCTCGGTGCCCAGCCGCCCGGCGTCCCGGAGCACCGGCACCAGCAGGCCGCGCGGGCCCTGCGCGGCGAAGCCCAGGTGCACGGCCGGGTGGCGGCGCAGCGCCTCGCCCTCGACGCTGGCGTTCAGCTCGGGGAAGCGCTCCAGGCCGGCCAGGCAGATCCGGGCCAGCAGCGCCAGCACGCTCACCTTCGGGCCCGGCACCCGGTTCAACTCGGCCCGCAGCGCCATCAGTCCGGTCGCGTCGGCGTCCACCCAGCAGGTCGCGGCGGGGATCTCCCGGTGGCTGCGGGTGAGCTTCTCGGCCACCGCCCGGCGCAGCCCGCGCAGCGGCACCAGCTCGCCGTCCGCTCCGGTCGCGGCCCCGGTCGCGGCCGCGCCGTCCGGTCCGGTTCCACGTGGAACAGCGGTCCGCTCGGGCACGGCGGTCGCCAGGACCGCGCGCTCCACGTCGCGCCGGGTGACCAGCCCTTCCGGCCCGCTGCCGGCCACCTCGGCCAGGTCCAGGCCGTGCTCGCGGGCCAGTCGGCGCACCAGCGGCGAGATCACCGCGACCACCGCCGGGGCCGCCGGGGCCGGAGCCGGAGCCGCCGGGGCCTCGACCGGCGCGGTCGGGTCGCCGGGCAGCACCCGCCGCCGTCCGGCCCGCCGGGTCTCGGCGACGCCGTAACCGACCAGCGGCCGCTCCACCGCCGGCTCGTCCCCGGCCTCGGGACCGCCCGGCCCGGGCGCGACGGCGACGGTCACCAGCGGCGCGCCGACCGGCACCTCCTGCCCGACCTCGCCGTACCGGGCGGTGACCACCCCGCCGTACGGGCAGGGCACCTCGACCACCGCCTTGGCGGTCTCCACCTCCACCACCGGCTGGTCAACGGCGATCACCTCGCCGACCTCGACCATCCAGCGCACCACCTCCGCCCCGGTGAGTCCCTCACCGAGGTCGGGCAGCGTGAACTCGCGGACCACCGGCATCGCCATCACTCCTCCCATTGGAGCCGGGCGACGGCGTCCAGGATCCGGTCCACCCCGGGCAGGTGGTGGTGCTCCAGCATCGGCGGCGGGTACGGGATGTCGAAGCCGGTGACCCGCAGCACCGGCGCGGCCAGGTGGTGGAAGCACTTCTCGGTCAGCCGGGCGGCGATCTCCGCCCCGGCGCCGCCGAAGCCCGCCGACTCGTGCACCACCACGGCCCGGCCCAGCGAGCGGACCACCGCGCAGGCGGTCTCCTCGTCGAACGGCACCAGCGAGCGCAGGTCGAGCACGGCGAGGTCCCAGCCCTCGGCCCGGGCGGCCTCGGCGGCCTCCAGGCAGACCGGCAGCGAGGGCCCGTAGGTGACCAGCACGGCCGAGCTGCCGGGTCGGCGCAGCACGGCCCTGCCGACCGGTTCGACGCCCGCCGCCGGGTCCCAGCCGTCCTTGCCCCAGTAGAGGCGCTTGGGCTCCAGGAACACCACCGGGTCGTCGGAGGCGATCGACTCCCGGAGCAGCCCGTACGCGTCGGCGACGGTGGCGGGGGTGACCACGTGCAGGCCGGGGGTGTGCGCGTAGTACGCCTCGGAGGCGTCGCTGTGGTGCTCGACGCCGCCGATGCCGCCGCCGTACGGGATCCGGACGGTGATCGGCAGCGGGAGCTTCCCGGCGGTGCGGTTGCGCATCTTGGCGACGTGCGAGAACAGCTGCTCCAGCGCCGGGTAGGCGAAGGCGTCGAACTGCATCTCGACCACGGGGCGCAGCCCGTACATGGCCATGCCGACGGCGGTGCCGAGGATGCCGGCCTCGGCCAGCGGGGTGTCCAGGCAGCGCTCGGGGCCGAACTCGGCGGTCAGGCCGTCGGTGATCCGGAAGACGCCGCCGAGCGCGCCGACGTCCTCGCCGAGGACGTGCACGGTCTTGTCGGCGCGCATCGCGTCGCGCAGCGCGAGGTTGAGGGCCTGCGCCATGGTGCCGGTGCGCAGGCCGTGCTGTTCGCTGACCACGGTGCTCACCGGCCCTGCACCTCGGCCTCCGCGGCGAGTTCGGCGGCCAGCCGTTCGGCCTGTTCGCGCAGCTGCTGGGTGGGTTCGGCGTAGACGTGGGCGAACAGCGACATCGGGTCGAGCTCGGGGTCGGTGTGGAACTCGGCGCGCATCCGGGCGGCCAGTCGCTCGGCCTGTTCGGCGGCGTCGGCGACCAGCCGCTCGTCCAGCAGGCCGCGGTCGCGCAGCGCGTCCTCCAGCAGCCGGACGGGGTCGTGCGCCCGCCAGGCGTCGACCTCCTCGGGCCGCCGGTAGCGGGTGGCGTCGTCGGCGTTGGTATGCGCCTCGATCCGGTAGGTGAGCGCCTCGACCAGGGTGGGGCCGCCGCCGGTGCGGGCCCGCTCGACGGCCTCGGTGAGCGCCGCGTGCACGGCGAGCGCGTCGTTGCCGTCGACCAGCCGGCCGGGCATGCCGTAGCCGACCGCCTTGTGGGCGAGGGTCGGCGCGGCGGACTGCCGGGTCAGCGGGACGGAGATCGCGTAGCCGTTGTTCTGCACCAGGAACACCACGGGGGCGTGCAGCACGGCCGCGAAGTTCAGGCCCTCGTGGAAGTCGCCCTCGCTGGTGCCGCCGTCGCCGAGCAGGGCCAGCGCCACCGTGTCGTCGCCGGCCAGCCGGGCGGCGTGCGCCAGGCCGACGGCGTGCGGGACCTGGGTGGCCAGCGGGGTGCACAGCGGGGCGGTGCGGGTGGCGCGCGGGTCGTAGCCGGTGTGCGCGTCGCCGCGCAGCAGGGTGAGCGCCTGCAGCGGGTCGACGCCGCGGGCGACCACGGCGAGGGTGTCCCGGTAGGAGGGGAACAGCCAGTCGGCGGGGCGCAGCGCGAGCGCGGCGGCGACCTGGCAGGCCTCCTGGCCGGTGGACGCCGGGTAGACGGCGAGCCGGCCCTGCTTGGTGAGGGTGGTGGCCTGCTGGTTGTAGCGGCGGCCGGCGACCAGCCGCCGGTACAGCTCGCGCAGCAGCTCGGGGTCGGCGTCGGCGGCCGCGGGGGTGCCCAGCACCCGGTACGGCTCGGCGTCGGGCAGCAACGGGCCGGGGTCGGTGCGGGGCGCGGTGGCGCCGGGCCGCCAGCCGGGGACGGGGTCGGCCTCGGCGGGCTGGTTCCTGTGGTCCAGGACGGTCATCTCGGGCACCTCCGGGGTGGTGGGGGCTCCCTACCGATTGTTCGGTCGTCTGTTCATCTTGACCATATCCCCGTCAGGACGGTGGACAGTCGGCCGAAAGGAGGGTCTGCTGGGGCCAGCACGTCCAATCGCGAGGGGTGGGGGGCCATGTCGGCTGAACAGGTGTCCAGACTCGACCGGGTCGACCGCTCGATCCTGCGGCTGCTGCGGCAGGACGGCCGGGCTTCGATCCGCTCGGTGGCCGAGCGGGTGCACGTCTCCCGGGCGAACGCGTACGCCCGGATCTCCAGGATGGTCGAGGACGGCGTGATCCGCGGCTTCACCGCCCGGGTCGACCACGAGAAGGCCGGACAGGCGGCGTCCGCGTACGTCACCCTGCGGATCGTGCAGAACTCCTGGCGGACGGTGCGCGAGCAGCTGCTGCGGCTGCCGGGGGTGGCGCACATCGCGCTGGTCGGCGGCGACTACGACGTGCTGATGCTGGTCCACACGGCGGACAACCGGGCGCTGCGCGAGCTGGTGCTGGGCAGCATCCAGTCCATCCCGGAGGTGCTGGGCACCCGCACCATGCTGGTCTTCGAGGAGACCGACCAGATCCCGGCGGACGAGCCGTAGGAGCGGCGCCGCTCAGTCGTCCGCGGTGGCGACGGCCACCACGGTGCGGCCGGCGCCGACGCCGACCAGCGCGGCGTCGACCAGCATCACGCTGACCGGTCGCCAGCCGCGGCTGCCGCCGGCGGGCGGGCGGTGCGCGGCGCGGCCGTTGGCCCGCCAGTCGGCGTCCGGGCCGAGCAGGGCGACCAGCGGCGCGGCCAGCACCCGGGCCTGCGGGACGCCCGCGTACGAGCCGGACAGCAGGGACGTCCCGAGGATGAGCGCCATCCACTCGGCCGCGTCCGCCGCCGGGACGCGCACGGCCAGCGCCTCGCGCATCCCCTGGACGTGCCGCGGGCCGCTGTGCCCCCGGCGGCAGCGGCAGGCCCCGGGGGCGTGCACCAGCGGTTCCGGCCGCCGCTCCAGGGCGTCCCAGCAGAGCCGGCCGTGGTCGAGGCCGCGGTCCTCGCCGATCGCCACGACCATGTCGAAGTTCTGGTGGGAGGTCCAGTCGTCCAGCAGCTCGCGCAGCGCCTCCAGCTCGCCGGGGAGGTGCGGGTTCACCGGGCGCGCAGGCCCTCGAAGGCGAACCGGGCGACCGCGTCGGGCAGGCCCTCGGCGCCGCGTTGGCCGGGCCGGTACCACTCCACCAGCGAGTTGACCGTGCCGAACAGCAGCCGGGTGGCCAGCCGGGGCTCGACGTCGGCGCGCAGCTGTCCGGCGTCGACGGCGGCCTGGACGAGTTCGGCGACCCGGTGGTCGAAGTCGCGGCGCCGCTCCAGCGCCCACAGCTCGGTGGCGGTGTTGCCGCGCACCCGCAGCAGCAGCGTCACGTACGGCAGTTCGGCGAGCAGCACCTCGGCGGTGCGGCGCACCACGTGCTCCAGCCGGTCCACCGGGCGGCCCCCGGCGGCGGCCGGCTCGTCGAGGATCGCGAACAGCGCGTCCAGTGCCCGGCCGACGGCGAGGCGCAGCAGCTCCTCCTTGCCGCGCACGTGGTGGTAGATCGAGGACTTGGAGATCCCGGCGGCCCTGGACAGGTCCTCCATCGAAGTGCCGTCGTAGCCGCGTTCGTTGAAGACCCGCACGGTGACGGCGAGCAGCGAGTCGACGGTGTAGGCGGCGCGCGTGGAGTGGTCGGCCATGCGACGAGTATCCCCGGGGCGGGCGCGCGGCGCCCCGGGGGGTGGCCTCAGGCCCGGGCCCGCCGGTGGTCGGCGGTGTCGGTGTCAGTGCCGGAGGCGGCGGCGGTGCCGGAGGCGGCGGCGGCCCGGGCGGTGTCCTCGGCGACGAAGTAGGCGGGGCGGCGCTGCACCGAGGTATAGATCCGGGCCACGTACTCGCCGAGCAGGCCGACGCAGATCAGCTGGACGCCGCCGATGAACAGCAGGCCGACGAAGAGCGAGGTCCAGCCGGGCACGGTGGCGCCGAACAGGTAGACGGCGAGGGAGAAGCCGAGCAGCAGCAGGCAGGTGAAGAAGGCGATGGTGCCGAGCCAGGTGGCCAGCCGCAGCGGGGCGGCGGAGAAGCCGGTGACGCTGTCCAGGGCGAGCCGGACCATCTTGGTCAGCGGGTACTTCGTGCTGCCGGCCACCCGCTCCTCGCGGACGTAGCGCACCTCGCCGCTGGGGAAGCCCAGCCAGGGCACCAGCAGCCGGTAGACCCGCTGCTGGTCGGGGAGCTCCTTCAGCGCCTCGACGGCCTCCCGGCTGAGCAGCCGGAAGTCGCCCGCGTTGGCCGGCACCTGGCGGCCGACCAGGCGGCGCATCAGCCAGTAGTAGCCGCCGGCCGTCCAGCGCTTGAAGCCGGTGTCGGTGGAGCGGTCCTCGCGCACCCCGTAGACGATGTCCAGGCCCTCGCCCCGGGCGAGTTCCAGCATCTCGGGGATCTTCTCCGGCGGGTCCTGCAGGTCGGCGTCGATGCTGGCCACGTAGTCGCCGACGGCGTGGTCGAGGCCGGCGGTGAGCGCGGCCTGGTGGCCGCTGTTGCGGCGCAGCCGGACCATCCGCAGCTCGGGCCAGTCGGCGGCCAGGTCGCGCAGCAGGGCGGCGGTCTTGTCGGCGCTGCCGTCGTCCACCGCGACCACCTCGTAGCGGACGCCGAGGCCGTCCAGGACGGGGCGCATCCGGGCCGCGAAGGAGGGCAGCGCGTCCTCCTCGTTGTACATGGGGACGACCACTGACAGCAGGGTGCCCGCTCGCGCCGCCGCGCTCATCTGTCTCTCCCGCCGGTGGGTGACGTCCGTCCGATGGTGGGGAGTGTAGCCACGTGCCCTCCTACCAGGTACAGACCAGAGGTGCGTGCCGTAGGCTCGCCCGAGCATCCGGGCGGCCCGGCGGGGCCCGAGACCCAGACAGGACCTGATGGCGATGGCAGCGAGCCCCGACACCGAAGTGGTCGAGCGACCCGATCCGCCCGCGGACGCCGGTGCGGCCGAGGCCGGTCCGCGCGCCTGGCTGCGGCGGACGGCCGCCGAGTACGGGCCGGCCCTGGCGGTGTTCGCGGCGGTCCGGCTGATCGCCTTCACCACCTTCATGTGGCTGCTCTCCTGGTCGGGCGAGTACCTGAC
Source organism: Kitasatospora sp. NPDC015121 (assembly GCF_055562955.1). Lineage (NCBI taxonomy): Bacteria > Bacillati > Actinomycetota > Actinomycetes > Kitasatosporales > Streptomycetaceae > Kitasatospora > Kitasatospora sp. NPDC015121. The sequence goes on from NZ_JBVHEH010000005.1 coordinate 75,362, forward strand.
CAAGAACCCGCGGTTCGGCGGCGGCAAGCACGTCTGGGACGTGCTCGGCGGCTGGGACGGCTGGTGGTACCAGCAGGTCGCGCTGAACGGCTACGACCCGAAGCTGGTGCCGTCCACCTCGGGTCCGTGGACGCTGGAGCAGAACTCGGTCGCGTTCTTCCCGCTCTACCCCGGCATGATCAAGATGGTCTCGGCGGTGACCGGCCTGGGCTCCCAGGGCGCGGGAATCGTGGTCTCGGTGCTGTCCTCGTTCGTCGCGGCGGCCGGGATCTACGCGGTGGCCAAGCTGCTCGCGGGGCGCCGGGCGGCGGTGATCGCGGCCGGCGTGTGGGGCGTGTTCCCGGGCTCGGGCGTGGAGTGGGCGGTCTACTCGGACTCGCTGTTCGTCGCGCTGGCCGCCTGGGCCTGCTACTTCGTGCTGACCCGCAACTGGCTGGCCGCGGGCGTCACCTCCTTCGTGGCCGGCCTGAACCGCCCGACCTCGGCCGCGCTGGCCGCCGCGGTCGGCGTGGCCGCGCTGATCGCGCTGTGGAAGCGCCGGGACGGGGTCCTCGGCCCGCTGTCCGCGCTGGTGATCGCCCCGCTCGGGTTCGTCGGCTACATCGCCTGGGCCAGCTGGCGGATGGGCAGTTGGAGCGCCTACTTCGAGTTGCAGCGCGGTGCCTGGCTGCACTACTTCGACTGGGGCAAGCACACCGGCAACGTGATCGAGAACCTGCTGTTCGGCCACCACGACTACATCTTCGGCTACCCCACCGAGGACCTGATCGCGCTGTCCCTGGTGTTCAGCCTGCCGGTCCTGATCTTCCTGCTGGTCCGGATGCGCCCGCCGGTCTTCCTGCTCGTCTACACCGGCATCACCATCGTCCTGGTCCTCGGCAGCCAGCAGATCTTCGGCAACACCTCGCGCTACCTGCTGCCCTGCTTCCCGCTCTTCCTCCCGATCGCGGTCGGCCTCAAGCGCCTCTCCCGCACCTCGCTGGCCGTGACCCTGGGCACGGTCGCGGCGGCCTCCGGCTGGTACGCCGGGTACGTCCTGTTCGAGCTGGGAATTCCGTAAAGTCCGGTCAAGCCGAGGCAAAGAAGCGGTATCCGGTGCGCGGGGGCGACCCCGCGCACTGCCACACTCGCGCGTCCGAACTCCCTTTTCCCCCAAGGATCCTCGCGATGCGCACGAACCGGCTCCCGGTCGTCACCGTCCTGTCCGTCCTCGCCCTCGGCGGGCTGGCGGCCTGCGACTCGAAGGACGCCGCGGCCCCCGCCGCCGCGCCCGCCTCCTCCGCCGCCGCGGCCCCGTCCCCGTCGGTCACACCGCTGGCGGAGCGGTCCGCGGCGGACGTCGTGGCGCTGTCCCGGGCCGCGGGCGAGACGCTGACCGGCGTCACCATGGCCGTCACGATGCCCCGGCACCCGGACGGGCCGCTCGAAGGCACCTTCACGGCGGACGCCACCGGCAACTGCACCGGCAGGTTCACCTTCGCCGGCAAGGGCTCGGCGGAGCTGCTGCGGGTCGGCACCCGGACCTGGATGAAGCCGGACGCCGGCTACGCGCGCTCCGAGGGCGCGGCCGGCGGGGCGGTCGGCAGGTGGGTCGCCGTCGGCGGCGGGTCCAGGACGATGGCCTCCTTCTGCGACCTGGCCGTGCAGATCGAGCGGCGCACCGGCCTGAACACCGACGGCAGCCCCGCCAAGGACCTCGCCGTCGCCGGCACCGAACCGGTGGACGGGGCCGCCGCGGTCACCGTCACGATGACCGACGAGGACGGCCACCCCGTCCGGTACCACATCGCCGCCGAGGGGCGGCCCTACCTGCTGGCGACGGAGAGCGACGGGGACGGGATGGTCCTCCGGCTGGGCGACTTCGGGCGCTCCCCGCAGGCCGCGCCGCCCGCCGACGACCAGGTCTTCCAGGGCTGACCCGGCGCCCGTCCGGAAAGCGGGCCGGGGGCTCTTGCACCGACCGATCGTTCGGTTACGCTGAGGAGCGTCCCGCCCCGCCCCCGTGAGGAGCGCACCATGGCCGCTGCGACCCCCGCCCTGCCGGTCGCCGAACTGCTCGCCCGCCACCAGGACACCCTGGACCGCGCGCTGACCGCGATCGCCGAACGCGACTACTGGTCCCCGTACCCGGAGTTCCCCAAGGCGTACGGCGAGAGCGCCGCCGCCGACGGCAAGGCCGCCTTCGAGGCGCTGCTGGGGCGGGAGTTCGACCTGCCCGGGCACCCCGGCGACGGCACGCCGGTGACCGGCGAGGCCTCCCCGTACGGCCTCCCCCTGGGCGTGTCCTACCCGCACGCCGAGCCGGACGCGCTGCTGGCCGCCCTGGCGGCGGCCCGGCCCGGCTGGGCGCGGGCGACGCCGGCCGAGCGGGCCGCGGTCTGCCTGGAGGTGCTGGCCCGGATCAACGCCCGCTCGCACGAGTTCGCGCAGACGGTGATGCACACCACCGGCCAGGCGTACGGCATGGCCTTCCAGGCCGGCGGCCCGCACGCGCAGGACCGCGGCCTGGAGGCGGTGGCGTACGCGTACGCCGAGCAGACCCGGCTGCCCCGCTCGGCGCGCTGGACGAAGCCGCAGGGCAAGCGCGAACCGCTGGTGCTGACGAAGGAGTTCACCGTCGTCCCGCGCGGCACCGCGCTGCTGGTCGGCTGCAACACCTTCCCGACCTGGAACGGCTACCCGGGCCTGTTCGCCTCGCTGGCCACCGGCAACGGCGTGCTGGTCAAGCCGCACCCGCGCGCGGTGCTGCCGCTGGCGCTGACCGTGCGGATCGCCCGCGAGGTGCTGGCCGAGACCGGCTTCGACCCGAACCTGGTCTGCCTGGCCGCCGAGCACGAGGGCGCCGGGATCGCCAAGGCGCTGGCCGTCCGCCCGGAGGTGAAGCTGATCGACTACACCGGCTCCACCGGCTTCGGCGACTGGCTGGAGGACAACGCCCGGCAGGCCCGGGTGTACACCGAGAAGGCCGGCGTCAACACCGTCGTCCTCGACTCCACCGACGACTACCGCGGCATGCTGGACAACCTGGCCTTCGCGCTCAGCCTGTACAGCGGCCAGATGTGCACCACCCCGCAGAACCTGCTGATCCCGCGCACCGGCATCCGCACCGAGGACGGCGAGCGCTCCTACGAGCAGGTGGTCGCCGACCTCGCCGCCGCCGTCGACCGGCTGCTCGGCGACGACGCCCGGGCCGCCGCCGTCCTCGGCGCCGTGGTCAACCCGGCCGTGCTGGCCCGCAGCGCCGCCGCGGCCGGCGGCGAGCTGGGCGAACTCGCGCTCGCCCCCCGGGTGGTGGCCTCCGCCGAGTTCCCCGGCGCGACCATCCGCACCCCCGCCCTGCTGAAGGCCGACGCCGACAAGCCGGACGACCGGGCCCGCTTCCTCACCGAGTGCTTCGGCCCGGTCGCCTTCGCGGTCGCCGTGGAGTCCACCGCCGCCGCCGTCGACCTGCTCCGCCGCACCACCGCCGAGCAGGGCGCGATGACCGCCGGCGCGTACACCACCGACCCGGCCGTCGAGGACGCCCTGGTCGAGGCCTGCCTGGAGGCCGGCGTCTCGCTCTCGCTCAACCTGACCGGCGGCGTCTACGTCAACCAGACCGCCGCCTTCTCCGACCTGCACGGCACCGGCGCCAACCCGGCCGCGAACTCGGCGTACTGCGACGCCGCCTTCGTCGCCGACCGGTTCCGCGTCGTCGAGGTCCGCAAGTAGCACGGCCGGACGCGCGGGCCCGGACACCGTCCCACCACGGCGCCCGGGCCCGCACCCGTTCCTGAGCGGGCCCTAGGCGCGCCGGGGGTTGAACACCCACACCCGCAGCAGCAGGAACCGCACCACCGTCGCCGCCGCGTTGGCCGCGACCAGCACCGCCAGCTCCACGCCGTGCCCGGCGCCGGGCGAGGCCGCGTGCAGCACGGCGACGCCGCCGCTGGTCAGCGCCAGGCCGACCAGGAAGGCGATGCCGCCCTCCAGTTGGTGCTTGAGGGCGTCCCGGCGGCCGGTCACGCCGAAGGTGAACCGCCGGTTCGCGGCGGTGTTGAACACGGCGGTGACGGCCAGCGCCAGCGCGTTGGCGGCCAGCGCGGGCACCAGTTGCCGCAGCCCCAGGTAGAGCAGCAGGTAGGCGAGCGTGCACAGGCCGCCGATCACCGCGAAGCTGACGGACTGCCAGCCGAGGCCCGCCGGCACCCGGGCCCGCCGGACCCGCTCGGGCAGGTCGACGCTCCCCTGGCCGGCCAGCGTGCGCCGGGCCACCCGGGCCATGCCCCGGAGGTCGTCGAGGACGGTGCGGACGATGTCGACCCGGCTGTCCGGGTCGTCCACCCAGTCCACCGGCACCTCGTGGATCCGCAGCCCGGAGGCCTCGGCGAGGAGCAGCAGCTCGGTGTCGAAGAACCAGGCGTCGTCCTCGACCCGGTCCAGCAGCCGCTTGACCACCTCGGTGCGGCCGGCCTTGAACCCGCACTGCGCGTCGGAGAACTTGGCCGCCATGGTGGCCCGCAGCAGGAAGTTGTAGGTCCGCGAGATGAACTCCCGCTTGGGGCCGCGCACCACCGCCGAGCCCCGGTGCAGCCGGCTGCCGATCGCCAGGTCGCTGTGGCCCGACAGCAGCGGCGCGACCAGCGGCAGGAAGGCCTCCAGGCCGGTCGACAGGTCGACGTCCATGTAGGCGACCACGTCGGCCTCGCTGTCGCCCCACACCTGGCGCAGCGCCCGGCCCCGGCCCTTGAGGTCGAGGTGCACGGCGCGCACCGGCCCGAGTTCGGCGGCGAGCGCGGTGGCGACCTCCCAGGTGGCGTCCACCGAGGCGTTGTCCGCCACGGTGATCAGGTAGTCGTACGGGAAGGTCTCGGACAGGTAGGCGTACAGCTCACGGACGCAGCGCTCCAGCGAGTGCTGCTCGTTGTAGACGGGTACGACGATCTCCACGAGCTTGGTCCTCACCACGGCGTCGGCCCGGCCGCGGCCGTCGGCCGCCGGGACGGGACGGAGGGCCCGGCGCATCGCTGGCTGTGTCATGCGTAGGAGGTTCACAGCCCCTGATGGGCCCGCGATGATGGCAGTCTGAGAGCCCGCTGAGAACCCGGCGCCGTGGGACGACGGTCCGGTGCCCACCGGTCCGTGCGGCAAGACGAACGGGAGTGACGGATGTCCGAGACGGAGTTCACCGCCGACGTGCTGGTGGTCGGCGCCGGCCCGACCGGCCTGCTGCTGGCCGGCGACCTGGCCGCGGCCGGGCTGCGCGTGACGGTGCTGGAGAAGCGGGCCGAGGAGTCCAACCTGACCAGGGCGTTCGCCGTGCACGCCCGCACCCTGGAGCTGCTGGACGCCCGCGGCCTGGCCGACGAACTGATCGCCACCGGCCGGTCGGTGCCCTCGCTGCGGCTGTTCGGCCGGATCCGGATCGACCTGGCGAACCTGCCCACCCGCTTCCCGTTCGTGCTGGTCACCCCGCAGTCGAACACCGAACGGGTGCTGCGCGACCGGGCCGTGAAGGCCGGCGCCGACCTGCGCCGCGGCACCGAGGTGACCGGCCTGCGGCAGGACGCCGGCGGCGTCACCCTGACCGCCCGCACCGCCGACGGCGAGCGGACGTTCCGGGCCCGGTACGCGGTCGGCGCGGACGGCGTGCGCTCGGCGGTGCGCGACCTGCTGGGGATCCCGTTCCCCGGCGAGTCCGTGGTGCGCTCGGTGATGCTGGCCGACGTCCGGCTGGCGGACGAGCCCGCGGAGCCGCTGACGGCGGGCGCGGGCGAGGCCGGGTTCGCCTTCCTGGCACCGTTCGGCGACGGCTGGTACCGGGCGATCGGCTGGAGCCGCGCGCACCAGGCGCCGGACTCCGAGCCGGTGGTGCTGGACGAACTCGCCGACCTGCTGCGCGAGGTGACCGGCCGTGACCTGGGCGTGGGCGAGGCCCGCTGGACCTCGCGCTTCCACAGCGACGAGCGGCAGGCCCCCAGCTACCGCTCCGGCCGGGTCTTCCTGGCCGGCGACGCCGCGCACTGCCACTCCCCGGCCGGCGGCCAGGGCATGAACACCGGCCTGCAGGACGCCGCCAACCTGAGCTGGAAGCTGGTCGCCGCCGTCCGCGGCTGGGCCCCGGACGCCCTGCTGGACACCTACCAGACCGAGCGCCACCCGGTCGGCCGGGCCGTGCTGCGCTCCTCCGGCGCGCTGGTCCGGCTCGCCCTGGGCCGGCACGCCCCGACCCGGGCGCTGCGCTCGGCGCTGGGCGCGGCCGGCGACCGCCTCGGCCCGCTGGCCGAGCTGGGCGCCAAGCAGGTCTCCGGCATCGGCCACGCCTACCCGGCCGAGAAGGGCGCCCACCCGCTGGCCGGCCGCCGGGTCCCGGACCTGCGCCTGGCGGTGGACGTGCCGGGCGGCCCGGCCCGGCTGCACGAGGCGCTGCGCGCCGGCAAGGCGGTGCTGATCAGCAACGACGAGCTGTCGGTGGCCGACTCCTGGGCGGAGCGGGTGGTCACCGCGGCCCCCGCCGACCCGCACGGCAAGCTGCGCGACACCGTGCTGCTGGTCCGTCCGGACGGGTACGCGGCCTGGGCCTGCGCCGACCCGACCCGGGGCGAGCTGCGGGCGGCGATGAGCCGGTGGCTGGGCCGCCCCTGACGTTCAGTTCTCCCCCGGCCGGAATTGAAGCCATTCACTGAATTGCCCCTCCGTTCACAGTTGACTGTTTTTTAATAAGCAATTGCCCAGGCATGGGCCCATTCCTGGGAGCCCTCTGAGAGATTCTGGCGAGCGTTTTCGAAAACCGGAACGCCGCCAGATTTCCGGAGGAGCCCGTGCGACCCCGCTCGCTCGCCCTTGCCGCCGCCCTCGCGGTCCTTCCCCTCGCCGCGGTCAGCCTGGGAACCGTCCCCGCCCAGGCCGCACCGTCCCCCAACGCCACCGCCCGGGTGGCCCTGCCGCAGACCGTCACCCCGGCCGTCGCCCGCTCGCAGAAGCGGGGCGACGTCCCGGCCGACCGCGAGATATCCGTCGCGGTCTCGCTGAAATTGCGGAACACCGCCGAGCTGGACCGGTTCCTCACCGCGGTCGCCACCCCGGGCACCGCCGAGTACGGGCACTACCTGACGCCCGCGCAATTCACCGAGCGCTTCGGCCCGACCGCGGCCGACGTCGAGCAGGTCCGGGCGTTCCTCACCGCCCAGGGCCTGCGCGTCGACTCGGTCAGCGCCAACCGCCAGGTGGTGAACGCCACCGGCACCAGCGCCCGGCTGTCCGCCGCGTTCGGCACCCACGAGTCGACGTACACCGACCCGCAGCAGGGCGGCCGGACGTTCTTCGCCAACGACGCCGCCGCCTCGGTCCCGGCCGCGCTGGCCGGCCTGGTCGAGGGCGTCAGCGGCCTGAACGACCACACCGTGCGCACCACCCGGATCGCCAAGCCCGGCGCGGCCGCCCCGCGGGCCACCCCGTCCGGCTTCGGCCCGGCCTCCTACGACGGCGCGTACCGGCTGAACCAGCTGGGCGCGGACGGCACCGGCAGCACCGTCGCGCTCTGGGAGTTCGACGGCTACAAGTCCGCGAACCTGGCCGCCTACGACAGCCAGTACGGCCTGTCCGGCCCGGCGGTGACCACCGTGTCGGTGGACGGCGCCACCTACGACGCGAAGCCGGGCGACGGCCAGGGCGAGGTGGAGCTGGACTCCGAGATCGTCCGCGGCGTCGCCCCGAAGGCCACCCAGCTGGTGTACGAGGCGCCCAACAGCGACCAGGGCGAGATCGACATGGCCGCCAGGATCGTCTCGGACAACCGGGTCTCGGTCATCTCCATCTCCTGGGGCTCCTGCGAGCCGGACACCACCGCCGCCTCGATGACCGCGGTGAACAACTCCTTCAAGCAGGCCGCCGCCCAGGGCATCTCGATCTTCTCGGCCTCCGGCGACGACGGCTCCCGGGACTGCACCCGGTCGACCTCCGGCTCCACCGTGAAGGCCGTGGACTTCCCCGCCTCCAGCCCGTACAACACCGGCGTCGGCGGCACCGACCTGAAGGTCTCCGGCACCGCCTACGGCTCGGAGAGCGCCTGGTCGACGGCGGGCGGCGGCGTCTCCACCCAGTTCGCCAAGCCGAGCTGGCAGACCGGCACCAACGTCACCGGCACCATGCGCACCGTCCCGGACGTCTCCTCCAACGCCGACCCGAACAGCGGCTTCGCGATCTACACCCAGGGCAGCACCGGCGCCGGCTGGCAGGTCTACGGCGGCACCTCGGCGGCCGCCCCGCTGTGGTCCGGCTTCGCCGCGCTGTACGACCAGAAGGCGCGGGCCGCCGCCAAGCCGGTGCTCGGCGAGGCCAACCCGAAGATCTACGCCGTCACCAACTCCGCCGCGTACGGCGGCGCCTTCCACGACGTCACCAGCGGCGCCAACCAGGACTTCGGCACCAGGACCGGCTACGACCAGGTCACCGGCTGGGGCTCCCCGGTCGCCGACGGGCTGGCCAACGCGCTGCTCGGCTCCGGCGGCACCACCCCGCCGCCCACCGGCTGCACCGCCGCCCAGCTGCTCGGCAACCCGGGCTTCGAGACCGGCACCGCCGCACCGTGGACCTCCTCCAGCGGCGTGGTCGACAGCTCCGCCTCCGAGGCCGCGCGCACCGGCTCCTGGAAGGCCTGGCTGAACGGCTACGGCTCGGCCCGCACCGACACCCTCGCCCAGTCGGTGGCGGTGCCGGCCGGCTGCACCGCCAAGCTCGGCTTCTGGCTGCACGTCGACACCGCGGAGACCAGCACCACCACCGCGTACGACAAGCTGACCGTCTCGGTCAACGGCACCGCCGTCGCGACCTACTCCAACCTGGACCGGGGCACCGGCTACGCGCAGAGGACGGTCGACCTGTCCGGCTACGCCGGGCAGACCGTCACGGTGAAGTTCACCGGCGTCGAGGACGCCTCGCTGCAGACCTCGTTCGTGGTCGACGACACCTCGCTCACCGTGTCCTGACCGCCCGTCCGGGCCGGTGCCGGAGGCCCCCGGAGGGGCTTCCGGCGCCGGTGTGTCCGGAGTGTTTCCTGTTCGATCCGCGCGCGAAATAGTTGTCGTGACCACTGTCATATGTCCTGATTGATGACGTAGCCTCTCAACCCTCAATAGGGTTCCCACACGCTCGGCGGCGCACCACCGAAGCCCCGTCACGCACCGTGGAGCCGGGGGGCGGTCCCGCCGAACCCGCCGGGTGGGAAAGGTGTCGCATGGGTTCACAACAACCGCAGCACTCCGGCCGGCTCCGACTGGTCGGCCAGCGCGAGCAGGGCGGCGAGCAGCCGCCGTCCGACATACCCGCCGACATACCCGGGGGCCCGCCCGTCGGCCCGGCCCCCGCGTCCGCTCCGACGGCCGCACCGGCGGCCGTCCAGGGCGGCTTCGCCGAAGTGCTGAACGCCGCGATCGAGAACAGCGGCCTGAGCCTGGACCGGATCCGCGCGGCGCTCGCCAAGCAGGGCGTCCGGGTCAGCGTCACCACCCTCAGCTACTGGCGGCGCGGCCGCAGCCAGCCCGAGCGGGCCACCTCGCTGCGCGCCGTCCACCTGCTGGAGGAACTGCTGGGCCTGCGCCACAGCGCGCTCACCGCGCTGCTCGGCCCGCCCCGCCCGCGCGGCCGCTGGGTCACCCAGGGCCCGGCCCCCGACGGCCTGCGGCTGGAGCAGGTCTGGCCGGGCCAGGACGAGCTGGTCGAGGTCTTCGCCGAGCTCGACGCCCCGCCGGCCGGCCAGCTGGAGCGCCAGTCCATCCACGACGCCTACTACGTCGACGCCTCCCGCCGCGGCTACCTGCTGCGGATGCGCCAGGTGGTCCGGGCCACCGTCGACGGCGTCACCCGGCACGTGGTCGTGCACAAGGCGGACGAGGGCGTCGAGAGCTGCCCCGAGGTCACCGCCGTCCGGCACGCCCGCCTCGGCCGGGTCCGCCGCCGCCCGCTGAGCGGCCTGCTGGTCGCCGAACTGCTGCTGGACCGGCCGCTGGCCCTCGGGGACACCACCGTCCTGGAGTACGAGGTGCACATCCCCGACTCCGGCCCCACCATCGACTACGGGCGGTTCTTCCCCGCGCCGGTGCGGGAGTACGTCCTCCAGGTCCACTTCGACCCCGGCACCGTCCCCGTCCAGTGCGAGCGCTTCGACCGCGCCCCCGGCACCGAGGTCGACCGCCACCGCGAGCCGCTGTGGATCGGCGCCTCCGCCAGCGCGCACGTGCTCACCGCCGACCAGCAGCCGGGCCAGGTGGGCATCCGCTGGCAGTGGGAGTAGCCCCGGACCGGCCCGGACGGCCTCCGCTTCCCTCCCGATTCTTCCCCATCCTTCCCTTTCCTGACCATTCCTTCCCTTTTGCTCCCTTTCCTTCCACTTCGTCACGTTTCGCACCATTGGCCCGCTTTGTCACCCCGTCAGCCCGTCCGCGCCACGCCCGACCCCGAGGTGCGCGCGTTCACCCGAACCGCCCTGCCCGAACGCCGACCGGCTGGTCCGCGCCGCCCCCGCCGAGGAACGTGAGTCCCACTCACCGCGCTCACCGCGCCCACCGAGGAAAGGCGGGACCACCCGTGCTGATGGAGTTCAGCGACGTCGAACCGGACGACTCCTGCGCCTGCGGCGGCTGCGCCGACCGCCGCCGCTCCCGGCTGCTCGCCGCCCGCTCCGGCCCGCGCACCGCCCCGCGCGGGGCGCGCCGGGCGGCCGTCCTGCTGGCCGCCGCCGGCAGCGTGCTGGGCGGCTCCGCGGCCTGGCCGGCCGCCGCGGCCGCGCCGCGCACCGACAGCAGCCCGCTGATACCCGACACGCCGCAGGGCGAGGTCGCCGGCCCGTACGGCGCGGACGCCGCCCGCCGCTCGATAGCCGCGCAGCCCGCCACCACCCGGGCCGAGATCATGCGGCGGGCGCAGGGCTGGGTGGACCAGAAGGTGCCGTACAGCATGAGCCGGTACTGGTCGGACGGGTACCGCCAGGACTGCTCGGGCTTCGTCTCGATGGCCTGGGGCCTGGGCAGCAGCCAGACCACCTGGACGCTGCCGGACTTCGCGGAGCGGATCGCCAAGGACGACCTGCAGCCCGGCGACGCGCTGGTCTACAACAACCCGAAGGACCCGGAGGGCGGCTCGCACACCGTCCTGTTCGGCGGCTGGCTGGACGCCGCGCGCACCCGCTACACCGCCCTGGAGCAGACCCGCCCGGGCACCACCAAGCGCAGCACCCCGTACGCGTACTGGAGCAACGCGAACACCTACGTGCCGTACCGCTACAAGGGGCTGAGCCAGCCGATGCCGGCGCCCGCGGACGCCGACGCCTTCCCGGGGGCGGACGCGTTCGGTCCGGGCAAGGTCAACCCGTACGTGACCCGGCTGGGGAAGATGCTGGTCGAGCGGGGCGGCGGGCGGTTCTACCGGGAGGGGCCCAGCCCGGACTGGGGCGAGGCCGACCGCCGGGCCACCGAGGCGTTCCAGCTGGCCCAGGGCTGGCGCGGCGCCGAGGCGGACGGCTACCCGGGCAAGGACACCTGGGACTTCCTGGTCCACCACAAGGGCAAGGACATCCCGCCCGCACCCGCCGCGCCCACGACGCCCACCACACCCACGACGACGCCGACGACGCCGACGACGCCGACGACACCGACGACGACACCGCCGGGAACGCCCGCGCCGCCGACTCCCGAGCCCCCGCCGCCCGCGACCGCCCCGGCCTTCCCGGGCGCCGACCGGTTCGGTCCGGGGCGGGTCAACGACGACGTGCTGCGGCTCGGACGGCGGCTGGTCGAGAAGGGCTACGGCGCCGCCTACCGGGAGGGCCCGAGCCGGGACTGGGGCGAGGCCGACCGGGCCAACGTCCGGGCCTTCCAGCTCGCCCTGGGCTGGTCCGGCGCCGAGGCGGACGGCTACCCGGGCCCGCACACCTGGAAGCTGCTGTTCTCCTGACGTCCGGCGGGAGCCCGCTCAGGACGCGGCGTGCTCCCGCACCCAGGCGTGCATGGCGATCGCGGCGGCCGCGCCCGCGTTGATCGACCGGGTCGAGCCGAACTGGGCGATCGAGCAGACCGCCGTCGCGTGCCGCCACGCCTCCTCGGTCAGCCCGGGCCCCTCCTGCCCGAACAGCAGCACGCAGCGCTCCGGCAGCCGGAAGGTCTCCAGCGGGACCGCGCCCGGCAGGTTGTCGATCCCGATCACCGGCAGCCCGCGCTCCGCCGCGTAGGCCGCCAGCGAGGCCACCGAGTCGTGGTGGCGCACGTGCTGGTAGCGGTCGGTGACCATGGCGCCGCGCCGGTTCCAGCGCCGCCGCCCGACGATGTGCACCTCGCCGGCCAGGAAGGCGTTCGCGGTGCGCACCACCGAGCCGATGTTGAAGTCGTGCTGCCAGTTCTCCACGGCGACGTGGAAGCCGTGCCGCCGGGTGTCCAGGTCCGCGACGATCGCCTCGTGCCGCCAGTACCGGTAGCCGTCCACCACGTTGCGCCGGTCGCCCGCGGCGAGCAGCTCCGGGTCGTACCGGGGGTCGTCCGGCCACGGCTCGGGGTGCGGGCCGACGCCGATCTCGCGGTCGTCGGCGAGGTGGTCGTACTGCTCGCCCAGCTGGGGCACCGAGGTGTCGCTCACGCCCCCAACGGTACGGGCTCGGACCTGGCGTGCTGCGGCCGCGTCCGGACCGCGCGCTCCAGCTCGGTGAGGGCCTGCACGGCGAGCCGGGCACCGGCCCGGGTGACGTCGGTCCGGTCGTCCGGCGGCAGCTTGGCGAGCTGGTGGTCCCAGGTCCGGTGGGCGTCCCGGAGCGGCGTGAAGTCGACGTCCTGGCCGAGCAGGATCGCGGCGGCGGCCAGCGCGGTGGCGTCCCGCAGCTCCTCGCCGAACGCGGCGGCGCCCGGCACCGGCGGGGAGTCCTCGCCGGGCAGGTGGGCCTCCAGCAGGACGGTGCAGCGGTCCAGCATGCCGACCGCCGAGCGGGCCTTGTCGAACTGCTTGCGGCTCAGCTCCGGCACCTGGTCGGAGTGCCGCACCGGCTCCACCTCGGCCCGGTCCAGCGCCGCCAGCATCTCGCCGCGGGCCTCCCGCACGTCCAGCAGCGCCGGCCGGACGTCCCGCTCCGCGTGCCCGCCCGCCGGGTCCCCGTACGCGGTGAACACCGCCGCCGCGTACCGCCCCGCCGAGGCCAGCCACTCGGCCAGCCGCTCCGGCAGCCGGGCGGTCTGCCAGGTCGGGAACAGCGCGTACGCGGCGAGCGCGACGAAACCGCCGAGCAGCGTCATCGAGACCCGGTCCAGCGCCAGCTTCACCGGGTCGCCGGGCTGCAGGCCGAGCAGGAACACCACGTACGAGGAGATCGCCACCGTCATCACCGCGTAGCCGGTGCGCATGGTCAGGTAGGCCAGGCCCATGCAGGACACCGCCAGCACGGCCAGCACCCAGTCGCCCGGGTCGAAGAGCTGCACCACGGCGGTGGAGAGCAGCACCCCGGCCGAGGTGCCCGCCACCCGGGCCACGCCGCGGCTGAAGGTCTGCGCGAAGTCCGGGCGCATCACCATCGCCGAGGTCATCGGCGCCCAGTAGCCGTGCTCGATCCGCAGCAGCCGGGCCGCCAGGTACGCGGAGGTCACCACCACGGCCATCCGCACCGCGTGGTGGAAGATCGCCGAGTGCCGGTGCAGCTGCCGCCCGACGGTGGCCAGCGCGGCGGGCGCCACCTTCACCAGCGGCGGACGGCGCAGCCCGGTGGCGGGCGGCGCGGTGCGGGTCGGCACGGTGGTGCGGTCCTGCCGGTCGAGCCGGTCGGCGGCCCGGCCCAGCAGGCCGGAGAGCCGGCGGGCCGAGCGGCGGGCGCCGCCGCGCAGCAGATCCTCGCCGGTGCCGGGGCGGGCCAGCGCCAGCGCCGGGGTGTCCTTCGGCAGCCGGACCGGGTCGCCGCTGCGGATCGCCCGGGCCAGCGCGTCCAGCACGTCGGCGGCGGCGGCCAGCACCTCGCGGGCCCGGTCCCGCTCGGCGCCCTCCTCGGCGGCGCCGACCCGCGGGTCGGCCAGCGCGGCCAGCGCCGGGCGGATCCGCTCGGCGATGGTGCGCAGGCCGCGCAGTTCGGGCGGGCGGCGCTTGGCCTGCCAGGCGGTCAGCTTGGCGGCCTGCCGGCCGACGACGAACGGCTCCGGGTCGACCTGCGCGACCGGGTCGTGCCGCAGCCGCCGGGCGTAGTCGCCGAGACCGGCGTAGATGTCGGCGAGCGCGTCGCGCTGGGCCCGCCAGCTGTCGATCGGCCAGAGGGTGACCACCAGGGCCTGCACGGCGCCGCCGACCGAGCAGAGCAGCCCGTGCTCGACCGCGGTCGGCACCGACACCGGCAGCTGCACCACCACCATCATCACGGCCAGCGTGTTCGCGGCGACCACGCCGGCGGTCGGCCCGATCGCCCAGGCCAGCCCCGCGCCGAACGCCCACAGCGCCAACAGCACCGGGAACGCCCCGGGGATGCCGACCGCGACGTAGCCCAGGAACGTCGACAGGCCGAGCCCGGCGGCGGCCACCAGGGCCAGCGAGGCGCGCGGCCGGAACGAGCGCTGGAAGGTCGCGGTGCCCGCGATGAACGCGCCCATCGCCGCCGAGGTGGCCTGCGCGGGCCCGTAGAGGAACAGCGCCGGGAACACCACCAGCGCGGCGGCCACCGCCCCGCGCAGCGCCCGCCGCGGGTTGGTCAGCGAGCGGTCCACGGTCAGCCCGGCCTTCGCGGTGTCGCGCAGGGCCGTGAACCAGGACATACCGCGAGCTTAACGACTTTTCGCCCACCGGCTCGTCGTCAGTCGCGCAGCTCGCCCACCGGCTCCGCGGCGACGGGCCCCCGCGCGGCGGGCTCCGCGGCGGCGGCGGACTCCTGCCCGGCGGGCTCCCTGACCGGCCCGCGCCGCCCGGTGAGCCGCGCCTGCACCGCCAGCAGGAAGGCGGTCGGCAGGAACACCGCGTCCGCCGCGACCATCGCCAGCGAGAAGAACGGCAGCCCGAGCAGCAGGGCGATCGCCAGGTGCTCGCACACCATCACCGCCAGCAGCACGTTCTTCAGCCGGCGCGCGGCCAGCGAGAACGGGAAGCCGACCTGCATGACCACGGTGCCGTAGGTGAGCGCGAAGGTGACCAGCAGGCTGCCGCCGAGCAGCCCGGACAGCTCCGGCCAGGGCGCGAAGTAGCCGAGCTTGAGCGGGTAGAAGACGGCGGTGCCGTCCTGCCAGCGGGTGCCCTGGACCTTGTACCAGCCGGCCGTGGCGTACACCAGCACCACCTGGACGGCGACCACCAGCATCGCGCAGTTGTGCAGCATCGCGGCCAGCGCGTCGGCCAGCGCCCGCGGCTCGCCCCACTCGGCCGGGTCCCTCCCCGGCCGGCGGGCCCGGCGGCGGGCGTCCAGCGACCAGACCGTGCCGCAGCGGGTGAACACCAGGTAGATCGCCATCAGGTGGACCAGGTTGTCGCCGCCGTCGCCCAGGAAGACGTTCCGGTTCTGCAGCGACAGCACGGTCAGCGCGAACAGCACCGAGGAGGCCCTGGTCCGCCAGCCCAGCGCCAGCGCGCCCGCGGCCAGCAGCGCCAGCAGGTAGACCGCCTCGAACCACCAGCGGCCGTCGTTCCAGGCGAGCGCGGTGAAGGCGTGGGTGTCGGCCAGCAGCCGGTCGTTCAGCTCGGCCGACCAGGGCGAGCGGTCCCCGTACAGCACCCGCCGGTTGGGCCACTCGCGGAGCAGGAAGGCGCCCCAGGTGCCGGCCACGCCGATCCGCAGCACGGCGGCCTGGTACGGGGCGAGGGTGGTCAGCAGCCGGGGCAGCGCGGCCTTCGCGGCGGCGGCCGCCCGGGACACGGCGGGTATCACGACAGGCCCTCCCGGTCCGCTTCCTGCACCGGCCACCAGGGCAGCTCGCGGCTGTGCGGGGCGGTGTCGACCTGCTGCCGGCTCCACGGCGGCGGGGCGACGGCGGTGACGGTGACCCTCAGCTGGACCTGGATCACCCGGTCGCCGCCGAGGCCGATCCGCTGCAGCGCGATCCGCTCCAGGTAGCGCTCGGCCAGCTGCCCGCGCGAGCCGGCCGCGGCCCTGGCGTCGTTCTCGCCGTGGGTGGACTCGTAGAAGTCCCAGGCCCGGCGCAGCAGGTTCTGGTCGAGGTGGCTGGGCGCCGGGTCGTGCCGGATCGCCGCCCAGTCCTCGGCGGTCAGGCCGTGCCAGTCGCCGGTGGCGACCGCCCCGTCCGCGCCGATGGTCTGCACCCGGGCGTCGACGGCGACGTTGCGCTGCAGCGGGTCCGGCGCGAACAGCTTCCAGTTCTGCTCGAACTCGGGGTACACCACCCAGTCGACCTGGGTCCGGTACTCCTCGGAGACCGAGTTGGCGGGCGCCACGTGCAGGAAGAGCGCGCCGAGGAACGCCAGGACGACGGACCCCAGTCCCACCCCGGCGAGCACCAGCACCACCCGGGCGGGCTTGGACCAGACGCGCACGGCGGACATCCTGCCGCACCGACCGGGCCCTCGAACAGGGGTCCGGCCCCTTGTCGGCCTCCGCTACAGGACGAAGGGCTGCTGCCCGGTGCCGCTGACCATCGGCCGGCCGGCCGCCTCCCAGGCGAACATCCCGCCGTCCACGTTGACCGCGTCCCGGCCGTTCCCGACCAGGTACTGCACGACCTGCGCGGACCGGCCGCCGACCCGGCACATCACGTACAGCCGCCCGTCGGGCAGCTCGTCGAGGCGGGCCACCACCTGGCCGATCGGGATGTGCAGCGCGCCCTCCACGTGCCCGGCGTCCCACTCGTCCTGCTCGCGGACGTCGAGCAGGACGGCGTCGGCGGGCACCGAGGCGGCGTCGGCGGTGGGCAGCTGAGCGAACATCTGGGGCGTCTCCTGAGGGGTTCCGTACGGTTCTTTCGCGCCATTGTCGGGCAGCAGCGCGGCGAGCGCGGCCTGCCGCTCGGCGGCGGTGGCCAGCAGCCGCTCGGCGAGGTCCTCCAGCGTCCGCTCCGGCTCGTCCGGGCGCAGCAGCAGGAGCTCGCCCATCGGGGTGCGCTCCAGCCGGACCCGCTCCACGGCCAGCGCGGTGATCCGGCCGGACAGCCACTCCAGGCGCTGGCGCAGCCAGGCCAGCCGGTCGGGGGAGTCGGGGGCGGGCGCCGAGTCCGGCGAGGAGGACCACTCCTCGGCCAGCCGCTCCAGCCCTTCGGCGTCGGCCAGCGCGTACGCCTCGTTGACGCGGGCGATGAACGCCGAGCGGCGCTCCCGCTCCTCCGGGTCGGTGGTCAGGTCGGGGTGCGCCCGGCGGGCCAGCTCGCGGTAGACCCGCTGGGCCTCCTTGGCGGGCCGCACCCGGCGGGCCTCCGGCTCGCCCGCGCGCGGTCCGCGCTCCTCGGGGGGCTCGACCCGCTCCCGGGCCTCGCGGGCCCGCCGCAGGTCCTCCGGGTCGCCGCTGAGCGCCGCCACCGACTCGGCGATCAGCGCGTCCAGCTCGTCCAGCTCGGCGTAGAGCGGGCCGAGCAGCTGGTGGTGGGCCAGCGCGAAGTTGTCGACCTCCACCCGCAGGGTGGCCACGTCGACGTCCAGGGTCAGCCAGGCCAACTCGGCCGCCGCGACCCGCTCCTCCAGGTCCCGCCGCTCCGGGTCCGCCCACACCTCGACGCTCGGTACGCTCACCCTGGCCACCCTACCGGGGGTCCGGCACACCGCCGATCGGGTGGCGCCGGAGCACCCCGGGGGCGCGCGGTCGACGACACGCAACTGATACGGACGAATCTGCCCGATTAACTACCTCACGTCGGCATCTCCGTGCTTCATTGGAGGGCGCACGCAAGGACGCGCGCACCGGCCAGGAGGAGCAGCAAGCACAACAAAGGGGCAGACCGATACCCATGGTGGACCAGCCCGATTCCACACCCCCCGCCGGAGTGGTCGCCCTGCTCCGGGTCGCCGCCGTGCTGGTCGACCCCGACGGCCGGATCGCCCTGTGGAACCGCACCGCGGAGGAGCTGTTCGGCCACCGCGCCGAGGTCGCCCTCGGCCGCGCCGCGCACGGCCTGCTGCCCGCCGTCGACGCCCGGCCGGACGGTCCCGCCCACCAGCGCGACGCCTTCGACACCCTCGACGACCTCGTCCTGGACGGCCCCTGGGCCGGCCCGATGACCGTGCAGGACCGCGAGGAGCGGCCGCGCGACGTGCTGTGGTGGGCCTACCCGCTGGTCGAACCGGCCGGCCGCTCGCTGCTGGTGCTGGCCGCCGACGCCCGCCCGCTGCGCTCGGCCGGGCCGCGGATCGCCCTCGGCGAGCGCCTCGTCCCGTACGCCGCCGCCCCCGCCGCGGCCCGGCCGCAGCAGGTCACCGCCGCGTTCGCGCCGCCCGGTCCGGCCGCCGCCGGGGCGCTGGCCGCGCTGCTGCCGCCGGGCGCCGAGGAGCGCCGCCGCCGGGTGGTGGAGGCGCTCGCCCAGGCCGGCCCGCCCGCCCTGCGGGTGGACGGCGCGACCAGGCTGCCGGTGGTGCCCTACCAGGCCTCCCCCGAGGGCGCCGGCACCGCCCGGGTCGCCGCCGGGATCGGCCGCCGCTACCCGACCGCCCAGCAGCGGGCCGCCCGCCGCGCGGAGGGCCAGCCGCCGGGCACGGGTGCCGCGGGCACCGCCGGGGTACGGATACCGCCGGCCGGGCCGGACAGCCGACGGCCCGGAAGCACCGTCCCTGGACCACGCGAAGCCGCCGCCCACGGCCCGAACCCGGGAGGTCCCGCCATCGACCCCGCCGCAGCCGCCGTCCCCGAACCGACCTCCGCCCCCGCCGCCGCCGTCCCGCCGAGCCGGGCGGCCGACCCCGGCACCGGCGTGGAGGTGGTCCGCGGGCTGCCCGACGACGGCGACCTCGCGCTGCTCGCCTCGGTCGGCAGCCAGGTCGGCACCACCCTCGACCTGGACACCACCGCCCGCGAACTGTGCGAGGTGCTGGTCCCCCGGGTCGCCGACTTCGCCTGCGTCGACCTGCTCGACAGCCTGATCTCGGACGGCGAACTGCCCGCCGACTCCCCGGGCGACACGACGATGCTGCGCCGGGTCGCCCGCACCTTCAACCCGTCCCCGCAGCGCTGGAACCACGTCCTGGACGAGGGCGCGCTGCTCGCCATGCCGCGCTCCACCCCGCCCGGGCTGGCCCTGCAGGAGAACCAGCCGGTACTGGTGCCGCTGATCTCGGCGGACGTCGCGGTCGACTACGCGGCCTCGCTCGGCGGCCCCGAGCTGGAGCCGGCCGTGGTCGGCCGGTCGATGCTGGTGCTGCCGCTGTCCGCCCGCGGCGCCGTGCTCGGCATCCTCAAGCTGCTGCGGCTCTCCGACCGGACGCCGTTCACCCGCTCCGACGCCGACACCTTCAAGGAGATCGCCGCCCGGGCCGCGCTCTCGCTGGACAACGCCCGGCTGCACCGGGCCGAGTCCAAGGTCGCCACCACGCTCCAGCGCTCGATGATCCCGACCCGCCCGCCGCGGATCCCCGGCGTCCAGATCGCCCACCGCTACATGCCGGGCGACCGCAAGGCCGAGGTCGGCGGCGACTGGTTCGACGCCATCCAGCTGCCCGGCAGCCGGGTCGCCCTGGTGGTCGGCGACGTGATGGGCCACGGCCTGCACTCCGCCGCCGCGATGGGCCGCTTCCGCACCGCCATGCAGACCCTGGCCGCCCTCGACCTGCCGCCCGGCCAGCTGCTGCGCCACCTCGACAACCTGGCCCACAAGCTCGGCGACGACCACCTGGCGACCTGCCTGTACGCCGTCTACGACCCGATCAACCGCAGCTGCGAACTCGCCTCGGCCGGCCACGTCCCGCCCGTCCTGGTCCACCCCGACGGCCGCGGCGAACTGCTGGAACTGCCCTCGGGCGCGCCGATCGGCGTCGGCGGGGTGCCGTTCCAGACCAAGAAGATCGACGTCTCGGACGGCTCGATGCTGGTGATGTGCACCGACGGCCTGGTCGAGGTCCGCGGCGGCGACATAGGAGAGGGCCTGGCGGCGCTCTGCGGGAACCTGATCGACCCCAAGCAGACCCCGGACGAGGCCTGCGACACCGTGCTGAACACCCTGCACTCCGAGGACCGGCAGGACGACATCGCGCTGCTGGTGGCCCGCTTCGACGGCGTCCCGCCGACCGAGGTCGCCACCTGGCAGCTCGGCGTCACCGAACTGGAGGTCGGCCGGGCCCGCCGGCTGGTCCGCGACCAGCTCGTCGCCTGGCAGTTGACCGCGCTCACCGAGACGGTCGAACTGCTGGTCTCCGAGCTGGTCACCAACGCCGTCCGGGTGGCCCGCGCCGAGGTGCAGCTGCAGCTGATCCGGGTCGACAAACTGCTGGTCGAGGTCAGCGACGACAACCACAACCTGCCCTCGCTGGAGCCCGCCGACGCCGACGCCGAGCACGGCCGCGGCCTCAACCTGGTCAGCAAGCTGGCCAAGAAGTGGGGCACCTCCCGCAAGGCGGTCGGCAAGGTCGTCTACTTCGAGATGCCGCTGCCGCGCGGCTGAGGGGTTGCGGGCCGGGTCAGGGCGTGATGACGGCCCTGGTCCGGCCCTGGGCGGCCACCGAGGCGGCCGCGCCGACCCCGGTCAGCACCCGCGGCCAGTAGTCGCCGAACACCTCCACCCAGATCGCGATCAGCACCGCCGCGCTGATCGCCACCAGGTGCTCCATCCCGGCCAGGTTCGGCAGCAGCACCGCCTCCACCGCCATCGACACCACCACCGCGCCGCCGGTCCACCACGCCCGGCAGCGGAACGCCACCACCACGGCCAGCGCCACCACCGCCGCCGAGGGCCCGGTGTCCCGGACGTGCGCCACCCACCGCGGGAAGCCCAGCGCGTGCTGCGGCCCGAGCGCCACCCCGATCCGGGCGAACAGCGTGCCCGCCAGGGTGCAGGTGTACGCCACCACCAGGGTCAGCCGGCGGCCCAGCACGATCTCGGCCACCCCGAACACCAGGAACACCTGCGCCAGCGCCCCCCACACCGGCAGGTCCAGGGCCGGCACGTACAGCGACAGCGGGGTGCGCAGCAGCGACACGTCCAGCGGCAGCGCCGCCTTCACCACCCCGATGTCGGCGACGATCCGGTCACCGCCCGGCAGGTGCTGCACGACCGAGAACAGCAGCACCAGCGCGGTCGCCGCGGTCGCCAGCGGCACGGCGGCGAATTTCCGCCGCACCAGCCGTTCCCTCACGGAAGCGAAAAGCTCGCCCCACTCCGCGGCCGCGGCCCGGCGGAATACCGCCCACCACGTCGACCGCGCGCCCCCCGCGCGGGTGATCTTCTCCACGTCCCGCTTCTCCCGTCCGGTTTATCCGCCGACCTTCGCCGTCGATTACCACGCCTCGTACCCGACCCTACGCACCGGCCGGGCCCCGGGCATCAGCTCGAAGGCCGTTCCCCGTCATCCCGGAGAATGACGTCGGGCCCGCTCCGCCCCCCGGCGGAGGGGCCGCCCCCCATCCCGTGCCGTACGGCCGGGAAGCCTTGGTTCAGCGGTGCCGGCGGCGGAACAGCGCGGGCATGCTGGGGGCCGTGATGAATCCCTCCGCGCGGGCCGAGGCGATACCGATCCGGGGAATCTCGCTGCTCTTCTCGAAGAGCAGGTAACGCGGTTCCCAGATCGGCCGGTATTTCGCGTTCGCCCGGTACAGCGACTCGATCTGCCACCAACGCGAGAAGAAACCCAGCACCGAACGCCACAACCGCAGGACCGGCCCGGCACCCAGCTTCGAACCGCGCTCGAAAACCGACCGGAACATCGCGAAGTTCAGCGAGACCCGTTCCAGTTCGACCTCCTTCGCGCGCTGCAGGAGCTCGATCACCATGAACTCCATCAGGCCGTTCTCGCTGTCCCGGTCGCGGCGCATCAGGTCCAGCGACAGGCCGCGCGCCCCCCACGGGACGAAGCTGAGCAGCGCCCGCAGCTCGCCCTCCCCGTCGAAGCACTCCAGCATCACGCAGCGCCCGTCGCCCGCGTCGCCGAGCCGGCCCAGCGCCATCGAGAAGCCGCGCTCGGTCGCGCCGTCGCGCCACTGGTCGGCCTTGGCCACCAGCTCGGCCATCTCGCACTCGGGGATGTCGCCGTGGCGGCGGATCCGCACCGTGTACCCGGCCCGCTTGACCCGGTTGTAGGCCTGCCGGACCACCCGCATCGCCCGGCCGTCCAGCGAGAACTCGTCCAGCTCGACGATCGCCTCGTCGCCCAGCTCCAGCGCGTCCAGGCCGTGCCGGGCGTAGATCACCCCGGCCTCCTCGGAGGCGCCCATCACGGCCGGCACCCAGGCGTGCTCGCGGGCCTCCGCCAGCCAGGCCTCGATCGCCCCCGGCCAGGCCTCCGGGTCACCGATCGGGTCGCCCGAGGCCAGCGTCACGCCGCCGACCACCCGGTACGCCACCGCCGCCTTCCCGGACGGCGAGAACACCACCGCCTTGTCCCGGCGCAGCGCGAAGTAGCCCAGCGAGTCCCGCTCGCCCTGCCGCTCCAGCAGCCCGCGCAGCCGCTCCTGGTCCTCGTCGCTCTGCAGCTCCTCGCCGCGCGGCGAACGGAACGCCACCCACAGCACCAGCAGGAACAGCAGCGCGCCCATCGCGTTGATCGCCGCGTTCGCCCAGGTCGGCACCGCCACCACGTCGCGGATCCGTTCCGCGGGCTCCAGCGTGATCATCCGGTGCACCGCGTAGCTGAACCGGGTGCCGAAGCCCGCGCCGGAGGCCTCGTTGGTCAGCTGCACCAGCACCGAGCCGACCAGCCCGCCCAGCACCAGCCCGCCCACCCCGGCGGCCACCGCGGTCTTCGGGTTGGAGCGGTCGCCCTTGGAGGTGAACTCCTTGCGCGAGACCAGCAGCGCCACCAGGAACAGCCCGGTCAGCACGATCGAGAAGTAGTTCCACGGGTGGTCCCGGTACCGCTCGCCCCAGGCCATCCACGCCAGGTAGCCGAGGAACGTCACCCCGGCCAGCCCGGTGTTGAAGATCCACGCCGCCCGCTTGCGGCGGCGCATCGCCACCGCCAGGAACAGCGCCAGCACCATGGAGACCAGGCCGGCGGTCATCAGGTACGGGGTGAAGTACTCCCCCGTGTTGTGCCGCTCGACCTGGTCCCGGAACGGCACCGACAGCACCGCCACCAGGTTCAGCAGCGCCATCAGCCGCAGGTACCAGACGGTCGACGCGGCGGCCCGCGGCCGCCACCGTGCCAGCGGACCGGGGCCCTCGCCCCGGGTCGGGGACACGGCCGGGGAATCCGTCTTCACAGTGGACACAGCAACCATTCCAGACGATCGATCACAGGGGCGCATCCGCTCGCGGTTCGGCGCACTCGACCCCGATTTCCATGGTTGCCCAGCGGAGATGAGAATTGCGTGAATCCGGTAGCGGATTCCCACCCCCGCCGATCGGCGGGGGTCCGGGGCCGCACCGGGACCGAACCCGCCCCACCAGGGAGAGACATGCCGCCGACCCGGGTCCTGATCGTGGACGACGAGGTACTGGTCCGTTCCGGACTCGGCCTGATCGTCGGCACCGCGCCCGACCTGGAGGTGGTCGGCGGCTGCTCCGGCGGCCAGGCCGAGCGGATGGTCCGCGAACTCGCCCCGCAGGTCGTCCTGCTCGACGTCCGGATGCCCGACCTGGACGGCATCAGCGTGCTGCGCCGACTGCGCGCGCTGCCCGAACCGCCCGCCGTCGCGATGCTCACCACCTTCGACACCGACGAGCACATCGGCACCGCGCTGCGGGCCGGAGCCGCCGGGTTCCTACTCAAGGACACCGCCCCCGAGCAGCTGGTGCACGCCGTCCGGGTGCTCGCGGCCGGCGGCAGCGTGCTCTCCCCCACCGTCGCCCGCACCGTGATCAGCGGCTACGTCGAGGGCGGCGGCCCCGACACCGCCGCCGCCACCCTCACCGGCCGGCTCACCGGACGCGAACTGGACGTCCTGGCACTGCTCGGCGAGGGCCTGTCCAACGCCGAGATAGCCGACCGGCTGTTCCTCGGCACCGGCACCGTCAAGGACCACATCAGCGCCATCCTGGGCAAGCTCGGCGCCGCCAACCGGGTCCAGGCCGCCGTCATCGCGCACCGCGCCGGCCTGGTCCGCGACCGGCAGGACGGGGAGTGACCCCCGAGGAGCCCGCGGAACCCGCCGCCCCGCGCCACCTCGCCTGGCTGCGCTCCCCGCGCACCGCCCTGCTCGCCCCGGTGCTGCTCGCCGCGATGGACTCCGCGCTGGTCGCCAAGGGCTCCGAGCCCTGGCAGCTGGCCCTCTCCGCGCTCTCCGTCCTCGCCCTGCTCTGGCGCCGCCGCTGCCCGCTGGTGGTCGCCCTGCTCACCCTCCCCGGGGCGTTCTTCAACGAGATCTGGCTGGCCCCGCTCACCGCCGTCTACTCGGTCGCCGCCGTCTACCCCCGGCCGCCCGTCCCGGTCGCCTGCGCCACCGCCTTCGCCCTGGTCGAGTTCTTCCACTGGCCGCTCGCCCCCGACCTGTTCGAACTCAGCCGGGACAACGCCCTGTACGCCATCCAGTCGGTGATGCTCGGCGCCGGACCGGCCGCCCTCGGCATGCTCGCCCGCACCCGGCGCGAACTCGCCGAGCGCGTCACCGAACTCACCGCCGGCCGCCGACGCGAGAGCCGGCTGCTCGCCGAGAAGGTGCTCGCCGCCGAGCGCGCCCGGCTGGCCCGCGAGATGCACGACGTGGTCTCCCACCAGGTCAGCCTGATCTCGATCCAGGCCGGGGCGATCCAGGTCGCCAGCACCGACCCCGCCGCCCGGGACGGCGCCCGCACCATCCGCGAACTCTCCGTCCGCACCCTGGACGAGCTGCGCCAGATGGTCGGCGTGCTGCGCGCCGCCGGCGGCCCCGGCACCCCGCTCGCCCCGCAGCCCACCCTGGCCGACCTGCCCCGGCTGATCGAGGGCAGCGGCCTGGACGTCACCAGCCGCCTCGACCCCGGCCGCCGCGCCTGGCCCGAAGCCGTCGAGCGGGCCGCCTACCGCACCGTCCAGGAGGGCCTGACCAACATCAGCAAGCACGCCCCCGGCGCCCCCGTCACCGTCCGGGTCACCGCGCGCGGCGGCCGGCTCCACGTCGAGGTCCGCAACGGCCCCCCGCCGGCCGCCCGCTCCGCGGCCGACCCCGCCGCCGACCACCCCGGCACCCCCCTGCCCGGCGGCGGCCACGGCCTGATCGGCCTGCGCGAACGCGCCGCCCTGCTCGGCGGCACCTTCACCGCCGCCCCCACCCCCGACGGCGGCTTCCTGCTGCACGCGGTGCTGCCCGCCACGCCCTGACCGGGCCCCGCCGGTCCGATCGCCCACCTGCCGACCGAAAAGCCCCGGGAGAACGAGAAAGCCCCCCAGATCCGGAGATCTGGGGGGCTTCGCTGTGCGCGAGGGGGGAGTTGAACCCCCACGCCCTTTCGGGCACTGGAACCTGAATCCAGCGCGTCTGCCTATTCCGCCACCCGCGCATGGGTGTTGTCTTCAGTTGCTTACCGCTTCTTCCGACCTGTCGAGAAGCTTACCGCATCTCTCGGGGTCTTCCGTTCGGCTCCCTTGCGGGCGCCCCTTCCGACATGGAAAACATTAGCACGCCCCGAGCCGTACCTGCGAATCCATTCCCACCGGCCCCCCGCACGACCCCCGGTGGCCCGCAACCGGAGGCGGGGCGAACGAGTGAGCGGGCCGTCCGGCGGGTACCCCTCCGGGCGCGACCTAGGCGGGGAACCGTACGGAAGGGCCGGGCGTGGATACGATCAGTACGGAAGTACCGCTTTCCAGCCGACGAGCCGGCCCGTCCGACGCCCTGAGAGGGGGTGCCCCGTGGGAGTCCTGAAGAAGTTCGAGCAGCGACTCGAGGGTCTCGTGAACGGCACCTTCGCGAAGGTGTTCAAGTCGGAGGTCCAGCCGGTGGAGATCGCCGGCGCCCTCCAGCGCGAGTGCGACAACAACGCCACCATCTGGAACCGGGACCGCACGGTCGTACCGAACGACTTCATCGTCGAACTCAGCCCGCACGACCACGAGCGGCTCAGCCCCTACGCCTCCCAGCTCGGCACCGAGCTCGCCGGGATGGTGCGCGAGTACGCCGAGGCCCAGCGGTACACCTTCATGGGCCCGCTGAACGTCGCCCTGGAGAAGGCCGACGACCTGGACACCGGCCTCTACCGGGTGCGCAGCCGCACGCTGGCCGCCGAGGAGCCGCAGCGCGCGTCCGCGCAGCCGCCGGCCGCCCCGCCCGGCTACGGCCGCCCGCCGACCCCGCCCGCGCCCGGCGCGCCCTGGCACCAGGGCGCCGCCGCCCCGTACGGCGCCCCGCCGCCGCCGGCCGCCCCGCCCGCGATGCCGTCCGCCCCGCCCGCCGCCGCGCCCGCCGGGAACGTGCGGCCCTTCCCCGGCGCGGGCCACGGCGGCGCCGGCACCCGGCGCTGGATCGAGGTGAACGGCGCCCGGCACCAGATCAGCCAGAACGCGGTGGTGCTGGGCCGATCCACCGAGGCGGACATCCGGATCGACGATCCCGGAGTGTCCCGCAAGCACGCGGAGATCCGCCCCGGTACGCCCGCGATGGTCCTGGACCTGGGCTCCACCAACGGCATCGTGGTGGACGGGCAGCACACCCAGCGCGCTACGCTCCGCGACGGCTCCCGGATCGTCCTGGGGTCGACCACCATCGTCTACCGACAGGTCGAAGGGTAGAAGCGGGCCGGTATGTCTGATCTGACCCTGACGGTCATGCGGCTGGGGTTCCTCGCCGTCCTGTGGCTGTTCGTCATCGTCGCGGTGCAGGTGATCCGCAGCGACCTGTTCACGACCAAGGGCGCGGCGCGCACCGCCCAGCGCCCCACCGCCCCCGCCCCGGCCGGGGCGGGCCGACCGCCGCAGGGGCAACCCGCCCCCGCGGCCGCCCAGCAGGCCCAGGCCCGGCAGCGCCGGGGCCAGCCCACCCACCTGGTGGTGACCCAGGGCTCGCTGGCCGGCACCACGGTCGCGCTGCAGGGCCAGACCATCACGCTGGGCCGGGCGCACGACTCGACCATCGTGCTCGACGACGACTACGCGTCCTCGCGCCATGCCAGGATCTACCCGGATCAGGCTGGGCAGTGGACGGTGGAGGATCTAGGCTCCACCAACGGCACCTATCTGGACCGGCAGCGGCTCACCACGCCGACGCCGCTCCAGATCGGCACGCCGATCCGAATCGGCAGGACCGTCATCGAGCTGCGGAAGTAGTCAGCGCATGAGGACCAGCTCCACCCGAAGGAGGGCCCGGACAGCATGAGTCTCGTGCTGCGCTTCGCCGCCGGCTCGCACAAGGGCCTGATCCGCGAGGGGAACGAGGACTCCGGCTACGCCGGATCCCGCCTGCTCGCGGTGGCCGACGGCATGGGCGGGGCGGCGGCCGGCGAGGTCGCCTCCTCCGAGGTCCTCGGTTCGATCGTCCGGCTCGACGAGCCGCACCCCGGCGCCGACCTGCTGACCCTGCTCAACGACGCGGTGCAGACCGCCAACGACCGGCTGCGGCAGATGGTCGAGCAGGACCCGCAGCTGGAGGGCATGGGCTGCACCCTGACCGCGCTGCTCTGGGACGGCCAGCGGATGGGCCAGGTGCACATCGGCGACTCCCGCGCCTACCTGCTGCGGGACGGCCGGCTCGACCAGATCACCCAGGACCACACCTGGGTGCAGCGGCTGGTCGACGAGGGCCGGATCACCGCCGAGGAGGCCGAGACCCACCCGCAGCGCTCGCTGCTGATGCGCGCCCTGGACGGCCGCGGCCAGGTCGAGCCCGACCTGTCGATCCGCGAGGTCCGGGCCGGCGACCGGTACCTGATCTGCTCCGACGGCCTGTCCGGCCCGGTCAGCCACCAGACCCTGGAGGAGACGCTCGGCAGCTACTACGCGCCCGAGCAGACCGTCCAGGAGCTGATCCAGCTGGCGCTGCGCGGCGGCGGCCCGGACAACATCACCTGCATCGTCGCCGACGTGATCGACGTCGGCGCCACCGACCCGCTCAGCGGCCGGGCCGCCGAGGCGCCGGTCGTGGTCGGCGCGGTCGCCGACAGCCAGCCGCTCCACTACAACGACCCGCAGCTGCTGGACACCCCGGCCGGGCGGGCGGCCGGCCTCGGCCGCGGCCCGCAGCCCCCGCAGGGCGCCTTCGGGCCCGCCCAGGGCTACCAGGGCGGCTACGACCAGCAGCCCGGCTACACCGCCCCCGGGGGCGACTTCGGCCCCGCCGAGGGCTACGGCGCCCCGGAGGGCGGCTTCCCGCCCGCCGAGGGCCACGGCGAGGACGGCTACGGCGGGACCGGCGAGGAGTACGGCCAGGACGCCCCGGTCGACCGCCGGAAGAAGAAGCGCGGCCTGAAGCTGACCCTGATCGGCGTGCTGGTGCTCGCGGTGCTCGGCGCCGGCGGGTTCTTCGCCTGGCGGTGGAACCAGGACCAGTACTACGTCGGCGCCCAGGACGGCCACGTCGCGGTCTACCGCGGCCTGGACCAGAACCTGGCCGGCCTCGACCTCAGCTCGGTCTACCAGCCGTACGACGACGTCGAGCTCAAGTACCTGCCCGCCTACCAGCGCGACCAGGTGGCCAAGAACATCCAGGCCGACGGCCTGGCCGACGCCCGGCGGCAGGTGGAGGCGCTGCGCGCGCAGGCCGCCGTCTGCAAGAAGGTCGCCGAGTCCAAGACCGCCCCGGCCACCGGGGAGGGCACCCAGCCGTCCGCGCCGCCGCTGACCGAGCAGGAGCAGCAGCTCGCCGCGTCCTGCCCGGCCCAGTAGGGCAGCGGGCGAACCCGGGGGGTTTCACACAGGCATGAGCACCTTCGACGTGAGCGGCGACCGCCCGCCCGCCACCGGGCGGCGGCGGCGCGCCGCCGCCGCCCGGCCGGCCGGCCCGGAGGCCGTCCCGAACCGGCGCAACACCGAGCTGCTGATGCTGCTCTTCGCGGTGGCCGTGCCGGTCCTCGGGTACGCCAACGTGGGCCTGGCGATGGACGGCACGCTGCCCGCCAACATCCTGGCGTACGGCCTGGGCCTGGCCGTGCTGGCCGCCCTCGCGCACCTGGCGGTGCGCCGGTTCGCGCCGTACGCCGACCCGCTGCTGCTGCCGCTGGCGACGCTGCTGAACGGGCTCGGCCTGGTGATGATCTGGCGGCTCGACAAGGCCGGGAAGCTGCTGAAGAACAACTTCCCGGCGACCACCAACCAGCTGATGTGGTCGGGGCTCGGGATCGGCCTGTTCATCGGCGTGATGTGGCTGCTCAAGGACCACCGGATCCTGCAGCGCTACACCTACATCTCGATGGTGGTGGCGCTGGTGCTGCTGGCCGCGCCGGCCTTCTTCCCGTCCCGGAAGGAGGACTTCGGCGCGAAGATCTGGATCCGCTTCGGGTCCTTCTCGATCCAGCCCGGCGAGTTCGCCAAGATCATCCTGACCATCTTCTTCGCCGGCTTCCTGATGGTGAAGAAGGACGCCCTGGCGCTGGCCAGCCGCAAGTTCATGGGCCTGTACCTGCCGCGCGGCCGCGACCTCGGCCCGATCGTGGTGGTCTGGCTGCTGTCGATCCTGATCCTGGTGTTCGAGACCGACCTCGGCACGTCCTTCCTGTTCTTCGGCCTGTTCGTGGTGATGCTGTACGTCGCCACCGAGCGGACCAGCTGGATCGTCTTCGGTCTGCTGATGTCCTTCGGCGGCGCCGCGGTGGTGGCCAGCACCGAGTCGCACGTGAAGACCCGGATCAACGCCTGGCTGGACCCGATGGCGGCGTTCGGGCCGAACCACTCCCAGGACTCCTCGGAGCAGATCGGCCAGACCCTGATGTCGCTGGGCTCCGGCGGCACCGTCGGCACCGGCCTCGGTCAGGGCCGCAGCTGGCTGATCCAGTTCGCCGCGAAGAGCGACTTCATCCTCGGCTCGTTCGGCGAGGAGCTGGGCCTGACCGGCCTGATGGCGATCTTCCTGGTGTACGGCCTGGTGGTGCAGCGCGGCCTGCGCACCGCGCTGGCGGCCCGCGACCCGTTCGGCAAGCTGCTCGCGGTCGGCCTGAGCTCGGCGTTCGCGCTGCAGGTCTTCGTGGTCGCGGGCGGCGTGACCGGCCTGATCCCGCTGACCGGCATGACGATGCCGTTCCTGGCCCAGGGCGGTTCCTCGGTGGTCGCGAACTGGGCGCTGATCGCCGTCCTGATGAAGATCAGCGACACCGCCCGCCGCCCGGCCGCCGAACCGGCCGCCGAACCCGCCCCGGCCATCCCGGAGCCGGCCGGCCCCGACCGGTACGGGCACCCGGGCCAGGGGCGGCCGGACCAGAGCAGGGGAGCGTCCTCGTGAACAAGCCGATCCGCCGGGTCTCGATCTTCTGCCTGGTGCTGATCCTGGCGCTGATGGTCCGGGTCAACTGGGTGCAGGGCGTGCAGGCCTCGGCCTGGGCGAACAACAGCCACAACGAGCGGGTGAAGTACGACCGGTACGCCTACCCGCGCGGCAACATCATCGTCGGCGGGCAGCCCGTCACCAAGTCCGACTTCGTCAACGGCCTGCGCTACAAGTACAAGCGGTCCTGGGTGGACGGGCCGGTGTACGCCCCGGTGACCGGCTACTCCTCGCAGATCTTCGACGCCAGCCAGCTGGAGAAGCTGGAGGACGGCGTGCTCTCCGGCACCGACTCCCGGCTGTTCTTCCGCAACACCCTGGACATGCTGACCGGCAAGCCCAAGCAGGGCGGCGACGTGGTCACCACCATCGACCCGAAGGTGCAGAAGGCGGGCTTCGAGGGCCTGGGCAACCGCAAGGGCGCCGCGGTGGCGATCGACCCGCGCACCGGGGCGATCCTGGCGCTGGTCTCCACCCCGTCCTACGACCCGGGCACCTTCTCCGGCGGCACCGACGCCGACTCCGCCGCCTACAAGGCGCTGCAGGACGACCCGAACCGCCCGCTGGTGAACCGCGCGCTGCGCGAGACCTACCCGCCCGGCTCGACGTTCAAGCTGATCACCGCGGCGACCGCGTTCGAGACCGGCAAGTACCAGGGCCCGAACGACACCACCGAGACCCCGAACCCGTACGTGCTGCCCGGCACCAACACGCCGCTGCGCAACGCCAGCGCCACCGAGCCCTGCGAGGACGCCACCGTGATGGTGGCGATGGACTACTCCTGCAACACGGTGTTCGGCAAGATGGGCGCCGAGCTGGGCCGCGACCAGCTGCGCGCGCAGGCCGAGAAGTTCGGCTTCAACAACGACAAGGTGGACATCCCGATCCGGGCCACCGCCAGCTACTACCCGAGCGGCTCCTCCCCCGACGGCACCGCGATGGACGCCATCGGCCAGCACGACACCCGGGCCACCCCGCTGCAGATGGCCATGGTCGCGGCGGCGATCGCCAACAACGGCTCGCTGATGCAGCCGTACCTGGTCGCCCAGGAGGGCGCGGCGGGCAACGCCATCTCCACCCACTCCGAGCACCAGCTGAGCCAGGCCGTCTCGCCGGCCACCGCGCAGAAGCTGCAGCAGCTGATGGAGTCGGTGGTGCAGAACGGCACCGGCAAGAAGGCGGCCATCCCGGGCCTGACCGTCGGCGGCAAGACCGGCACCGCGCAGCACGGCCAGGACAACTCGGGCCTGCCGTTCGCCTGGTTCGTCTCCTACGCCAAGGACGCGGCGGGCAAGCAGGTCGCGGTCGCGGTGGTGGTCGAGGACGGCGCCGCGGAGAGCTCGGAGATCTCCGGCGGCTCGCTCGCCGCGCCGATCGCCAAGTCGATGATGCAGGCGGCGCTGGGAAAGTAGGGCCGGTCGCATGCGTCACATTCCGGCCGCCGGTCATCGATCGGCGGCCGGAGTTGTCACAATGGGACGGTCCCGGTCGGTACCGGTCTGGTCTCAGCTGACGGCCTGCCCGGGGCCGCTCAGGTTCGCCCGGTAGCGTATCCGCCAGCAGCGGGTGTACCCGCAGCCGGATTCCGTGGCCCGACCGTGAAACCGCGGCGGCGGGCGGCGCGTCCGAAGAGAGCGTGCGGGGACACCTACGTCACATCCTCACCGGCCGGTGGGGGAGAGGGTCGGAGATATGGAAGAGCCTCGTCGCCTAGGCGGCAGGTACGAGCTCGGCGGCGTCCTGGGACGCGGTGGCATGGCCGAGGTGTACCTCGGCCACGACACCCGGCTCGGCCGCACGGTCGCCGTGAAGACCCTCCGCACCGACATGGCCCGCGACCCGTCCTTCCAGGCCCGGTTCCGCCGCGAGGCGCAGTCCGCGGCCTCGCTCAACCACCCGGCCATCGTCGCGGTCTACGACACCGGCGAGGACTACATCGACGGGATCTCCATCCCGTACATCGTCATGGAGTACGTCGAGGGCTCCACCCTGCGCGAACTGCTGCACACCGGGCGGCGGCTGCTGCCCGAGCGGGCGCTGGAGATGACCATCGGCATCCTGCAGGCCCTGGAGTACTCGCACCGGGCCGGCATCGTGCACCGCGACATCAAGCCGGCCAACGTGATGCTGACCCGGCAGGGCAACGTCAAGGTGATGGACTTCGGCATCGCGCGCGCGATGGGCGACGCCGGCATGACGATGACCCAGACCTCCGCGGTCATCGGCACCGCCCAGTACCTCTCCCCCGAGCAGGCCAAGGGCGAGACCGTCGACGCCCGCTCCGACCTGTACTCCACCGGCTGCCTGCTGTACGAACTGCTCACCGTCCGGCCGCCGTTCGTCGGCGACTCGCCCGTCGCGGTGGCCTACCAGCACGTCCGCGAGGAGCCCGCGCCGCCGTCCTCGTACGACCCCGAGGTGCGCCCCGAGATCGACGCGATCGTGCTCAAGGCGCTGGCCAAGGAGCGCGACTACCGCTACCAGTCCGCCGACGAGATGCGCGACGACATCGAGCGCTTCCTCGACGGCCTCCCGGTCAACGCCGCCCAGCAGGCGGCCTACGGCATGGGCGCGGCCGGCTACGGCTACGACCAGGGCGGCAACCAGTACGACCCGTACGGCCAGACCAACGTGCTGCCCCAGCAGGGCGGCGGCCCGACCACCATGCTGCCGCCGCTCGGCAACCAGCAGCCGGCCCCTTACGGCGGCTACCAGGACAACGGCTACAACGGCGGCGGCGGGGACGGCTACGACAACGGCTACGAAGGTCGGGCCGGGCGCCGGCGCGAGGAGCCGCCGAAGAAGAACAACACCTCCTGGATCGTGCTCGCGGTCGCGGCGGTGCTGGTCCTGGTCGGCGCGTTCTTCGTGGTCCAGTCGATGATGAAGACCAACAAGGGCGCCGGGAAGACCAGCGTCCCGAGCCTGAGCGGGCTGAGCCTGGCCGACGCCACCAACGCGGCGAAGGCGCAGAGCCCCAACCTCAAGGTGCAGGTCGGCGACCCGGTCGCCAGCTGCCCCGACACCAAGGTCCAGAAGGACCAGGTCTGCACCCAGACGCCGGTGGTCGGCGGGCAGATGGCCGACGACGGCACCATCACCGTGCACCTGGCCGCCGCGGCGGCCCAGGTCGACGTGCCCGACGTGACCTCGCAGTCCAAGGACGCCGCGTCCAAGGCCCTCAAGGACAAGGGCTTCGACGTCAAGATCACCTACGCCAACGACGACAAGGTCGAACAGGACAAGGTCGTCTCGCAGGACGTCAAGGGCAAGGCCGCGCCGGGCGCCACGGTGACCCTGACCGTCTCCTCCGGCCAGCAGAAGGTCGCGGTGCCGAACGTGGTGGGCAAGCCGCTGGACGTGGCCAACCAGACGCTCAGCGACGCCGGCTTCTCGGTCACGACCACCAACCGGTCCGTCACCGACAGCTCCCAGGTCGGCCAGGTCCTCGACCAGAACCCGAAGACCGGCCAGGCCAAGCAGGGCAGCCAGATCACCCTGGTGATCGGCAAGCAGGCCGACAAGGTGCTGGTGCCGATCACCGCCGGGCACACCTACAAGCAGGCCTTCACCGACCTGCAGAAGGCCGGCCTGATCCCGCAGGTGGTGTCCGGCCCGCAGGACGACAACGCGATCGTCGTCAACAGCGACCCGGGCTCCGGCCAGGTCGAACCGAACACCGTGGTCCGGCTCTGGACCCGGCCGGGCGACAAGCAGCCGACCAGCCCCGGCACCAACAACTGACGCCGGGAGCAGCACGACGGCCGAGGGGCCGTACCGTCCGCGGACGGTACGGCCCCTCGGCCGTCCCCCGGCCCGCCGCTCAGCGCAGCTCGGGCGGCGGGGTGCGCCCCGCGTCCACCGGGTCGACCCGGACCAGCTCGGCCCAGACCGCCATCCGGTAGCGCGAGGTGTACACCGGCGTGCAGGTGGTCAGCGTCAGGTAGCGGCCCGGGCCGGTGAACGGCGAGCCCTCGGGGACCGGCGCGACCACGCCCACGTCGTACTTGGAGGTCTGCGGCAGCGTCCCGGCGACCCGGTAGACGTACCAGGAGTCCCGGGTCTCCACCACCACCGGGTCGCCCGGCACCAGCCGGTCCAGGTCGTGGAACTTCGCGCCGTGCCCGTCCCGGTGCGCCGCCAGCGCGAAGTTTCCCTCGGCGTCCCAGGGCATCGCGGAGCGGTACGGCTCCTCGTAGACCCCGGCCACGCCCTCGTTCAGCACCTCGGCGGTGGTGCCCATCCGGATCAGCGTCTGGTCGCCCCGGCCGAGGGCCGGCACGTGCAGGAAGCCCACGCCGTCCCCCGCCGCGTACTGCGGCACCGGCGCGGCGGCGGCCGGTTCGCCGGGCGGCGCGGCCGGGACGGTCCAGGCCTGCCGCAGCCGGTCCCCGGCCCGGCCGGCGGCCCGGTCGGCCACCACGTCGGTCCACCACAGCGAGTACCCGACGAACAGCGCCAGCACCAGCCCCAGGGTGATCAGCAGCTCCCCCGCCAGCCCCAGGGCCACCGCCAGCCGTCCGCGCCGTCGTCCCCGCCCGCCCCGAATGGCTGTGCCCATGGTGCCGCGCCTCGCTAGCTCATCAGCTCATCGCCGGGTCAGCGCCTCCGGCTGGCCCTGGCTCCTCGGCCGTTCCTCGACCATCTTGCCAAAGACGATCAGCCTTCCCCGGGCACTGAACTCCGGCGTGCATGTCGTCATGGTCAGGTAGCGGCCCGGCCCGGTGAACGGCGAGCCCTTCGGGACCTTCTGCAGCACCGTCACGTTGGTCGGCGGCGTCTCCGGGATGCCGCCCGCCACCTCGTACGTGTAGTACGACGTCGCGGTCTCCACCACGATCCTGTCGCCCGGCACCAGCTGACCGATCTTCCGGAACGGCTGGCCGTGCGTGGTGCGGTGCGCGGCGACCGAGAAGTTGCCCTCCGGGTCGGAGGGCATCGCGGTGCCCGCGTAGTGGCCCACCAGGCCGTGGTCGAGCACCTTCTGCTTGTCGGTGCCCTCGGCGATCGGGTAGTCCAGGCCCAGCTTCGGGATGTGGATGATGGCGAAGCCCTGCCCGGGCGCGAACGTCGTCTGCGGGACGGGCGCGGCACCGCCGCCACCGCCGCCACCCCCGGACGGCACCGGCTGCTGCGCCCACTGCTGCTCCAGCTTGTCGCTGGCGGCGCCGGCGTCCCGGTCGGCCAGCACGTTGGTCCACCACAGCTGGTACGAGACGAACAGCAGCATCAGGGCGCCGAGGGTGATGAACAGCTCGCCCACCAGGCGGGCGAGCACCACCCGCTTGCGCTCCTTGGGGCGCGGCGGCCGCGGCCCGGTGCGCTTCCCGGTGGCCCGGCGGCGGCCGGTGCCCGCGCCGCGCCGCCGGTCGACCGGCGCGGACGGCCGGGGTACCGGCCCGGCGGCGGCGGTGTCGGAGAGGCGCAGCTTCAGGGTCCGTTCGGCCGGGGCCTCCTCGTACACGCCCCAGTCGTCCGGCTCCCCCAGCTCCTCGGGAACGCCCCCTTCCGGGCGCACGGCGGTCACCGCGTCAGCCCCGGCCGATGACCGGGGCGAGGCCCGCCGAGCGGCCCACCGCTTCCGGGAAGCCGCACTCGGCGAGCCAGTTGGCGAGCATCCGGTGGCCGCCCTCGGTGAGCACCGACTCCGGGTGGAACTGGACGCCCTCGATCGGCAGCTCGCGGTGGCGCAGGCCCATGATCACGCCGCTGTCGGTGCGCGAGGTCACCACCAGCTCGGCCGGCACGGTGGCCGGGTCGACCGCCAGCGAGTGGTAGCGGGTCGCGGTCAGCGGCGAGGGCAGGCCGGCGAAGACGCCGCCGTCCTCGTGCAGCACCGGCGAGGTCTTGCCGTGCAGCAGCTCGGGCGCCCGCCCGACCACCGCGCCGTGCGCCACCGCGATCGACTGCAGGCCCAGGCACACCCCGAACAGCGGCAGCCCGGTCTCCGCGCAGTGCCGCACCATCTCCACGCACACCCCGGCCTCCTCGGGCGTCCCGGGCCCGGGGGAGAGCAGCACCCCGTCGTAGCCCTCCCCGCCCGCCCGCGGCCGGGCGTCGGCCACGGTCAGCTCGTCGTTGCGGATCACTTCGCAGACCGCGCCCAGCTGGTACAGGTACTGGACGATGTTGAAGACGAAGCTGTCGTAGTTGTCGACCACGAGGATCCGGGGCGGTCTGCCGGCGGAGGTCATCGCTACTCCTGGGGTACGGGTGCGTCGGGGATCGGACGGGGGCGGAGCGGTGCCGGGCTCAGCCGCCGGCGCCCTGGTCCACCGTCACGTTCCCGAAGGGGAGCAGCGGCTCGGCCCACGGGAAGACGTACTGGAACAGGACGTAGACCACCCCGAGGACGAGCAGCAGCGCGACCAGCGCGCGGACCGGCGCGGGGCCCGGGAGATGCCGCCAGATCCAGCCGTACATGGTGCTCCTCGGTGTTTCGGGTCTGCACAAGCGTAGACGCCCGCCGGCCCGGCCCAGGAAGGTATCCGCGCAACAGGCCGTTCACGGCGGCCGGGCCGGTCGTGGACGGGGTCCGGCGGGGGTCCGGCGGGTCCGGCGGGGGCTTCTCCCGGGGCCGGGCTCAGGGGGTGCCGGCGGAGCGGAGGTCGGCGGAGCCGGTGTAGCCGGGCAGGGTCAGCTCGCCGCTCTCCTGGACCTTCCAGCCCAGGCCGTAGGCGGCCACGTAGCCCAGGTAGTTGCGGATGGTCGGGTCGGCGTCCACCGCGGCGCGCAGCGCGTCGGTCCTGCCGACCGCGCGGATCACGTACGGCGGCGAGTAGACCCGGCCCTGCAGCAGCAGGGTGTTGCCGACGCAGCGCACCGCACTGGTGGAGATCAGCCGCTGGTCCATCACCTGGATCCCCTCGGCGCCGCCCCGCCACAGGGCGTTCACCACGGCCTGGATGTCCTGCTGGTGGATCACCAGGTCGTTGACGCCGGGCTCGGGGACGCCCGGGATCCGCGCGGTGGCGTCCGGCGGGGCATCGTCCAGGGTGACGGTCAGCCCGGGGCCGCGCAGCGGGTCGAGGCCCGCGGCCCGCTCCAGCTCGGCCAGCCTGGCGGCGTCGTCCGGGCTCTGCCCCTGCTGCCGGGCGAGCCGGTCGGCCCGGTCCCGGTCCGCGGAGACCTGCTCGGAGAGCTGCTGGTTCTGGGTGGAGCGCTGCTGTATGACGTCGCTCAGCTTGAGGAGCGAGTTGTCGGTGCGCAGATCGGTGCCGTGCGCGGTCCGCGCGCTGACGTAGAACAGCAGACCGGCGAGCGCGAAGACGGTGCAGGTCAGGGCACGTCCGACAATTCGCCCGCGACGGGGGCGCGGAGCCGGGGACGGCGAAGAAATCGTGGAATCAGGCACCGTACCCTTATCTCCTTATGACCCGGCGAGCCACTACGCTAACGGACGCCGGTGGCATGTGCGGAGGACCGACCGTACGGACCGGCCCACCCTTTGCCGCCCGCCCACGCTGACCCACCCGCGCGGTCACAGCGCATCGACAGGAGAACCCCTCGTGCCGAAGTCTCGACTCCGCAAGAAGGCCGACTACACGCCGCCTCCGAGCACCGCGACGGCCGTGAAGATCAGTTCCGGCCGGAGCTGGGTGGCACCGCTCATGCTGGTGTTCTTCCTGGTCGGCCTGGTCTGGATCGTCACCTACTACGTGACCAGCGGCGACTGGCCGGTCGGTAGCTGGGGCAACTGGAACATCCTGGCCGGCTTCGGCTTCATCGCGGCGGGCTTCGGCGTCTCCACCCAGTGGAAGTGACGCCGGGCCGAACCGCCCGGCGGGCCCCGGCCCGACCGCTCCCGTAGCACCCCCGCACCGCTCCGGACGCCCGCTCCGGAGCGGTGCGCGGGCTGCCCCGGCGGAGGCCGTGACGCAGCGTCCGAACGTTTATCCACAGGGTTGTCCACAGTGGGGAAAACTCGCCCGAGCCTGTGGATAACTCGCAACGCAGCAGGATAACGCGCGTAGAGACCGGAAATCCAATCGACCGGCCCGCCCCGGCTGTGGACAGACCTCAGCCCGGCAGCCGGGCCGTGCCGACCAGCAGCATCAGCAGGCTCACCGCCAGCACCCCGGCCACCGTCAACCCCTGTACCAGCCGCCGGTTCTCCCGTCCGGGGTACATCATCCCGACGGCGAGGGCGACGCCGGCCGCCAGGCCGCCGAGGTGGGCCCGCCAGTCGATGCCGTCCATCGAGAAGGTCAGCACCAGGTTCACCACCAGCAGCGCGATCACCGGCTGCAGCGGGATCCGGTTGACCCGGAACAGCACGCCGGTCGCGCCCAGCAGGCCGAAGATCGCGCCCGAGGCGCCGACCGCGAACATCTCGGAGCCGGTCAGCAGGTAGCCGAAGGCGTTGCCCGCGATCCCCGCCAGCAGGTAGAGCGCCAGGAAGCGGGAGCGGCCCAGGGCCCGCTCCAACTGCGGTCCGAGCACCCAGAGCGAGAACATGTTCGCCGCGACGTGCATCAGGCCGCCGTGCACGAACTGCGCGCTGACCAGCCGGTACCACTCCAGCGGGCCCTCGGCCACGCCGTCCCGCAGCCCGGGCACCGGCGCCCAGCTGTACATGCCCAGGGTGCGCTGCCAGGACCTGTCGACGTACTCGGTGAGCAGGAAGACCAGCAGGTTGATCCCGATCAGCACCTTGGTGACCAGCGCCCCGTCACCGAGCGCCAGCAGCCCGCCGGCCGCGTTCCTCGGCTGCCGGGCGGCCCGCTCCTGCCGGGCCTCGGCGCCGTGCACGCACTCCGGGCACTGGAAGCCCACCGCGGCGGGCACCATGCACTCCGGGCAGATCGGCCGCCCGCACCTGGTGCAGCCCACGCCGGTCTCCCGCTCGGGGTGCCGGTGGCAGCCGGGCAGGCCGCTCCCCCGCCCCTCGCCCTGGCCGTCCACCGGCGTCGACCGCACGGGCTCCTCCGGATGCATCGCCGCTGTCCCTCCTCAACGAGACGGTCCCGGCGCCGCCCCCGTCGCGACGACGGGGCACCACCGGGACCGCCCAGGCTACTGCCCGCCGCCCGCCCGGGGCGGCGGACTCGTCCGACCCCGGGCCGGACGCGGCCGGCTCCGACCGGGGCCGGCCGTTCTCGGCCGTTCTCAGCCGCGCGAGACGACGACCTGCTCGATCACCACGTCCTCGACCGGGCGGTCGTACGGCTTGGTGGTGGCGGTGGTGGCGATCGCGTCGACGACCTTCCGGCTGGCCGGGTCGGTGACCTCGCCGAAGATGCTGTGCTTGCGGTTCAGCCAGGTGGTCGCACCAACCGTGATGAAGAACTGCGAGCCGTTGGTGCCCGGGCCGGCGTTGGCCATGGCCAGCAGGTACGGGCGGTCGAACGAGAGGTCCGGGTGGAACTCGTCGGCGAACTTGTAGCCCGGGCCGCCGGTGCCGTTGCCCAGCGGGTCGCCGCCCTGGATCATGAAGCCCTCGATGACCCGGTGGAAGACCGTGCCGTCGTACAGCGGCTTGGCGGCCAG
The DNA here is from genome assembly GCF_055562955.1 of Kitasatospora sp. NPDC015121. Lineage (NCBI taxonomy): Bacteria > Bacillati > Actinomycetota > Actinomycetes > Kitasatosporales > Streptomycetaceae > Kitasatospora > Kitasatospora sp. NPDC015121. Next base: position 115,233 of record NZ_JBVHEH010000005.1, read on the forward strand.
CTCGCCGGTCTCCGGGTTCCGCCACTCGCGGGTGCCCTCGGCCAGCTCCACGAAGTTGGCGACGGTCTTCGGCGCGTGGTTCGGGAAGAGCTTGACCACGATGTCGCCGCGGTTCGTCTTCAGGGTGGCGGTGAGTTCCTCAGCCACGGACATACCTTCCTATCGCTTGCCTGACTATCCGATGAATCATCCCACGTGGGTCGCGGACGGCTCAGTCGAAGGTGCTCGGCGGACAGGCAGCATGCATGATCTCCTAACAGGTGGACAAGTGCATACCGGACCACACCGGACACCCGCCGAGAAGGAGAAGCCCGTGAGCCGTACGGACACCGCGCGCGAGACCGCCGGACGGGCGAAGGACGCCGTGGCGCCCTACGCCGTCTCCGCCAAGGAGGCCGCCCTGCACTACGCGGAGGAGGCCAAGCAGGTGCTCGGCCCCCGGCTGGAGACGCTCGGCCCGAAGGCCGCGGCCGCCGGCGCGCAGGCCAGGGCCGGGGCCGGGCAGGCCGCGCACGCCGCCCGGGTGCAGTACGCCAAGCACCTCGCCCCGCACCTCGAACACGCCTTCACCAGCCTTCCCCCGGACACCCAGAAGGCCGCGCTCCGGGCCGTCCACCGGGCCCAGGAGGCCGCCCTCGCCGCCAAGCTGTCGGCCGGGCAGGCCGCCGGACAGGCCCGCACCACCGTGGTGCCCAAGGTCGCCGAGACCTTCCAGGCCGCCCGGGACAGCGTCACCCCGATCGCCCAGGAGGCACAGACCCGCGGCGCCGCGGCGGTCACCGCGCTGCACGGCCACGTCACCGCCGCCGAGATCAGCGCGCTGGCCGCGAAGAACGCCAAGAAGCAGCACCGCAACGGCTGGGCCACCGGCCTCGCGGTGGCCGGCACCCTGGCCATCGGCACCGGCGTGCTGGCCTGGCAGTGGTACCGCAAGCAGAACAACCCCGAGTGGCTGACCGAGCCCCCGGCCCCGGCCACCCCGGCCCCGGCCACCCCGGCGTCCGTCACCGACCCGGCCGGCGCCTCCTCCGTCACCACGGTCGCCCCCTCCCCCGCCGCGCCGACGCCCCCCGCGCCCGGCGGCGCCGACGGCGCGGACGGCACCCCGCTCGGCAAGACGGTGCTCAACGGCTCCGTCCCGCGCGAGGAGCCCGCGGACGACGCCCGGCCGGAAGCCAGGCCCGCCGACGAGGACCGCCCCAAGCCGCACGACCCGCGCAAGCCGCACTGACGCCGTACCGGCGGCCCCGCGGGCACGCGAACGGCCCCCGACCCGGGAGGAAACCGGGTCGGGGGCCGTTCTTCGACCTGTGGAGCCTAGGGGAGTCGAACCCCTGACATCTGCCATGCAAAGACAGCGCTCTACCAACTGAGCTAAGGCCCCGAGCAACGGGGGATAGCCTACCCGCTCGCGGGCAACCGCCCACGCGGGTTACGGACCGGCCGCGGCCCGTGCCCCGCGGACCGGTCCAGAAGACTTCGTCAGTCGGCGCTCAGCGGCCGGCGGGGACCGGGTCGGTCGCCTCGGTCCACAGGTCCTGCTCGGCGCGGTCCGCCTGGACCTGACGGTAGACAAAGAAGCCGCCGAGGGCGACCAGGGCGACCAGGAGGAGCTTCTTCACCGCGGGACCTCGTCCTTCTTGCTTGCTTGGATGGGGGAGCACGAACCAGCGGTCAGGGTGCAGACCGCCCTGGGGCCGATGATACACACCGGTAACCGGTTCGAGAGCGGCCCCCGCCACCGTCAACCGACCGATCCGCCACCGGCTTTGACACACCGGCGACAGTAGGATCGTCCGACCGCGAATCGCCCGTGCGGATCACCGCCACCCCGCCCTCCAGGTCCACCCGGGAACGCGGCGGCGCGCCCTCGCCCTCCTCGTCCCGGAGCATCAGGGTGGTCCTGCGCTGCTCCAGCTCGGCCTGCTTGCCGGCCGCGAACTGGGCGTGCAGCTGCTCGAAGCCGGTCGCCGAGACCTGCCCTTCCCGGCCCGTCCCGCGCCAGGGGACCCAGCGGCTGCGGCGCGCCCGCAGCGCGACCTGGTCCACGAACGCCAGCACCACCAGCGCGCAGACCAGGCCCGGCAGGCTCATCGCCCAGAAGACGCCCACGCCCCCGACAACGCGCCCGGGCGCGCCGCCGTTCCCGCCCGGCGGCACGCCCACCCCCCCCCGCCACCGGCTACCTCCGGCGCCGCCTCCCCCGCAGGTGGGCCACGTCCCGGCGGATCGCCCGCACGTCGTCGGCCAGGCCGTCCAGCCGGGCGTCCACGACGTCGATCCGGGTCTCCTGCCGGGCGATCCGCTCACCGATCGCGGTGATCAGCACGCCCTGCGCGTCGAGCCGCCGCTCGACCGCCCCGACCGACACCACCAGCCCCGAGACCACCGCCGGCAGGTCCTCCAGCGTGAACGCGTACACCGGCTCCTGCGCGTACGGCGGCACCACCGGCTCGTCCTCCTCCGGCAGGTGCGCCCCGAACGGCTCCAGTCCGTCGATCCGCCGCCGCCAGGCCTCCACCGCCGGGTCCCGCCGCCCCGCCTCGTACTCGTCCCAGCGCAACTCGCTCCACCGCCGCCACGGCCGGGCCCGGAACGCGTGCACCACCGGCGGCTCCACCACCGGCCGCGCCGCCTCCTCCACCGCGTCCAGCAGCCGCCCGCGCACCCGCCGGGCCACCTCGCTGTCCCGCAGCAGCATCGCGACGTTCAGGACGGCCCGCCGGGGGTAGAGGGCCACGCCGTTGCCGCCGCCCTGCGGACGGCCGTAGGGGCTGTCCGCGGGCGGGGTGGGGGCGGAGGGGGTCCCGCCACCCCCTGCCGTGCCGCTGACCTGCCAGCCATTCGTTTTGAATGTCTGGTTCCCGGGGTTGTCCACAGGCGTGAGAACGGTGAACCCGTTGCCCTCCAACTCCTGCCGGTGGCGGCGGAGCAGGCTGTGGACGGTGGGTTCGCCGACCTCGAAGTAGTCCGCCACCATCCGCGTGGTGGCGTACAGCCCGTCGGGCAGCAGGACGAGGGCCTTGACCTCGTCGAGGACTTCGGTGCGCTCGCACAGGCCGCTGCGGAGCGTCCTGGATTCGAGCAGCGCGGCTTCCATGGACATGGGTTGCCTCACAGGGTGAATGAAGACATGACGTGGGAACCGCCCGGGAGCCCGGGGCGGGCGGGGCCGGATCATCCGCCGGCCGGAGCAGAGGTCGCGCTACGTCCCACGTCACCCGATGGCCGGTTCTGTCGCCCGGCTATCCCCGACTTCACATCAGTTTCGAGTCAGCTCACCCTGTGTTGCCTCTGCGCACCGGGCCCAACGAGCGGGCGGGCGGCGGGGTTACGGGACAACACGTCGAAGGCCCCGATCACCAGGTGATCGGGGCCTTCGCGCCGGTGGGCCTAACAGGACTTGAACCTGTGGCCTCTTCCTTATCAGGGAAGCGCTCTAACCGTCTGAGCTATAGGCCCTTGCCGCACTGAAAGATTAGCGGACCGACGGCCGATCTCCCAAATCCATATCCCGGGGGCCCTCCGGACGGCCCTGCTCGCGGTGCTGCTCAGCGGCCCCGGCGAGCCACTCGGGGCGGGTCGGGGGGAGGCCGGAGGCGCCCGCGGGGGTGGGGCGGACGGCCAGGACCTGGTTGACGCCGATGTGGTTCTGCTCGAAGGAGACGGCGGAGGCGGCCATGTAGAGCCGCCAGACCCGGGCCCGGCCGCGGCCGACCAGGGCGACGGCCTCGGGCCAGTGCGCCTCCAGGTTGGCGACCCACTCGCGCAGGGTGCGGCCGTAGTGCTCGCGCAGCGCCTCGACGTCGCGGACCTCCAGGCCGGCCTGCTCCAGCCGGGAGACGGTGGTGCCGACGGGGGAGAGCTCGCCGTCGGGGAAGACGTAGCGGTCGATGAAGGGGGAGAGCCGGTAGGTCTCGCCGGGGCGCAGCGGGCGGCGGGCGATCTGGTGGTTGAGCAGGCGGCCGCCGGGGGCGAGCAGGTCGTGCAGGTGGCGGGCGTAGACGAGGTACTGGGCGGAGCCGACGTGTTCGGCCATGCCGACGCTGGAGATGGCGTCGAAGGGGCCGTCGGGGATCTCCCGGTAGTCCTGGAGCCGGATGTCGACCCGGTCGGCGAGGCCGGCCTCGGCGACCCGCCGGCGGGCCAGGGCGACCTGCTCGGTGGAGATGGAGACGCCGACCGCCTCCACGCCGTAGTGGCGGGCCGCGTGCAGGACCAGGGAGCCCCAGCCGCAGCCGACGTCCAGCAGGCGCATGCCGGGGCGCAGGCCGAGCTTGCGGCAGATCAGGTCGAGCTTGGCGGTCTGGGCGTCCTCCAGGCTCTTGGCGGCGGGCTCCCAGTAGGCGCAGGAGTAGACCAGGCTGGGACCCAGGACGAGCCGGTAGAAGTCGTTGCCGACGTCGTAGTGGTGGCTGATCGCGGCGCGGTCCCGGCGGCGGCTGTGGGCCCGGCCCCGGCGGTGGCGGACCTCCTCGGGCGGGGGCGCCGGGTTCGGGCCGAGGGCGCCCTGGCGCAGGGCGGTGGCGAGCAGGCGGCGGCCGGGGGCGCCCAGGTAGTGCCCGGGCCGGGGGCGGGGGGCGTCCGGGTCCTCGGCGAAGGCGGCGACGGCGGCCAGCACCTCGTACAGGTCGCTGTCGGGGGCGACTTCGAGGTCGCCGGCGACGTAGGCGCGGGCCAGGCCGAGCTCGCCGGGGGACCAGAGCAGGCGGCGCAGGGCGCGGCGGTTGCGCAGCACGACGGTGGGGGCTCCGGGCGGGCCGGCCGTGGAGCCGTCCCGGGCGCGCACCCGCAGGGGGAGCGGGCGTCCGATCAAGTCCTCGACCGCGCCGACGAGTTGCTGGGCTTGCTGTGCCATGGCGGACCTCCCGAGCCGTCGTACCCCTCCGGGACGCCCGGTGGCCGCCGCGCGCGGCCGGGCGGCCCGCTGGCCGTTCCCGTTGTTCCATCTGTGCACGTCGGGCCGGTGCGGCAACCCCGGCGCGCCGGGTGGTTCACCCGATCGCTCCGGGACGGCGAAGGGCCCCGGAGGCTTCAACAGCCTCCGGGGCCCGGGTAATTCCGCGGGGAAGGTGGTTCTGACCGGGGGTCAGTCCTCCTCGGCGAGGGTCAGCTCGACGCCGCCGGTGAAGCCCGCCGCCGAGTTGTAGATGAACGCGGCGAGGGTGGCCAGGGCGGTCATCAGGACGATGTCGACCAGGGCGATCAGCACGGTGAAGAGCATGACCTTGCCGAACCCGATGTAGTCCATCAGGTCGAAGGCGCCGGAGCCGTCGGCGCCGCTGCCGGTGACGTCCTTCAGGGTGCCGGTCAGCGAGGAGAAGACGCCGAGGCCGTCGAGGGTCATCCAGAGCACCGCGGCGGCCACGATGATGATCACGCCGAGGGCCAGCGACAGCAGGAAGCTGACCTTCATCACCGACCAGGGGTCGACCTTGGTGACCCGCAGCCGGGCCCGGCGGGTCCGGCCGGGGGCGCCGGCGGCCGGGGCCGGGCCGGGGCGGCGGGCCGGGCTGCCGGGGCCGCTCGGACCGCCGGAACCACCCGGGCCGCCGCCGGGCGCGCCCGGGGCGCCGGGGACGCGGGTGCCGCGCGGCGGGGTGGGCTGGCCCTTGGCGTAGGTGGTCGGCTGCGAGAAGCCGCCCGCGGGCGGAGTGCTCGGCGGCGGCGGCGGGGTCGGGCCTCCGTAGGCCTGCTGCCCGCCCGCCAGGCCGCCCGTGGCACCTCCAGCACCCGTGGCTCCGCTCACCGTGGTCCTCCCGAACCGTCCGCCAGGGCGATCGCACCGTCCTGGACCGTGTTGTGCTCGTGCACCGCGGGCCCGGGTGGCCCGCGGTCAGCCCGTGGTGCCCGCCCCGCCGGTGGCGGGGCGGGCACCACGGTGCGCGTCCGTGCGTCAGCCCTGGTCGGGCGTGCCGGCCGCGTCCTGCTCGGTGGCGGTCGCGGACTCCGTCCCGTCGACGGCGTCGACGGCGTCCTCCGCGCCCTCCTCCTCGTCGGCCTCCGCGTTGCGGGCCATGCCCACCACCGCGTCGCGCTTACCGAGGTTGATCAGTTGGACGCCCATGGTGTCACGTCCGGTTTCACGTACCCCGGAAACCCTGGTCCGGATCACGCCGCCGGAGAGCGTGATGGCCATGATCTCGTCGCTCTCCTCGACCACCAGCGCGCCGACCAGCGAGCCCCGGCCCTCGACGATCTTCGCCGCCTTGATACCGAAACCACCGCGTCCTTGGACACGGTACTCGTCAACCGAGGTCCGCTTCGCGTAACCGCCGTCGGTGGCGGTGAAGACGTAGGTGCCGGCCCGCACCACGTTCATCGAGAGCAGTTCGTCGTCCTCGCGGAAGGCCATGCCCTTCACCCCGGAGGTGGCCCGGCTCATCGGGCGCAGCGCCTCGTCGGTGGCCTTGAAGCGGATCGACTGGGCCTTCCTGGAGATCAGCAGCAGGTCGTCCTCGGCGGAGACCAGCTCGGCGCCGATCAGCTCGTCGTCCCGGCCCTCCTCGTCCTGGCGGAGGTTGATCGCGATCAGGCCGCCGGAGCGCGGGGAGTCGTAGTCCTTGAGCGGGGTCTTCTTGACCAGGCCGCCGCGGGTGGCGAGGACCAGGTAGGGCTTGTCCTCGTAGGTGCGGACGGCCATCACCTGGGTGATGTGCTCCTCCGGCTGGAAGGCCAGCAGGTTGGCGACGTGCTGGCCGCGGGCGTCGCGGCCGGCGTCGGGGAGCTCGTAGCCCTTGGCGCGGTAGACCCGGCCCTTGTTGGTGAAGAACAGGATCCAGTTGTGGGTGGTGGTCACGAAGAAGTGGTCGACGATGTCGTCCTGCTTCAGCTGCGCGCCGCGCACGCCCTTGCCGCCGCGCTTCTGCGAGCGGTAGAGGTCGGAGCGGGTGCGCTTGACGTAGCCGCCGCGGGTGATGGTGACGACGATGTCCTCCTCGGCGATGAGGTCCTCGATGGAGAGGTCGCCGTCGGAGGGGATCAGGGTGGAGCGCCGCTCGTCGCCGTACTTCTCGACGATCGCGGTGAGCTCCTCGGAGACGATGCCGCGCTGCCGGGGGGGCGAGGCGAGGATCGCGTTGTACTCGTTGATCTTGGCCTGGAGCTCGTCGTGCTCGCTGAGGATGCGGGCGCTCTCCAGGGCGGCCAGCCGGCGCAGCTGCATCTCCAGGATGGCGTTGGCCTGCAGCTCGTCGATGGCGAGCAGCTGCATCAGGCCGGTGCGGGCGGCCTCGGCGCTCTCGGAGGCGCGGATCAGGGCGATCACGGCGTCGATCTGGTCGAGCGCCTTGAGCAGGGCGCGCAGGATGTGCGCGCGCTCCTCGGCCTTGCGCAGCCGGAAGGTGGTCCGGCGGACGATGACCTCGATCTGGTGGGCGACCCAGTGGCGGATGAAGGCGTCCAGCGAGAGGGTGCGCGGCACGCCGTCGACCAGGGCCAGCATGTTGGCGCCGAAGTTGGTCTGCAGGTCGGTGTGCTTGTACAGGTTGTTGAGGACGACCTTGGCGACCGCGTCCCGCTTGAGGACGATGACCAGGCGCTGGCCGGTGCGCGAGGAGGACTCGTCGCGGACGTCGGCGATGCCGGCGATCCGGCCGTCCTTGACCAGGTCGGCGATCTTGAGGGCGAGGTTGTCCGGGTTGACCTGGTAGGGCAGCTCGGTGATCACCAGGCACTGGCGGCCCTGGATCTCCTCGACCTCGACCACGGCGCGCATGGTGATCGAGCCGCGGCCGGTGCGGTAGGCGTCCTCGATGCCCCGGCGGCCGACGATCAGCGCGCCGGTCGGGAAGTCGGGGCCCTTGATCCGCTCGACCAGGGCCTCCAGCAGCTCCTCGTTGGAGGCCTCGGGGTGCTCCAGCGCCCAGAGCGCGCCGGAGGCGACCTCGCGGAGGTTGTGCGGCGGGATGTTGGTGGCCATGCCGACCGCGATGCCGGTGGCGCCGTTGATCAGCAGGTTGGGGATCCGGGCGGGCAGGACGGTCGGCTCCTGCTGCCGGCCGTCGTAGTTGGCGGCGAAGTCGACGGTCTCCTCGTCGATGTCGCGCATCATCTCCATCGCCAGCGGCATCATCTTGCACTCGGTGTAGCGCATCGCCGCGGCCGGGTCGTTGCCCGGGGAGCCGAAGTTGCCGTTGCCGTCGACCAGCGGCATCCGCATCGACCAGGGCTGGGCGAGGCGGACCAGGGTGTCGTAGATCGAGGTGTCGCCGTGCGGGTGGTAGTTGCCCATCACGTCGCCGACCACGCGGGCGCACTTGTAGTAGCCCTTCTCGGGCCGGTAGCCGCCGTCGTACATCGCGTAGAGCACCCGGCGGTGCACCGGCTTGAGGCCGTCGCGGACCTCGGGCAGGGCGCGCGAGACGATGACGCTCATCGCGTAGTCGAGGTAGGAGCGCTGCATCTCGGTCTCGAGCTCGATGAGCTCGACCCGGTTGCCGCTCTGGGCGGGGATGGTGCTGTCCTCGGGCTGTTCGCCGCCGTCGGGACGGTTGTCGTCGACCACTGGTGGTCAGTTTCCTTTCAACGATCCTTGGCGGGACGTCAGACGTCCAGGAAGCGGACGTCCTTGGCGTTGCGCTGGATGAAGGAGCGGCGGGCCTCGACGTCCTCGCCCATCAGGACGGAGAACAGGTCGTCGGCGCGGGCGGCGTCCTCCAGGGTGACCTGGAGCAGCAGGCGGTGCGCGGCGTCCATGGTGGTGACGCGCAGCTCCTCGGCGTTCATCTCGCCGAGGCCCTTGAAGCGCTGGATCGCGTCGTCCTTGGGGAGCCGGCGGCCGGCCTCGACGCCGGCCGCGATCAGCGCGTCGCGCTCGCGGTCGGAGTAGGCGTACTCGAACTCGTCCCGGCCCCACTTGATCTTGTAGAGCGGGGGCATCGCGAGGTACACGTACCCGGCCTCGACCAGCGGGCGCATGAAGCGGAACAGCAGGGTCAGCAGCAGGGTGCGGATGTGCTGTCCGTCGACGTCGGCGTCGGCCATCAGCACGATCTTGTGGTACCGCAGCTTCTCGGCGTCGTAGTCCTCCTGGATGCCGCAGCCGAAGGCCGAGATCAGCGCCTGGACCTCGGTGTTCTGCAGCACCTTGTCGATCCGGGCCTTCTCGACGTTCAGGATCTTGCCGCGGATCGGGAGGATCGCCTGGGTGCGCGGGTCGCGACCCTGCTTGGCGGAGCCGCCGGCCGAGTCGCCCTCGACGATGAAGATCTCGCACTCGGCCGGGTCCTTGGACTGGCAGTCCGAGAGCTTGCCGGGCAGCGAGGCGGACTCCAGCAGGCCCTTGCGCCGGGTCAGGTCGCGGGCCTTGCGGGCGGCGACCCGGGCGCTGGCGGCCTGGATGGACTTGCGGATGATGTCCGCGGCCTCGTTGGGGTTGCGGTCCAGCCAGTCGGCGAGGTGCTCGTTGACCACCTTCTGGACGAAGGTCTTGGCCTCGGTGTTGCCGAGCTTGTCCTTGGTCTGGCCCTCGAACTGCGGCTCGCCGAGCTTGACCGAGATGATCGCGGTCAGGCCCTCGCGGATGTCCTCGCCGGAGAGGTTGTCGTCCTTGTCGCGGAGCAGCTTCTTGTCGCGCGCGTACCGGTTCACCAGACCGGTGAGCGCGGCCCGGAAGCCCTCCTCGTGGGTGCCGCCGCCGTGGGTGTGGATGGTGTTGGCGAACGAGTACACGCCCTCGGTGTAGGACGAGTTCCACTGCATGGCGATCTCGGCCGAGATCGTCTTGTCCTTGTCCTCGGCCTCGAAGTCGATCACCGAGGGGTGGACCACCTCGCCCTTGCGGGAGTTGAGGTGGGCCACGAAGTCGGCGATGCCGCCGTCGTACCGGTAGGTGACCGAGAGCGGCTTGCCCTCGTCGTCCACGTGCTCGGGGCGCTCGTCGGTCAGCGCGATGGTGAGGCCCTTGTTGAGGAAGGCCATCTCCTGGAAGCGCCGGGAGAGCGTCTCGAACGAGTAGACGGTGGTCTCGAAGATGTCCGGGTCGGCCCAGAAGGTGACCGTGGTGCCGGTCTCCCCGGTCTCCTCGTGCCGGGCCAGCGGGGCGGTCGGGGCGCCGGACTTGTACTCCTGCGTCCAGCGCGCGCCGTCGGTGCTGATGTCCACCGCGAGGCGGGTGGAGAGCGCGTTCACCACCGAGATGCCGACGCCGTGCAGGCCGCCGGAGACCGCGTAGCCGCCGCCGCCGAACTTGCCGCCCGCGTGCAGCACGGTCAGCACGACCTCGACGGCCGGCCGGTCCTGGCCGGGCATGATGCCGACCGGGATGCCTCGTCCGTTGTCCACCACCCGCACGCCGCCGTCGGCCAGGATCGTGACGCCGATGGTGTCGGCGTGGCCGGCCAGCGCCTCGTCGACGGAGTTGTCGACGATCTCGTAGACGAGGTGGTGCAGGCCGCGCTCACCGGTCGAGCCGATGTACATGCCCGGGCGCTTGCGGACGGCGTCGAGGCCTTCCAGCACCTGGATCGCGCTGGCGTCGTAGGCCTTCTGGTCGGACGGGTCTGGGGTCTGGCTGGGGTTGCCGGAATCGGCCACGAAGCGCCCTCTCTGGCACAGCGCGGGCCGCGCTCCCGCCCGGTTGTCCGGGCAGGTGTGCGACCACGGCGTTTCGACTCGAGTTGCTGCACACGACGGTGTTTGCTCTCCAGTCTACCGGTACGACCGACAGTGAGGGGCGTTTGGCAGCCTCTGAAGGCAGATGTGCCGCCCTGAATCCCCTCGGGACGTGTCCCGATACTCGGCAGGGGGGCTCAGAGCGCCTGGCAGGGCCGCCAGCGATTCCGGAGCCCGCCGGTCCGCTCGCGCCGGGTCAGCCCCAGGTGTCGCCCGGGCCCTTGCTCCCCGGCGCCCGCAGCCGCCCGTAGCCGCGCACCGGGGCGTCCGGCCCCAGGACCTTGATCACCCGGACCGTGCCGTGCCCCAGCTCGTGGTTCAGCCGGGCCACCAACTGACGTGCCAACAAGCGGAGTTGAGTGGCCCACGCGGTGGAGTCGCACTGCACGGTGAGCACCGCCTCGGCCTCCGCGTACGACTTGGGCTCGCAGTGCGCGGCGATGTCCGGACCGACGATCTGCGACCAGCGGCCCATCACCCCGCCGACCGCGGCCGGCGCCTCCCAGCCCCGCTCGGTGATCAGCCGGTTCAGCGCGGCCCCCAGCGGCACCGGGTCCCGGCCGTCCGCCCGGGCGCCGCTGCGCAGGCCGGTCCGCTTGGCCTCCCGCCGCTCGCGGACCTGCTCGCCGCGCTGCCTGGCCTGCTCCTTGGCGGCGCGCAGCGCGACCCGGGCCAGGTCCACGCCGGAGAGCTCGGGTTCCTGCGCCATCACGCTCCATCCCCAGGCTGTGGACGACTGCTCGGACGAGCCGCCCAGGCTACGTGGTTCCCCGGGCTCACGGGGTCAGCCGGTCCACCGTGCCGTCCGAGACGCCGTAGCGGGCGCCGTGCAGCGCCTTCGGCACGTCCTCGGCGACCGCGGCGGTGACCAGCACCTGCTCGCCGCCGGCCACCAGCTCGGCCAGCCGGTCCCGGCGGCGGGCGTCCAGCTCGGCGAACACGTCGTCCAGCACCAGCACCGGCTCGCCGCCCTCGGCCCGCAGCAGCTCGTACGAGGCCAGCCGCAGCGCCAGCGCGTACGACCAGGACTCGCCGTGGCTGGCGTAGCCCTTGGCGGGCAGGGGGCCCAGCCGCAGCAGCAGCTCGTCGCGGTGCGGGCCGACCAGGGTCAGGCCGCGCTCGATCTCCTGCCGCCGCATCCCCTGGAGGGCCTCCAGCAGCTGCCGCTCGGCCTGCTCGCGGCTGGTCGGCAGCTCGCCCTCGAAGGAGGAGCGGTACTCCAGGACGGTGTCGCCGGCGCCGGGGGCGAGCTGCCGGTAGGCCTCGGCGACCAGCGGCTGCAGGGCGGCCACCAGCTGGATCCGGAAGGCGGTCAGTTCGGCGCCGGCCCGGGCCAGGTGGCCGTCCCAGACCTCCAGGGTGGCCAGGTCGGCGGACTTGCCGCCGCCCGCCCGACGGGCCGTCGCGGCGGTCTTCAGCAGGGCGTTGCGCTGCTTGAGCACCCGCTCGTAGTCGGAGCGCACCCCGGCCAGCCGGGGGGTGCGGGCGGTCAGCAGCTCGTCCAGGAAGCGCCGGCGCTCGCCCGGGTCGCCCTTGACCAGGGCGAGGTCCTCGGGGGCGAACAGCACGGTGCGCAGCACGCCCAGCACGTCCCGCGGGCGGACGTTGTCGGAGCGGTTCAGCCGGGCCCGGTTGGCCTTCCCGGCGGTGAGCTCCAGCTCGACCAGGGTGGAGCGGCCGCCCTGGGAGACCACGCTGGCCCGGATCACCGCCCGCTCGGCGCCGAGCCGGATCAGCGGTGCGTCGGTGGCCACCCGGTGGCTGCCCAGGGTGGCGACGTAGCCGACCGCCTCGACCAGGTTGGTCTTGCCCTGGCCGTTGGGGCCGACGAACGCGGTGACGCCCGGGTCGAGCGGGACCTCGACCCGGGCGTAGGAACGGAAGTCGGCGAGCGACAGGTGCGCGACGTGCATGACGGTGGACTGCGCTCGCCTTCTGGCCGTGGGGGCTTACTTGGACTCGACCGCGTGGCCGCCGAACTGGTTGCGCAGCGCGGCGATCATCTTCATCTGCGGCGAGTCCTCCTGGCGGGAGGCGAAGCGGGCGAACAGCGAGGCGGTGATCGCGGGCAGCGGCACCGCGTGGTCGATCGCGGCCTCGACCGTCCAGCGGCCCTCGCCGGAGTCGGCGGCCCAGCCCTTGAGCTTGGCCAGGTGCTCGTCGTCGTCCAGTGCCCGGACGGCCAGGTCGAGCAGCCAGGAGCGGATCACGGTGCCCTCCTGCCAGCTGCGGAAGACCTCGCGCACGTCGGTCACCTCGGGGGCGGCCTCCAGCAGCTCCCAGCCCTCGGCGAAGGCCTGCATCATCGCGTACTCGATGCCGTTGTGGACCATCTTGGCGAAGTGGCCGGCGCCGACCTTGCCGGCGTGCACCGAGCCGAAGTCGCCCTCGGGCTTGAGCGCGTCGAAGACCGGCTGGACCTTCGCGACGTCCCCGGCGTCGCCGCCGTACATCAGCGCGTAGCCGTTCTCCAGGCCCCAGACGCCGCCGGAGACGCCGCAGTCGACGAAGCCGATGCCCTTGGCGGCCAGCAGCTCGGCGTGCTTGACGTCGTCGGTCCAGCGCGAGTTGCCGCCGTCGACCACCACGTCGCCGGGGGAGAGCAGCTCGGCCAGGCGCTCGACGGTCTCCTGGGTCGGGCCGCCGGCCGGGACCATCACCCACACCACGCGGGGGGCCTCCAGCTTGGCGACCAGCTGCTCGACGCTGTCGACGTCGGCGAGGTCCGGGTTGCGGTCGTAGCCGATGACGGTGTGGCCGGCGCGGCGGATGCGCTCGCGCATGTTGCCGCCCATCTTGCCGAGACCGATGAGGCCGAGCTCCATGACAAGTCCTTCACTGTGGTGTCGTGCCTGATGACGGCGCCGTTGCCGCACTCACTGAGCCTACGCCGACGCTGAGGGGACGCCGGGCAGCCACAGGGGCGCGGAGGCTGCCCGCCCCTCGCGCCCCTGGTGGTGCCGTGCGGTCAGCCGGAGAGGCGGACCGGCATGATCAGGTACTGGTAGGCCTCGTCCGGCTCCGCGTCGACCGCGGGCTTGCCGGTCAGCAGGGCCGGCTTGGTCGGGGTGGTGAAGCTCAGCTGCGCGTACGCGGCGTCGATCGCCTTGAGCCCCTCCTCCAGGTAGCCGGGGTTGAAGGCGATCGAGATGTCGTCGCCCTCCAGGTCGGCGTCGATCCGCTCGGTGGCCTGCGCGTCGTCGCCGGAGCCGGCCTCCAGGGTGAGCACGCCCTGCTCGAAGTTCAGCCGGACCGGGGTGTTGCGCTCGGCCACCAGCGAGACGCGCTTGAGCGCCTCCAGGAAGGGCTGGGTCTGCACCGCGGCGACCGCCGAGAACTCGGTCGGGAAGATCGACCGGAACTTGGGGAACTCGCCCTCCAGCAGGCGGGTGGTGGTCCGCCGGCCGGCCCCCTCGAAGCCGATCAGGCCCTCGCCGGCGCCGCCGGTGGAGAGCGCGATGCTGACCTGGTCGCCGCTGCCGAGCGACTTGGCGATGTCCTGCAGGGTCTTGGCGGGGACCAGCGCGACGGCGTTGATGTCGTCCTGCTCGGGCTTCCAGAGCAGCTCGCGGACGGCGAACCGGTACCGGTCGGTGGCGGCCAGGGTGATCCCGCTGCCGTTGATCTCGACCCGGACCCCGGTGAGCACCGGCAGGGTGTCGTCGCGGCCGGCGGCCACCGCGGCCTGGCTGACCGCCGAGGCGAACACGTCGCCCGGGACGGTGCCGGTGGCGGTCGGCATCTGCGGCAGGGCCGGGTACTCGTCGACCGGGAGGGTCGGCAGCGTGAAGCGCGAGCTGCCGCAGACCACGCTGACCCGGGCGCCGTCGGTGGAGATCTCCACCGGGCGGTTCGGCAGGTTGCGCGAGATGTCGTTGAGCAGGCGGCCGGAGACCAGGACGGTGCCGGCCTCCTCGACGTCCGCCTCCAGCTCGACCCGCGCCGACACCTCGTAGTCGAAGCCGGAGAGCGCCAGGGTGCCCTCCTGCGCGGTCAGCAGCAGGCCGGCCAGCACCGGCACCGGCGGCCGCGCGGGGAGGCTGCGGGCAGCCCAGGCCACCGCCTCCGCGAGGACATCACGCTCCACCCGGAACTTCACCGGTAACCGCCTCCTGGCTGCTGTCGCCGCACGGCCGGCCGGTACCGCCGGCCCGTGCTGTTGATCGTCTGACCCTCTTCGGCCCCCGAGCGGCTCCGGGCGGATCAGCTCCGCCCCGTCCTGCTTCCGGTTGCCGAAGGACAGTCTGACGCACTCGGCTGACAGCCGGGGCAGATGGGCTCAAGCCGACCGAACAAATGTCGGGGCCCGGTTGTCCACAGATTCGGGCCGCACCCACTGTTGATCAAGCTCCGATCTCTCTATGTGTAGCAGTAGTAGTAGGGCCTGTGGATACCGTGGATAACTCCGTTTGCGCAGGTCAGCGGCCAGATTTTGTCCACAGGTCCTGTGGACGGCGCCTGTGGACAACCAGGCCCTCCTGTGGACGACGGAGAGTAATCCACAGGGCACGCTGAGTATCCACAGGTTATCCACAGCTGTATCCACAGAAATCCCCAGGGTTATCCACCGCCGCCGATCAACATCACGTGACGCCTTTCACACCCAGGGCTGACAGGGGAGTTGATGTTGCCGAACTGTGGACAAGGCTGTGGACAACCTGGGGATAACCCACCCGATCCTGTGGACAGCCGGTGGATAACTCCGTGGACCGCCTGACGGGGCCTCAGTTCTCCACAGCCTGTGGATAACTGTTGTGCACAAGTCCACAGGGGGTTGACCTGCGCGGAAGAGCGTAGCGGCGATCCACCTGTGGAGGAACCTCTGGATAACTCGCCCCCGCGCACCCTGTGGACGGGGAAAACCCACCCGTTCCTGTGGAAAACAGGGGTGCGCGCCCGAACCGTTCGATTCGTTGCGCACGTGTTCGCAACGCCGACCGGCCGTCTCGGCGGTCCTTCCGGCGACTCCTGCCCCGTCGAGGGCCCCTCCACACCCCCCGCGGAGCGCCCGGCCGGCCGACCGATCCGATCCGGCCACCACCCGGACGCCACTCCGACACCATCCGAACGGCCCCGTCGGCCGCTGTTCGGATCCACCCCGCGTTCGAACGCCCCGACTTGTCGGGTCCCTACTACAGACCGCCCGCGCGGGCCCGCGGAAGGCCCTCGCGTGCACTCGGACGAGTGCACGGCGCCGACGGCCCGCCACTCGTCCGGGTAATCCCCCGGCATGCGGAAGGGGAGCCGGGCCGCTTCGGCCCGACTCCCCTTCGTCTCGTCAACTCCCCACGTGGGAAAGGTTTTTGACGCCTGCTCCGATACCTGCCGAGGGCGTCCCCGACCCTCCGGTGGTTTTGTTAGCTAGCTCTTGATGCGGTTGGTCAACTCGGTGACCTGGTTGTAGATGGACCGGCGCTCGGCCATCAGCGAGCGGATCTTGCGGTCGGCGTGCATCACCGTGGTGTGGTCCCGGCCGCCGAACTGGGCGCCGATCTTCGGCAGCGACAGGTCGGTCAGCTCCCGGCAGAGGTACATCGCGATCTGCCGGGCCGTCACCAGCACCCGGCTGCGCGAGGAGCCGCACAGGTCCTCGACGCCGAGGCCGAAGTACGCCGCGGTCTGCTGCATGATCACCTGTGCGGTGATCTCCGGCCCGGCGTCCTCGTCCCCGCCCGGGATCAGGTCCTTGAGGACGATGCCGGCCAGCTCCAGGTCGACCGGGGCCCGGTTCAGGTTGGCGAACGCGGTGACCCGGATCAGCGCGCCCTCCAGCTCCCGGATGTTCCGGGTGATCCGGGAGGCGATGAACTCCAGCACGTCGGCGGGGGCGTTCAGCTGCTCCTGGATCGCCTTCTTGCGCAGGATCGCGATCCGGGTCTCCAGCTCCGGCGGGGTGACGTCGGTGATCAGGCCCCACTCGAAGCGGTTGCGCAGCCGGTCCTCCAGGGTGATCAGCTGCTTGGGCGGCCGGTCCGAGGAGAGGACGATCTGCTTGTTCGCGTTGTGCAGGGTGTTGAAGGTGTGGAAGAACTCCTCCTGCGTCGACTCCTTGCTGGCCAGGAACTGGATGTCGTCGACCAGCAGGATGTCGATGTCCCGGTAGCGCTTGCGGAACGCGTCCGCCTTGCCGTCCCGGATCGAGTTGATGAACTCGTTGGTGAACTCCTCCGAGCTCACGTACCGCACCCGGGTGCCCGGGAACAGGCTGCGCGAGTAGTGCCCGATGGCGTGCAGCAGGTGGGTCTTGCCGAGCCCGGACTCGCCGTAGACGAAGAGCGGGTTGTAAGCCTTGGCCGGCGCCTCGGCCACCGCCACCGCCGCGGCGTGCGCGAAGCGGTTGGAGGCGCCGATCACGAAGGTGTCGAACAGGTACTTGGGGTTCAGCCGGGCGTTCGGCTCGTCCTTGCGCGGGCCGCCGGCCGGGGGAGCGCCGGGCGGCGCCGGGACGCCCGGCTGGCGCTCGACCTGGCCGTGCGGCTGCGCGGAGGGCCGCGCGGCCGCACGGCGGGCGCCGCCCTGGCGCGGCCGGTCCTCGTCCGGGGAGCCGAGCGCCCCGCCGAACAGGTCGCCCTGCGCCGAGTCCGGGCCGGGCCGGTGCGAGCGCCTCGGCGCCGGGTCGGGCCGCCGCTCGGGCATCGGGGCGGGCTCGCCCCAGCCGCCGGCCTCCGCACCGGGCTGGTGCTCGCGGTACGGGGCCTGGACGGGCGGGCGGTAGGGCTCGCCCGCCGGGTACGCGGCCGGGTAGGACGGGCGCTGGTAGTCGTCCCCGCCCCGGCCCGGCCAGCTCCCGGGCGGCGGGCCCTGCTGCTGGTAGCCGGGCCCCGCCGGGTACGGCTGCTCGGCCCGGACGGGATAGGGCTGCTCGGTGCGTGCCGGGTACGCCTGCTCGGGCCGCGGGTGCGGCCACTCCGGGACGGGCTCGTGGTCGAGCTCTGGGTCCTGGTCCTGGTCCGGCTCGGAGACCGGGGCGGCGTTGGCGTCCACCATCACCGCGATCCGGACCTGCCGGCCGAACTCGTGCGAGATGGCCTCGGTCAGCTGCGGCAGCAGCCGGCCCTCCAGCACCTGCTTGGCGAACTCGTTGGGAGCCGCGAGCAGGGCGGTGTCGTGCATCATCCACATCGGCTGGGTCCGACGGACCCAGTTCTTGTCCTTCTCCACGACATCGCTGTCGCTCACCAGTCGCTCGACGACCCTCGACCACATCAGGACGAGATCGCTGTTGACATCAGCCACTGGTACACGCTTTCTCGTTCCCCGGACGGGGGAGCCAGGCAAGGTCACGGGGGAGGGTTCGGGTGGCGCGGCGGCGGTGCGGCCGCGGGCACAGAACAAAAGAGACAAGTCCTGCAACGGTAGTCAGCGCGCAGAGCTGATTCAAGTTCCTGTCCACAGGCTGTGGGCAAGGGCGCGGCGGCCACCTGGTTTGACCCTCGGACCCGCTCCCGCGTACCGTAACCAGGTCGAGTTGTCGATGGCCGCTGCCGCATGTCCGCGGGTCCGCCCGCTTCCATGACGCGCGCAGCACGGGCGCCGTGGTGCTCCTCGGCCCAGCAGATCTGGGCCCGGGAGTCGGATTTCCCAAGTCAAGGGGAGGTCGCGCGGACGCACGGTGACGGCCAAGCGATTCCCCGTCATCCTACGATTCACCCCAGGAGCCCCCGAGTGAGCAAGCGCACCTTCCAGCCGAACAACCGTCGCCGCGCCAAGACCCACGGCTTCCGGCTGCGTATGCGTACCCGCGCCGGCCGCGCCATCCTGGCGAACCGCCGTGCCAAGGGCCGCACCGAACTGTCCGCCTGAACCGCGTAGAGGGTCTGCAGTGCTGCCCACCGAGAATCGGCTGCGGCGGCGCCAGGACTTCGCGGCCGCGGTGAAACGCGGTCGCCGCGCCGGCCGGCCCCTGCTGGTGGTCCACCTCCACAGAGAGGCGGTGCCCGAGGCGGGGTCCGACCGGAACAGCGACTCACGCCCGCACGTCGCCGAGGGGCTTCCTCCGGCGCGTGCGGGTTTCGTCGTGAGCAAGGCCGTGGGTCCGGCGGTGGTCCGCAACGCGGTGAAGCGCCGGTTGCGTCACCTGGTCGGCGAGCGCCTGTCCCGGTTGCCCGCAGGTAGCCTGATAGTGGTACGGGCCCTGCCGACCGCGGCGACGGCTCCGTACCCGGACCTCGCGCACGACCTGGACGCGGCACTGCGCCGCGTGCTCAGGTCGGAACCGGCCGGTGGTGCCCCGACGGGAACAGGGCGATGAAGTACCTGCTGATGGGCCTGATCAGGCTCTACCAGTGGACCATCAGTCCGCTGCTCGGTCCGGTGTGCCGTTATTACCCCTCGTGCTCCCGCTACGGGTACGAGGCGGTCCGCGTCCACGGCGCGATCAAGGGCGGGTGGCTGACGGTCTGGCGCATCCTGCGCTGCAATCCTTGGTCTCCCGGTGGGGTCGACCATGTTCCGCCGCGAAAGCACCCGGTGTGGCACCGCCGGCTGCGCAATCTGCTGAGCCCCACGAGCGGGACCGCCGAGCCGGAGCCGGTGGCGAAGCCCGATGCCCAAGGAGTCTGACCGGTGACCTTCGGTTTTCTGAGTCCCCTCTACACAGCGGTGTCCTGGATCATCGTCCAGTTCCACTCGCTGTTCAGCCACGTCTTCGACCCCGACGGCGGCCTGGCGTGGGGTCTGTCCATCGTCATGATGGTGGTCGTCATCCGGATCTGCCTGATCCCGCTCTTCGTGAAGCAGATCAAGGCGACCCGGGCCATGCAGGCGATCCAGCCGAAGATGAAGGCCATCCAGGAGCGCTACAAGAACGACAAGCAGCGCCAGTCCGAAGAGATGATGAAGCTGTACAAGGAGGCGGGCACCAACCCGTTCTCCTCGTGCCTTCCGATCCTCGTGCAGGCGCCGTTCTTCACCGCCCTCTACGGCGTGCTCGCCTCGATCGCCAACGACAAGACGATCGGCGTCATCGACCAGCCGCTGCTGGAGAGCGCCAAGCAGGCGCACATCTTCGGCGCCCCCCTGTCGGCCAAGTTCGTCGGCGCGGACAGCGTCCACATCCAGATCGTCTGCGCGGTCATGATCGTGCTGATGTCTCTGTCGCAGTTCGTCACCCAGCGCCAGCTGATGACCAAGAACGTCGACCTGTCGGTCAAGACGCCGTTCATGCAGCAGCAGAAGATGCTGATGTACGTCTTCCCGATCATGTTCGCGGTGATGGGCATCAACTTCCCGGTCGGTGTGCTGGTCTACTGGCTCACCACCAACGTCTGGTCGATGGCCCAGCAGCTGGTCGTCATCCGCAACAACCCGACGCCGGGCAGCCGGGCGTGGGACGAGCGCCAGGCCCGCCTGAAGAAGGCCGGCCGGATCAACCCGGACGGCTCGATCCAGAAGGCCGGCGTGCTATCGCTGGTCAAGGGCGGCAGCAAGGGCGGCGCGGCGGCCGACGCCCAGGCGGCGGTCGAGGAGAGCGTGCAGGTCCGTCGGCAGCAGCCGCGCAAGCAGAGCAAGGCGCAGCGCCAGGCGACCGCCTCGCACCAGGCGCCCACCGCCGAGCCCGCGGAGCCGCAGGACGCGACGGACGCCGCCGCCCAGGCGGACGAGACCCGGGCCGCGTCGGCCGGTGCCGGCGCCGGAAAGCCCGGCGCGAAGGCGGGCGGGGCGAAGCCGGGCGGCCAGTCGGGCCAGGGCCAGCGCCAGCAGCCGCGACGCGGCGGCCAGCCCGGCCAGCGGCCGAAGAAGAAGTAGTCCCCCACCCTTCGGCCCCACCCGAGGGCCTCGTTTCCGAAGGAGTCCACCTGTGACGGATGGCACCACCTCCGCCGTCGACACCGCCCCGGCCGGTGAGAGCGTCCTCTCGCGTCTGGAGCACGAGGGTGACATCGCCGCCGACTACCTGGAGGGTCTGCTGGACATCGCGGACCTGGACGGCGACATCGACATGGACGTCGAGGGGGACCGGGCCCTGGTCTCCATCGTCAGCGAGGGCGACGACCGGACGCTGCAGCGGCTGGTGGGCCAGGACGGCGAGGTGCTGGAGGCGCTCCAGGAGCTGACCCGGCTGGCCGTGCACCGGGAGACCGGTGAGCGCAGCCGGCTGATGCTGGACGTCGCGGGCTTCCGGGCGCGCAAGCGGACCGAACTGGCGGAGCTGGGCGCGGAGGCGGCCGGGCGGGTGAAGAGCACCGGCGAGCAGGTCAAGCTGCGGCCGATGACCCCGTTCGAGCGCAAGGTGGTGCACGACGCGGTGGCCGCCGCCGGCCTGCGCAGCGAGTCGGAGGGCGAGGAGCCCCAGCGCTGCGTGGTCGTGCTGCCGGCCTGATGCCGGTGGTGCTGCCGTTCCGGCTTCCGACCCCGCCCGCCTCGCGCGGGCGGGGTCGTCGGCTCTGCGGCGGAGTGGCGTTTCACGTGGAACAGTGCTGGTAGGGCGGGTGGATTCGACGGTGAGCGGAGAGGCAGCAGAGATGGACAGGGACGGCACGGCGTCCGAGGCGCCGCTGGAGGGGCCGGGACAGGCGCCGGAGGCAGCGGGACGGATCTTCGGCGACCGGCTGCCGCAGGCCGTGCGCTACACCGAGCTGCTGGCGACCGCCGGGGTGCAGCGCGGGCTGATCGGCCCGCGCGAGGTGCCCCGGCTGTGGGACCGGCACGTGCTCAACTGCGCGGTGCTGGCCGAGCTGCTGCCCGCCGGGGTCTCGCTCTGCGACGTCGGCTCGGGCGCCGGTCTGCCGGGCATCCCGGTGGCGCTGGCCCGGCCCGACGTCTCGGTGACCCTGCTGGAGCCGCTGCTGCGGCGCACCACCTTCCTGGAGGAGGTGGTCCGCGAGCTCGGCCTGGACAACGTCACGGTGCTGCGCGGCCGGGCCGAGGAGACCGTCGGCAAGCTGGCGGTGGACGTGGTGACCGCCCGCGCGGTCGCGCCGCTGGACCGGCTGGCCGGCTGGGGCATGCCGCTGCTGCGCCCGTACGGGCAGATGCTGGCGCTCAAGGGCGACACCGCGGAGCAGGAACTGACCGACTCGCGGGCGGCGCTGACCCGGCTGGGCGCGGTGAAGTGGTCGGTGATCGGGGTCGGCGAGGGCGTGCTGGTGACCCCGACCCGGGTGGTCCGGGTGGAGGCGGGGGAGAGCCCCGGCGGCGTCAAGGCGGCCACCCGCCGGGCCAGGGCGGCCCGGGCCGGGCGCGGCGGCAAGGGCGGCGAGGGCGCGGGCCGGCGCGGTGGCGGCGGCGGTCGCGGTCGGCGCTGAGCCGGTTCGCACGGGAGTTCGGGGCGGGTGGCCGGTGGGCCGCCCGCCCCCTGCCGTACCGGCCCTCCTCGGTCCTCCTCCGACTCTCCTTCCGGTCGGGTCCGGAGTGTCGGGCCGGTTGATCCCGACATTCCGGGCATGGTGTTCCACGTGAAACGTCGCTTCCTGCTCACCGGCGTACTTGATCAAGACCTGAACCGGGCCCGGGATCGTCACCCGGAGGTGACTGTCGCGGGCCAGGTTTCACGTGAAACACTGACCCCCATGCAGGAGTCGGAGATCGTCGATCAGGTGGATGACACCCCCGTCGCACGGGCCGCGCACACCGCCGTCCCGGCCCTCGGGCACCCCGGGGAGGCGCTGCCCCGGCCCGCCGCGACCCGGGTGATGGTGGTCGCCAACCAGAAGGGCGGGGTGGGCAAGACCACCACCACCGTCAACCTGGCGGCCGGGCTGGCCATGCACGGGCTCCGGGTGCTGGTCATCGACCTCGACCCGCAGGGCAACGCCTCGACCGCGCTCGGCATCGACCACCACGCCGAGGTGCCGTCGATCTACGACGTCCTGGTCGAGGGCAAGCCGCTGGCCGACGTGGTGCAGCCGGTGGTGGACGTCGAGGGCCTGTTCTGCTGCCCGGCGACCATCGACCTGGCCGGCGCCGAGATCGAGCTGGTCTCGCTGGTCGCCCGGGAGAGCCGGCTGCAGCGCGCCATCGCCGCGTACGAGCAGCCGCTGGACTACGTGCTGATCGACTGCCCGCCCTCGCTGGGGCTGCTGACCGTCAACGCGATGGTGGCCGGCCAGGAGGTGCTGATCCCGATCCAGTGCGAGTACTACGCGCTGGAGGGCCTGGGCCAGCTGCTGCGCAACGTGGAGCTGGTGCGGGCGCACCTGAACCCGTCGCTGCACGTGTCGACCATCCTGCTCACCATGTACGACGCCCGGACCAGGCTGGCCGCGCAGGTCGCCGAGGAGGTGCGGACGCACTTCGAGAAGGAGGTGCTGTCCACCGCCATCCCGCGGTCGGTGCGCATTTCGGAGGCCCCCAGCTACGGGCAGACCGTGCTGAGCTACGACCCGGGCTCCAGCGGTGCGCTCTCCTACCTGGAGGCGGCCCGCGAGCTGGCGCTGCGGGCCGAGGTCGCCAAGACGACGGTCGGGCGGCACCGGGCGGGCGCGGCGGTCGTTCCGCCGCGCAGCGGCGGGGAGACGTCCGCGCCGACGGCAGAGCACAGTTCGATGGAGGGCAAGCGGTGAGTGGCACGCGCAGGGGTCTGGGCAGGGGACTGGGGGCGCTGATCCCGGCGACCCAGCCGGTGGCCGCCGAGGTGGCGGCTCCGGCCGCCGAACCCGCCGGGGCCGGCCAGGTCGCGGTGGTGCCGGTGGTGCCGACCGACCGGGGCACGGTGGCGGCGAAGGCCGCCGCGGAGAGCCTGCGCGAGCTGGCCGGCGACCAGCGCCGCAGCGTGCTGGAGGCGGCGCTGGCCCCGGTGGACGGCGCTCGGTTCGCCGAGCTGCCGCTGGAGTCGATCCGTCCCAACCCGCGCCAGCCGCGCGAGGTGTTCGACGAGGAGAAGCTCGCCGAACTGGTCGCCTCGATCAAGGAGGTCGGCCTGCTGCAGCCCGTGGTGGTCCGGCAGACCGGTCCCGACCGGTACGAGCTGATCATGGGCGAGCGGCGTTGGCGGGCCTCCCGGGAGGCCGGTCTCGACGTCATCCCGACGATCGTCCGGGCCACCGACGACGACAAGCTGCTGCTGGACGCGCTGCTGGAGAACCTGCACCGGGCCGAGCTGAACGCGCTGGAGGAGGCGGCCGCGTACGACCAGCTGCTGCGCGACTTCGGCTGCACGCACGAGCAGTTGGCGAAGCGGGTCGGCAAGTCCCGGCCGCACGTGTCCAACACGCTGCGGCTGATGACCCTGCCGGTGTCGGTGCAGCTGAAGGTGTCGGCCGGGGAGGTCAGCGCCGGGCACGCCAAGGCGATCCTGATGGTGGCGGACGCCGAGCAGCAGGAGAAGCTGGCCGCCCGGGTGGTGGCCGAGGGCCTGTCGGTGCGTTCCACCGAGGAGGTCGCCAAGCTGCTGTCCGGCGAGGAGCCGAAGCGGAAGCGGGCCCCGCGCGCGGAACCGCTGCCCACCCCGGCCTTCGACGAGCTGGCGGGTCGACTCTCGGACCGCTTCGAGACCCGGGTCAAGGTCGAGGTCGCCCGGAGCGGCGGCAAGTTCGGCCGGGGCAAGGTGGTGCTGGAGTTCGGTTCGGTCGAGGACCTGAACCGGATCCTGGACAGCCTGGCTCCGGGCGAGCGGGGTCTGCCGCTGTCCTGACCCGGGGACCCGGGGACCGGGGACGCGGGAGGCGAATCTGCGGGTGCATGTTTCACGTGAAACGTGCACCCGTTCCGCTACCCGGAGCAGACTGGAGGTCCGGGCCGTTCGAGTCCGGAGGAGGAGGTGCGGGCGTGGGACGGAGGGTCGTTCCGCTGACGCTGGACAACCTCTCGGATCTGCCGAACACCTGCCGCTCCTGCGTCTTCTGGGAGCTCGACCCGGTCAGCGGGCGGGACGCGCAGGACGCCGGCAAGGGGGAGTTGGAGAAGGAGGGCTGGATCTCCGCGGTGCTGCTGGAGTGGGGCTCCTGCGGGCGGGTCGCCTACGTGGACGACCGCCCGGCCGGGTTCGTGCTCTACGCGCCACCCGCCTACGTGCCGCGCGGGCAGTCCTTCCCGACCAGTCCGATCGCGCCGGACGCGGTGCAGCTGATGGTGTCCCGGGTGCTGCCGGAGTTCCAGGGGCAGGGGCTGGGACGGGTGCTGGTGCAGTCGGTGGCCAAGGACCTGGTCCGGCGCGGCTTCCGGGCGATCGAGGCGTTCGGCGCGCAGGGGCGGGAGGTGCCGAGCTGCCTGCTGCCCGCCGAGCACCTGCTGGCGGTGGGCTTCAAGACCGTCCGCCCGCACCACCGGTACCCGCGGCTGCGGTTGGAGGCGCGCACCACGCTCTCCTGGAAGGAGGACGTGGAGGGCGCGCTGGAGCGGCTGCTCGGCGGCCGGCGCAAGGAACCGGCGCTGCGGCCGTTCTGAGGGAGCGTTCCTCCGCCCGGCGGTGGCCCGGCCCGGGTGGCGGCCGGAGCGCTGAGAGCTTCTCAGCGAAGCCCCCGTGCCTCGGCGGCCGCGGCCGGACGGCGGGTGCCGCGCTCTCCGGGCTTCCTGGCGAAGCCCCGGGCGGCGCCGGCGGGGGAGGGAACGGAAACGCGAAGCGGCCCGGACGGAAGAATCCGTCCGGGCCGCCCGGGATCCGAGACCTACAGGTACTCGGCGAGCTCGCGCAGCAGCGCGGCCTTCGGGCGGGCGCCGGTGATGGTCTTCACCAGCTCACCGCCCTTGTAGACGTTGAGCGTCGGGATGGAGATCACGTTGTACGCCGCGGCGGTCTCCTGGTTCGCGTCCACGTCGAGCTTGACGACGCTGAGCTTGTCGCCGTGCTCGGCCGCGATGTCCTCCAGGACCGGGGCGACCTGGCGGCACGGGCCGCACCAGGTGGCCCAGAAGTCGACGAGGACGGGCTTGTCGCTCTTGAGGACCTCGGCGTCGAAGGTCGCGTCGGTTACTTCCTTGGTGGCGCCGGCCACGGGGACTCCTTGGGGTCGGAGGGGAGGTGCGTCAGTGATAACAACGGCGGGGGCGGATCTGTTTCTTCCTCCGCCGGGCGGACCTGTCGCTGCGTCAGGCCCGCCACGACCGCCGGGTGCTGCGGGGTGGTGCGGTGCGGGTGGTGCGCGCCGTGGTGGGGCGCGTCAGACCGCGAGGGCGGCGGCCGGGGCCTCGTCGGCGTCCGACAGCGCGGCCAGGTAGCGCTCGGCGTCCAGCGCGGCGGAGCAGCCGGTGCCGGCGGCGGTGATGGCCTGGCGGTAGGTGTGGTCGACCACATCGCCGGCGGCGAAGACGCCGGGGACGTTGGTGCGGGTGGAGGGAGCCTCGACCTTGAGGTAGCCCTCGGCGTCCAGGTCGAGCTGGCCCTTGAACAGGTCGGTGCGCGGGTCGTGGCCGATCGCGATGAACAGGCCGGTGACGGGCAGCTCGCGCAGGTCGCCGGTGTTGGTGTCGCGCAGGGTCAGACCGGAGAGCTTCGGGTCGCCGTGGATCTCCTCGACCGCGCTGTCCCAGGCGAAGGTGATCTTCGGGTCGGCGAAGGCGCGCTCCTGCATCGCCTTGGAGGCGCGCAGCGAGTTGCGGCGGTGGACGACCGTGACGCTCTTGGCGAAGCGGGACAGGAAGGTGGCCTCCTCCAGGGCGGTGTCGCCGCCGCCGACCACCGCGATGTCCTGGTCGCGGAAGAAGAAGCCGTCGCAGGTCGCGCACCAGGAGACGCCGCGGCCGGAGAGCTTGTCCTCGTTCGGGAGGCCGAGCTTGCGGTGCTGCGAGCCGGTGGCGACGATCACCGCGCGGGCGCGGTGCACGGTGCCCTCGGAGTCGGTGACGGTCTTGACGTCGCCCGTGAGGTCGACGGCGACCACGTCGTCCGGCACCAGCTCGGCGCCGAAGCGCTCGGCCTGGGCGCGCATGTTGTCCATCAGCTCGGGGCCCATGATGCCGTCGCGGTAGCCGGGGAAGTTCTCCACCTCGGTGGTGTTCATCAGGGCGCCGCCGGCCGTGACCGCGCCCTCGAAGACCAGCGGCTTCAGGGAAGCGCGCGCGGTGTACAGCGCAGCGGTGTACCCGGACGGGCCGGAACCGATGATGATCACGTTACGGACGTCGCTCACTGCTTCTCCTGGTTCGCCTGGCGTCCCGCTGGTGCGGGGGGAGGGCGGTCTGCTCCGCCGCCCCGGACAACGACTGACCAGTCTTCCGCATTCCCAGGCCGGGCCGCACCACGCGCCCGCACTTCGGGCGCGCTGCGCGGGGCCGGGCGAGGAATCAGGGGGACGGGACGGTGCTGTGCAGCAGGATCGTCGAACCGGGGCAGTCCGGGGTGGCCAGGTAGACGTCCAGCGGCCCGCTGCCGCCCGGCGGGCGGAACACCAGGGCCAGCACCGGTCGGCCCAGGTAGCGGCCGGGGCCGGTGGCGGCCGGGGGCTCGTCCGGGCGTCCGGCGGCGGCCAGCGCGCAGGCCGGGGCCGTCGGGTCGGCGGGGCTGGCCTGGCCGAGCTGGTGCGGGGCCCTCTCCGCCAGCAGCTGCCTGACCTGGACCGGCAGCGACTCGGCGGTGAAGTCCGGGCCCGGGCCGTCGGCCCGGCCGTCCGGCGCGACCTGCCGGGGCGCCGAGGCGCCACCGCCGGAGGCGGCGGCGTGCTGGTCCCGGGCGTCCATCGGGCGGCCGGCGGCGGTGCCCTCCGGATCGCCACCGAGGGGGAGCAGGGTGCCGGCCAGACCGGCGGCGAGCGCCACCGCCGCGACGGCCGCGGTGGCCAGCAGCAGCCGGGCCCGGCGCCGCCGGGGTGGCCGGCCGGGGCCGGTGGCGGCGGCCGGCCCGCCGGGCGGCGCGGTGCGGGAGGGGGCGACGGCGGGCCGCGCGGGAACGGCCGCCGGCGTCGGAGGGGCGGTCGGCCGGGTCTCCGCGCGGGCGGCGGACTCGGCGGCCAGGGCGGCCGTCAGCCGGTCCGCGACGTCGTCCGGCAGGGCGGGAGCGGGGGCGTCGGCGAGCAGCTCCGGGAGGCCGCACAGGGCGGCGAAGTCCGCCGCGCAGACCGGGCAGTCGGCCAGGTGCGCGCGCACGGCGGCGGCCCGCTCGGGCGACAGCAGCTCCTCGGCGAGGTCGGCGAGGTCGTCCAGGCCGGGGTGGCCGTCGGGGTCGTGGTGGGCGTCCGAGCCGTGGTGGCCGTCGGGCTCGGCGGGGTCGGTCGGATCCGTGAGGTCGTCCGGTTCGGGGCGGTCGGAAGGCGGGTGCGGCGTCATCGCGGGGTCGCATCTCCTTCCAGCGCGGGCGAGGGATCCGTGGGTGGGACGGGGGAGGGGCGGTTCGGGTTCCCGCTCCGGGGCGAGGGCGGAGCGGCGCCATCGGGCGGTGTTCCACGTGGAACGGTGGCGGGCCCGGTGCCCGGGGCCGTTCCACGTGGAACGGCGGCGGGACGTCCGGTCGGAACCGTTCCACGTGGAACGCCGACGGGGTGGTCGGGGGTCGGTGTTCCACGTGGAACACCGTCGGTCCGCGCGCCGGGGCCGAGGTGGCGCAGCAGCGGGAGCAGGCGGGCCCGGCCGCGGGCGCAGCGGCTCTTCACGGTGCCGACCGGGACGCCGAGCACTTCGGCGGCCTCGGCCACCGGGTAACCCTGCATGTCGACCAGCACCAGCGCGGCCCGCTGGTCGGCGGGCAGCTCGGCCAGCGCGTCGGCCACCTCGCGGCGGGTCTCGGCGCGCACCGCGTGGCTCTCCGCGCCCTCAGTGGTGCCGAGCGCGCGTTCGACGGTGCCCTCCGGCCGCTGCTCCAGCGACTCGGCCCGGCGGACCGCGCCGCGCCGGGCCCGGTCCAGGCAGGCGTTGACCACGATCCGGTGCAGCCAGGTGGTGACCGCCGAGCGGCCCTGGAACCCGGCGGCGGCCCGGAACGCGGAGACCATGGCGTCCTGCAGGGCGTCGGCGGCCTCCTCGCGGTCGCCGAGGGTGCGCACCGCGACCGCCCACAGGCGGTCGCGGTGACGGTGCACCAGCAGCCCGAAGGCGTCCGGGTCACCCGCCGTGTGCCGGGCGAGCAGTTCGGCGTCGGTGGGCTCCTCGGCCATCCGCCCCCTCCTTGCGGTTCGGCCGTCCGCTCCGGCGGCCGTGGTTCACATCGTTGGGGATGCGCCGGAGCGGATCAAGGGTGTGCGACGGAGTGGGACTAACCGTTGACCTGGACCTCGGCGACCTTGCCGCGGAAGCCGCCGCTGCCGTCGTCGGTGTTGGCCGGGACGTTGGTGAGCCAGAGCAGCAGGTACCGGGTGGTGACCGGGCCGTCGGGCTTGAGGGTGACCTTGGTGCCGGAGCCGGTCGCGACCGGGGCGCCGAAGCTGCGGAAACCGGCGTCGTCGGGGGACGGCGGGGTGGTGGTGCCGGCCGGCGCGGCCTTCAGCTCGGCCTTGGTGTCGCCGATGAACTGGACGTCCACCGAGCCGACCCGGCGGGCCGAGCCCAGGTCGATCAGCAGGCCGGTGCCGGGCCGGTAGGCGCCGCCGAACTGGTCGTTGTAGCGCTGGGTGGTCCAGGCGGTGGCCGGGTTGCCGTCGGTGGCGTTCGGCAGTTCGGAGACGTGCTCCTCCTTGGTCTCGCCGAAGGCGTTGAACGGGCCGACCGAGGAGACGGTCAACTTCTCGCCGGTGACGACGGGCGCCGAGCCGGACGGGGTGGGAGCGGGCGCGGCGTGGGTGCCGGTGGTCTCCTCCCGGTCGTTCACGTACTGGGCCAGCTGCCAGGAGCCGATCGCCACCGCGGAGAGCGCGAGCAGCGAGGCGGTCCACTTGAGCAGGCGGCGCAGCCCCCGACGGGGGCGCGCGGCGGGGGCCGGGGCGGCCGCGGGGGCGGGCGGCCGGGGTTCGGTGCGGGGGAGCGCCTGGGTCTGCGCGTTGCTGGCGTACCGCGGCCGGGGGGCGGCGGGCAGGGCGCGCAGCGCGGGCGGGACGGGCTGCTCGGGCTGCCGGATCTTCGGCATCCGGTCGATCGCCGCGGCCAGCTCGGCGGGGCTGGTGATCGGCTCCTTGTGGTGCGGGGGCTGCTCGCACAGGATGCGCGCGGCGAGCTCGGCGAGGCCCTTGTGGACGCCGGCCCGGACCTGGTCCGGGGGGACGCAGCCGAGGTCCTTGGGCAGGCCCTGGAGGTCGTAGCGGTCCTCGGGGTAGGGCCAGCGGTGGGTGAGCGCCGCGTACAGCAGTGCGCCGATCGCCCGGACGTCGGTCAGTTCGGCGTCCTCGGCGGGCAGGCCGCGCAGCGCGGCGTCCACCGCGATGCCGTTGATCCGGTACTGGCCGCCGTCGGTGCGCAGCACGGACTTGGGGGTGAGCCGCAGGTGCGCCTGGCCGCGCTCGTGGGCGGCGGCGATCGCGTCGGTGACCTGCCGGACCATCTGGTACGCGTCGTACGGCTCCATCGGGCCGCCGACCAGCAGCTCGCCGAGGTCGCGGGCGCCGGGCAGCCACTCGCGGATGACGTAGACCAGCTCGCCCTCCTGCACCGCGTCCAGCACCTGGACGAAGCGCGGGTCGCCGAGCAGGGCGGCGCTGCGGGCGGCGGTGAGGACCGACTTGGCGCGGCGGTGGCCGGCCGAGAGCAGGTGGACGCCGACGGCGCGGCGGAGCTTCTCGTCGACGGCGCGCCAGCTGCTGAAGGTCTCCGACTCGGAGATGCACTCCTCCAGCCGGTAGCGGGCGCCGATCTTGTCGCCGCTGCGCCGCTGCGGGGCGGGCAGCACGGCGGGCAGCGTGGCGGTGTCGGCGTCCAGGGTCTCGGTGCTGGTGGGCGGGGCGGGCTCGGAGGGCTCGACCGGGGGCAGCGGGCGGCGCACCCCGCGGGTGCGGGAGGGGCGTTCGGGGCGGGCGCCCTGGGCGGCGAGCTCGGCGTCGATCTCCTTGGCGGAGAGCGGGGCGGTGGCCTCGGCCGGGACGGCGGCCGCAGGGGACTCGACGGCCTCGGGGGATCCGGGCGTCCCGGGGGCCTCGGGCGTGCCCGCGGGGGCTTCGGCGGCGGCGTCCGCGGCAGCGGCGGCGGCCGCGCCCTTCGCGTTCGCGGCGCGCAGCGGGGTGGTCTTCGGGTCCGCCTTGGCGGTGCCCTTGCCGTTGCTCCGGGCGGCGTTGCTGCGGGCGCCGTTCTTCCCGGCGGCCTTCGCTCCGTTCTTCCCGGCGGCCTTGGCCGGTGCCGGTGCCGGTCCGTCGGCGGCGGCGGCCCGCACCGCACCGCCCGGGGTGCCCGTGGCGGGCCGTTCGGAGCCGGCCCCGCGCTCCGCGTCCGTGGGTGCGGCCTGTGCGGCCTCGGTCGCCGCCCCGTCCGCCTCGGACGTGTCGACGATCGCCTTGGTGCCGTCAGCCACCGTGGTCCTGCCTCCCCTTGTGTCGCCCCGGTCCATTCCTGGACGGTCGACGCCTCGTTGCCGGAGGGGTCGGCCGTGCAGGGTCAATTGTGCCCACTACCGGACGTCAGGTACGACCTCTGAGGGTGGCGGGAGGTTGCCCGATTGCCCACTTCCGGTGGAACAGCAGACGAATGGGCCGGAACCGGGGGTGTGCCCCGACTCCGGCCCAGAGAAAGCGTACTGAGGTTCCGGCGGTCCGTTCGCGCCCGGGTTGACGGCTCGTCAACCCGGACGCCCGGGGGCGGTTCAGCGACCGAGCCGCCTGCGGACCATTCCGGTGAGGGCGCTCAGCTCCTCGATGCGCATCTTCCGGGCCAGCACCAGGAAGACCGCGAGCTGGGCGCCGCCCGCGACCAGCAGGGTCAGTACGTTGCCGATCCACCCGTCCAGCACCTGGAGGGCGAGCAGTTCCAGCGCCAGGCCGACCACCGCGGCGGGCAGCGAGGCGATCGCCAGCCGGACGTACGTCTTGGTGATCCGGGCGGTGTCCAGGTCGCCGACCTTGGCCTTGAGCCGGGGCACCGCGACGAACACCCCGACCGCGTAGGACAGGCCGTAGCCCAGCGCCATGCCGGTCACCGCCCACTGCGCGGGCAGCAGCAGCCAGCACAGGACGGCGGTGACGGCCTGGGTGAGCGCCACCCAGACGGTGTTGGAGAACGGCGTGCGGGTGTCCTCGTACGCGTAGAAGCCGCGCAGCAGCACGTACTGCACCGAGTACGGGACCAGGCCGAGGGCGAACGCGGAGAGCATGTAGCCGACCGCGGTGGTGCCGTGGGCGACCGCTCCGCCGTTGCCCAGGCCGTAGATCGAGGAGCCGATCACCGGGCCGAGCGACAGGAACAGGAACGCGGCGGGGACGATCGCCACCGCCGAGGTGCGCAGGCCGTACGAGAGGTCGTCGCGGACCGCGCCGGCGTCGTGGTCGGCGGCGGCCCGGGAGAGCCGGGGGAGCACCGCGCTCATCACCGAGACGGTGACGACGGCCATCGGCAGCTGCCAGATCAGCAGCGCGTTGGAGTACGCGGCCAGGCCGACGCCGAGGTGGCCGTCGGCTTCGGCGTCCTGGCCGGCGGCGGTGGCCAGCTGGGTGACCACCAGGAAGCCGGCCTGGTTGGCCAGCACGAACAGGAAGGTCCACTTGGCGAGCCGGGCGGCCTTGCCCAGGCCGTGCCCGCGCCAGTCGAACCGGGGCCGGAACGAGAAGCCCGCCGCCCGCAGGTACGGGATCATCGACAGCGCCTGCACGGCCAGGCCGAGCATGGTGCCGATGCCGAGCAGCCGGACGCCCTCGGGGGAGATCGACTGCGGGGTGACCTCGGTGTGCTGGAAGGTGCCGTACACCGCGATGTACATCACGAAGGTGAAGATCACCACGACGTTGTTCAGGACCGGCGTCCACATCATCGCGCCGAACCGGCCGCGGGCGTTGAGGATCTGGCCCATCACCACGTGCACGCCCATGAAGAAGATGGTCGGCAGGCAGTAGCGGGCCAGCGCCACGGTGGTGTCGGCGCTGGCCTGGTCGCGCATCAGCGCGTGCGAGACCAGCTGCACCAGCACCGGCGCGGCCAGCACCGCCACGAACACCACGCCCGCCAGGCCGGTCACCACCAGGGTGAGCAGCCGGTTGGCGTACGCGGTGCCGCCGTCCTCGTCGTTCTTCATGCTGCGCACCAGCTGCGGCACGAACACCGCGTTCAGCGCGCCGCCGCCGATCAGGATGTACAGCAGGGTGGGCAGCGTGTTGGCGGCGTTGTACGAGTCGCCCATCGAGGCGACGCCGATCGCGGCGGCGATCACCATGGTGCGCAGGAAGCCGGTGCCGCGGGAGACCAGGGTGCCGGCCGCCATCACGGCGCTGGAGTTCAGCAGCCCGGCGACCCGGCCCGCGCCGCCGCCGTGGTCGCCGTCGGTGGCGGCCGGGGCGGGGGTGAGGGCGGGCGGCTCGGCCGGGACGGGCTCGGCCGCGGCGGCGTTCGCCTCCAGCACGGCAGCGTCGGCCCGCAGCACCGCCTCCTCCTCGGACAGCGGCGGGTCGAACTCGATCGGCGGCACGTACGGGTGCGCCGCCGCCCGCTCGCCGTCCGGCTCGGTGCCGGGGTCGGGGCCGGTGCCGGGGTCGGGCTGCTCGGAGAGCAGCGAGTCCACCCCGACGTAGTCGGTGTCGTCCTCGGCGGCCTCGACCTCCCAGCGGGGGGCCCCGGCGTCCCGCTCCGGGCTCCCGGCCGGGGCCGGGGCCTCGGCCGGGGTCTCGGCGGGGGCCTCGGCGTCGAGCTCCCGGGGCTTCCGGTCCTCCCGGTCCTCCCGGGCGGGGGCGCCGGCCGCGACCTCGGCGGCGATCGACGCCCAGCGCGGGGCCGGGGCGGTCAGTCGCAGGGTGGGTTCGGTGGCGGGGCCCTCCGGCTGGCCGGGCACCGCGGCCGAGCCCTCCGGAGTGTCGGTCTCGTCCGGTCCGGCGCCCGGCAGGTCGATCGGGCCGTACGGATCCGTGCTCCCGAACGCCTCGGGTGCGTACGGGTCGTTGGCGTAGGTGTCGGCGACGTACCAGTCGGCGGCCGGCTCCGCGGGGGCGGCGGAGCGGGGGCCGCCCGCCCGGTCTCGGGACCGGCCGCCGCCCTGGTCCTTGGTTGCTCGCTCGCTCCGCTCGTTCATGCCACCAATCCACGTCAGAGAGGGGGGATGGGCGCCCGGGTGGTGGGGCCTAGTGATCCACCTTCTCATCACCGGCGACCCGATCCGTGTCACCCGAGGTGCCAGCCGGGTCCGCGTCGGAGGGCGCCGCACCGTCCCCGGCCAGCCGCTCCGGGTCCTCGTCGACCTCGCCGGCCGCCCGGCGCTTCTTGCGCTGCAGGGAGAACCGCACCCCGGCGAGGATCATCAGCACGGTGCCGCCGGCGATCACGTACGTCACGCCGCTGGCCACCGAGGTGACGTCGACGGTGAACTCGACCGCCTCGCCGTAGGGCCGGGCGTTCGGGCCGGTCGTCCACAGCTGGGCGGTGACCTGGACCGGACCGTTGACCTGGGCCTCGGCCGGGAACCGGTAGGTGCGGCTGGTGGCCGCGTCCAGCACCACCGGCTGGATCGGGTAGTCGACCCGCAGCCGGTTCGGCTGGGCGGAGCTGATCTTCAGCTCCAGGTTGCCGACCGACTGGGTCAGCCCGTTGCGGACGCTGACCAGCAGCGTCGCGTTGTCGCCGGGCAGCGTCACCACGGTCTTCTTCGGCACCCGGACCGCGGCCTTGAGGTTGTCCAGGTAGGTGCGCACCCCGCGCCGGTACTCGGTGCCGGCCTTCGGCTGGTCGCGCCACTCGGTGGACATCGAACGCACCATCGCCGCGCTGAACGGGCCGCGCACCCGCTCCGGCTCGGTGAGGATCATCATCAGCTGGTCCACGCCGTCCTGGAGCTGCATGGTGGCGGCCAGCTCGTCGGCGGACAGCTCGTTGCCGGTCGCCTCCTTCGGGTACGACTCGGGCACGGCGGTGTTCGCGGCCGGGTCCGCCTTCATCTCGACGACCTTCTGCAGCGTCGCGGGCGCCAGCCAGCCGCCGGCCGCCGCGTCCCGCACCGAGTCGTGCAGCGCCCGCGCGGTGCCGACGCTCAGCGAGCGGGGCGGCAGCACCAGCAGGCCGCCCGGGTGCTCCGGCTCCTGGTGGGCGATGGTCAGCGTCTCGCCCAGGAAGCGCTGCTCGGCCAGCGTGCGGTCGCTCTCCGAGGCCAGGTCGCGCTGGAAGAGCGAGGCCAGCACGGCGTCCGACACCACCGCGGTCTGCCCGTTGCCGATCGGCCGGGCCGCGTTCGGGGTGTGCGACAGCTTGTCGGACTCCGGCAGCACCTTGCCGTCGACCAGCAGGATCCGCCCGCCCGCCGCGCCCGCCACCGCGGCGGTGCGCTGGTCCAGCAGGCCCAGGTACGGCCAGGCCACGTCGGAGGAGGCGTCGACCGAGAGCCGGGCCTCGGTGGTGATCTGACCGGCCGTCACCGCCTTGCGCAGCGCGGTGTCCATCCCGCCGAGCCCCGCGCCGTTGTGCGCGATCGAGGTGAGGTCCGGGTCGGCGTACGGCAGCGACAGCACCTGGGCGTCCGGGCTGGTCAGCGCGGTGCGCAGCTTCGCCAGCCAGGCCGTCGCCGCGTCCCGCCCGGTGCCGGGGACGGTGTTCTCCTCGCTCGCCGAGTCGCCGGAGGTGCCCGGCTTCTGCACCCGGTACGGCTTGGTCATCGCGTACACGGTGTCCAGCAGGTTCGGGTCGACCGCCCAGGTCAGCCCGTGCATCGTGGAGCCGATCTCGACCAGCTGGTTGAGCCGCCCGTCGCCGGTCAGCTCGGCGGCCAGGCCGTCGTCGCGCAGCACCGGCGTCTGGTCGGTGTCGGCCATGGTCTGGGCGACCAGCACCGGCGCGTGGGTGAGCGGCCAGACCACGGCGAGCTGGGACGGCTGGGCGTTGTCCCGGCCCTGGTAGGGCAGGTACGTCCGGCCGATGCCCAGCGGGTGGGCCTGCTCGTTGCCGGTGCTGCCCCAGACGTCCACCGCGAGTTCGTAGGTGCCGGTGTCCTTGACCTTCAGCGCGGAGACCGGCAGCTGGGCGATGGTGAACTCGTGGCTCTGCCCGGGCTCCAGGTCGCCGACGTCCTGCACGGGGCTGGCCAGCGCGGTGCCGTCCAGGGTGCTCGGGGTGGTCCGGGAGTCGGCCATGGCGAGTTCGCTGCGGGTGCGCATCGGCCTGGCCTGCGGCAGCCGGACCTTCACGGTCGGCGACTTGAGCTTCGTGCCGCCGGAGTTGGTGACCTGCCCGGTGATCGTGATGGTCTCGTTCTCGTGCGCGGTCTTCGGCGTCACGGTGTCGATCCGGACCACCGCCGGGTAGTCGGCCGTCGCGGCCGGCGCCAGTTCGGGCGAGGCGGCCGCGGGGGCGGCGCACACGGCCCCGAGCAGTCCGCCCGTCAGCAGGGAGGCCGCGGCCCTGGCCAGTCGGCCCGTCCGCCGTCCGCGGCGCGCCGCCACCGCCGCGCTCCGCCCGGTCCGCTCGTCCACGCGCGCCCTCGCCGTTCCGCTGGTCTCGATCACTCCACGCACCGCCGCGGCCGACCCGACCGGCGGTCCTCCGACCAGGAGCGTCCACCCGGCATGGTAACGACGCCGCCCGGACCGCGGTGTCGCGGGCCGGGTGCTGCCGGGCGGAGCGGGGGGTGGAACGGGCGGGCGGGCGAAACGGGCGGGCGGTGGGGCAGGCGGGGCACGTACCCTTGTGAGTCGTGTCCACTGCCAATGCGTCCAGCGCCAATCATTCCAGCTCCGTCGACCGGGTCGCCCTGCCGGGGCTGACCGAGGCGCAGACCCTCGGCCTGCAGGAGCTGCTGCGGGTCTCCCCGGTCGCCGACGAGATCGCCCGCCGCTTCCAGGAGGCCGGCCACCGGCTGTCGCTGGTCGGCGGTTCGGTCCGGGACGCCCTGCTCGGCCGGCTCGGCAACGACCTCGACTTCACCACCGACGCCCGCCCGCAGCAGATCCTCAAGCTGGT
Source organism: Kitasatospora sp. NPDC015121 (assembly GCF_055562955.1). Lineage (NCBI taxonomy): Bacteria > Bacillati > Actinomycetota > Actinomycetes > Kitasatosporales > Streptomycetaceae > Kitasatospora > Kitasatospora sp. NPDC015121. The sequence goes on from NZ_JBVHEH010000005.1 coordinate 151,653, forward strand.
CAAGGGCTGGGCGGACGCGGTCTGGGACGTGGGCATCGCGTTCGGTACCGTCGGTGCCCGCAAGGACACGGCCGAGGGCTCGTTCCTGATCGAGATCACCACGTACCGCAGCGAGGCGTACGACCGCAGCTCGCGCAAGCCCGAGGTGAGCTACGGCGACTCGATCGAGCAGGACCTGGTGCGCCGCGACTTCACCGTCAACGCGATGGCCGTCGACCTGCCCGGGCGCGGCTTCGTCGACCCGCACCGCGGCCTGGACGACCTGGAGGCCCGGGTGCTGCGCACGCCCGCGACGCCCGAGGAGTCCTTCTCCGACGACCCGCTGCGGATGATGCGCGCCGCCCGGTTCGCCGCCCAGCTGGACTTCGACCCGGCGCCCGAGGTGGTCGCCGCGATGACCGCGATGGCCGACCGGATCGGCATCGTCTCCGCCGAGCGCGTCCAGGCCGAACTGAACAAGCTGCTGCTCGCCGAGCACCCGGTCAAGGGCCTGCGGCTGCTGGTGGACACCGGCCTGGCCGACCACGTGCTGCCCGAACTGCCCGCGCTGCGGCTGGAGAGCGACGAGCACCACCGGCACAAGGACGTCTACGAGCACTCGCTGACGGTGCTGGAGCAGGCGATCGCGCTGGAGACCGAGGGCCCCGACCTGGTGCTGCGGCTGGCCGCGCTGCTGCACGACATCGGCAAGCCGCGCACCCGCCGCTTCGAGTCGGACGGCCGGGTCTCCTTCCACCACCACGAGGTGGTCGGCGCCAAGATGACCCGCAAGCGGATGCGCGAGCTCAAGTACTCCAACGAGCTGGTCAACGAGGTCTCCCGGCTGGTCGAGCTGCACCTGCGCTTCCACGGCTACGGCGGCGGCGAGTGGACCGACTCGGCGGTGCGCCGCTACGTCACCGACGCCGGCCCGCTGCTGAGCCGGCTGCACAAGCTGACCCGCTCCGACTGCACCACCCGCAACAAGCGCAAGGCCGCCGCGCTGGCCCGCACCTACGACTCGCTGGAGGAGCGGATCACCGCCCTCCAGGCGCAGGAGGAGCTGGACGCGATCCGCCCCGCGCTGGACGGCAACCAGATCATGGAACTGCTCGGCCTGCGCCCCGGCCCCGAGGTCGGCCGGGCCTACAAGCACCTGCTCGAACTGCGCCTGGAGCACGGCCCGATGGAGCACGAGGCCGCGGTGGCGGCGCTCCGCGCCTGGTGGGCGGAGCAGCCGCCGCAGGGCTGAGGGCCCGGCCGGCCCCTCAGTGCTTGCTGGTGCTCGGGGTCGGCGCGCCCTTCAGCGGGCTCAGGCACAGCCGGTACCGGGTGGTGTGCTTCTTCGACCGGTACTGGCCGTCGTAGGGCGTGCTGCCCGGGTACTCCTGGGCGCAGTTGTACGAGCTGATCAGGCCGGTCTTGCGGCCGGCCACCTTCCAGTTGGCGTCCGAGGCGCCGCAGGACACCTTCTTGTGCCCGGCGGTCAGGCAGTCGCCGACCACCGGGCCCTTGTCCCCGGCGCCGAACAGCGTGGCCAGCCCCCACAGGCCGCCGACCACCACCACGATCAGGCCCACGCCGATGGCCCCGCCGCGCAGCCGGGCGCCGGTGCCGACCGTCTTCGCGGGCGCCACCGGCGGCGCCTGCCCCCAGCCCGGCGCCTGCCCGCCCCCGGGCGGCTGGCCGTACGCCGGGGGCTGCTGGCCCCAGGCGGGCTGCTGGTCGTAGCCGGGGGCCGGCTGCGGGTAGCCGGGGGCGGCGGGCGGCTGCCCGTACGCCGGGGGCTGTCCGTACGCGGGCGGCTGGCCGTAGGCCGGGGGCTGGCCGTACGCGGGCGGCTGGGCGTACGCCGGGGGCTGGCCGTACGCGGGCGGCTGAGCGTAGCCGGAGGGCGGTGGCGGCTGCTGGCCCGGCGGGCCGTACGGGTCGGGCTGGCCGTAGGGCCCGGGCGGCGGCGGTGTGCTCATCTGATCTTCCCCCTGTGCGGCTTTCGCGCTGCCGTGCGCCCACGTACCCTAGCGGCCGCCCGGGCTCAACCTCGGCGCGAGGCCCGGAAGTAGAGCAGCGCACCGAGCGCGTACAGCGCGGACAGCGCCAGCACCACCGGTGCCGAGCGGCCGTCCAGCGGCAGCACCAGCGCGGTGGCGGCGGCCGCGGCGACGTACGAGACGTTCATCAGGACGTCGTAGATCGCGAAGACCCGGCCGCGGTACTCGTCCTCGACCGACTCCTGCACCAGGGTGTCGGCGCAGATCTTGGTGCCCTGGGTGACCACGCCCAGCAGCAGCGCCGCCACCATGGTCGGGACCGTCCGGAAGGCCAGGCCGAGCGCCGGGACGAAGACCGCGGCGGCGGCCAGGCAGAACGTCATCCAGCCGTGCAGGCCGAGTCGGCGGGTGGCCCACGGGCTGACCACCGCGGCCAGGAAGAAGCCCACCGCGGACATCCCGACCGCGAGTCCCAGGGTGGCCAGGCCGCTGTCGACGTCCTCGGCCCGGTTGAAGGTGTAGCGGCACAGCATCAGCACCACCACGGTCAGCACGCCGTAGCAGAACCGGGCCAGGCTCACCGCGGCCAGCGCCCGCACCGCCGGGCGGCACTCCCGCAGCAGGTGCCCCAGGCCGGCCCGCAGGTCGCGCCAGGCGGTCACCAACGCCTGTCGCAGCGGCGGGAGTTCGAGCGGGAGGTCGGGGCCCAGCTCGTCCGGCCCGATCGGCCGCACGGCCAGCGCGGCGACCAGGTACAGCAGCGCGGAGAGCCCCACCGTCAGCGCGCCCCCGGCCGAGCCGGTCGCCACCAGGCCCATCCCCAGGCCGAGGAAGCCGCCGGCCGTCGCCGCGACCGTGCCCAGGGTCGGCGAGACCGCGTTCGCGGTGACCAGCGCGGAGGGCTCCACCACCCGGGGCAGCGAGGCCGACAGGCCGGACAGGATGAACCGGTTGATCCCGATCACCAGCAGCGCCGCCGCGTAGAACCCCCACCGGGGCACCCCGCCGAGCAGCAGCAGGGCGGTCAGCAGGCAGAGCCCGCAGCGGACCAGATTGCCCGTCAGCAGCACCTGCCGCCGCCGCCAGCGGTCCAGCATCACGCCGGTGAACGGGCCGACCACCGAGAACGGCAGCGTCACCACCGCCAGCGCGGCGGCGATCTCGCCGGGCGAGGACTGCTTGTCCGGCGAGAACAGGGCGAAGGCGGCCAGCGAGGCCTGGAACACCCCGTCCGAGAACTGCGAGAGCAGTCGGACCGTCAGCAGCCGCCGGAACCCCGGGCCGCGCAGCAGTCCGAGCAGCAGCCCGAACAGGGAGGCCTCCCGAGGAGGGCGTTCGGTGATCACCCGCCAAGGGTGCCACGCGGTCGATCCCGTTTCACGTGAAACAACCGCCGAATTCCGGTGGACGAACGCCCCCCGCGTGCTTCCGCACCACCGATGACCCGGGCGTTTCGGGCTCGTTGACCCCGCAGGGAGGGAAGAACCAGCTCGGACAACGGGAGGCTCCCATGCGGGACGAGTTCACCGCCCTTCTGCTCAGCCAGGTCGGCCGCCACGAAGGTCGCGACCCCGACGGCACCTGGAACAACCGCCAGCGCTACAGCACCGAGACCCCGGGCCTGGAGTGGTCCGACGGCCAGCCCTGGTGCGCCACCTTCGAGGCCTGGGCCGCCCACCGCACCGGGATGGACGCCCTCTGGCCGATGACCGCCTCCTGCCTCGCCGCGGTCGCCTGGTGGCGGGACCACGGCCGCTGGACCGACTACCCGGTCCTCGGCGGCCCCTTCTACCTCGGCCCCGACGGCGGCACCCACACCGGCGTGGTCGTCGCCTACGACGCCGACACCATCCGGACCGTGGAGGCCAACACCAACGACACCGGCTCCGCCGAGGGAGACGGCGTCTACCTCAAGTCCCGTCCGCGTCGGGGCCCCGGCTCGCCGTACGGCTACGGGGTGCCGGCCTTCCCGGAGGGCACCGTCTCGGCCGACCCCGCGCTCGGCGGCGTGCCCGCCGCCCGGACGTCGGCGCAGGCCACCACCCCGGCCGCCGGTCCGCCGCGCTGGCCCGGCCGCTACCTGCGGGTCCGCACCCCGATGCTGCACGGCGACGACGTGCTGATGTGGCAGCGGCGGATGGCGGACCGCGGCTGGTCGATCACCGCCGACGGCTGGTACGGACCCGCTTCCGCCCAGGTCTGCCGGGCCTTCCAGCAGCGCCACCGACTGGCCGCGGACGGCGTCGTCGGCCCGGCCACCTGGGACGCCGCCTGGTCCTGAACGCGCCGGAGGGCCGCCCCGCGCGAAGCGGGACGGCCCTCCGGACGAGCCCTGACCACGAGTCGGTCAGCGCTCGGTGCTCAGCGCTCGGCCGAGACAGCGAGCAGGCTTCGCTGCGCTCAGCGCCCAGCTGCGACAGCGAGCAGGCTTCGCTGCGCTCAGCGCTCGACCTCGCCGCGGATGAACTTCTCGACGTTCTCCTTGGCCTCGTCGTCGAAGTACTGCACCGGCGGGGACTTCATGAAGTACGAGGACGCGGAGAGGATCGGGCCGCCGATGCCGCGGTCCTTGGCGATCTTCGCGGCGCGCACGGCGTCGATGATGACACCGGCCGAGTTCGGGGAGTCCCAGACCTCGAGCTTGTACTCCAGGTTCAGCGGGACGTCGCCGAACGCGCGGCCCTCAAGGCGGACGTACGCCCACTTGCGGTCGTCGAGCCACGCGACGTAGTCGGACGGGCCGATGTGGACGTTCTTGGCGCCCAGCTCGCGGTCGCGGATCTGCGAGGTGACGGCCTGGGTCTTGGAGATCTTCTTGGACTCCAGGCGCTCGCGCTCCAGCATGTTCTTGAAGTCCATGTTGCCGCCGACGTTCAGCTGCATGGTGCGCTCGAGGACGACGCCGCGGTCCTCGAAGAGCTTCGCCATCACGCGGTGCGTGATGGTGGCGCCGACCTGCGACTTGATGTCGTCGCCGACGATCGGGACACCGGCCTCGGTGAACTTGTCGGCCCACTCCTTGGTGCCGGCGATGAACACCGGGAGGGCGTTCACGAAGGCGACCTTGGCGTCGATGGCGCACTGGGCGTAGAACTTGGCGGCGTCCTCGGAGCCGACCGGCAGGTAGCAGACCAGGACGTCGACCTGGCGGTCCTTGAGGATCTGCACGACGTCGACCGGAGCCTCGTCGGACTCCTCGATGGTCTCGCGGTAGTACTTGCCGAGGCCGTCGAGGGTGTGGCCGCGCTGCACGGTGACGCCGGTCGGCGGCACGTCGCAGATCTTGATGGTGTTGTTCTCGCTGTTGCCGATGGCGTCGGCCAGGTCGAAGCCGACCTTCTTGGCGTCCACGTCGAACGCGGCGACGAAGTCGACGTCCTTGACGTGGTAGTCGCCGAACTGGACGTGCATCAGGCCGGGGACCTTACCGGCCGGGTCGGCGTCCTTGTAGTACTCGACACCCTGCACCAGCGAGGCGGCGCAGTTGCCCACGCCGACGATGGCTACGCGAACCGAACCCATTCCGGTTGCTCCCTGAATCTCATGAGGTCCGCCGTGCTGTCGCGGCGGCCTCGTTCCACAACTGTTCTGACTGTCTGGTCGGGCGCGCGGGGCGCCCACGCCTCGCCGCGGGCGGCGGGGCCGGCGCGGTGCTGCAGCGCTCCGCTAGGAGGAGCGCCCCGGGCGGTCGTACGGTGGCCCGGGCGGGTCGGAGGACCCGGCGGCCGGACCACGGCCGTCCGAAGTGTGCGGGGACGCGGTGCCGCGTCCGGTTCTGGTGGCCCGTTCGGTCTCGATCAGCTCGTTGAGCCAGCGGACCTCGCGCTCCACCGACTCCAGGCCGTGGCGCTGGAGTTCGAGGGTGTAGTCGTCGAAGCGCTCGCGGGTGCGGGCGACGGAGCTGCGCATCCGCTCCAGCCGCTCCTCCAGCCGGCTGCGGCGGCCTTCCAGCACGCGCATCCGGACCGCCCGGTCGGTCTGGCCGAAGAAGGCGAAGCGGACGCCGAAGTGCTCGTCCTCCCAGGCCTCCGGGCCGGAGTCGGCGAGCAGCTCCTCGAAGCGCTGCTTGCCCTCCGGGGAGAGCCGGTAGGTGATCTTCGACCGCTTGCCGTTCAGGGCGGTGGCCGGGACGTACTCGACGTCCGGGTTGTCCTCCACCAGGAAGCCCTGGGCGACCAGGCTCTTCAGGCAGGGGTAGAGCGTTCCGTACGAGAAGGCCCGGAACGAGCCCAGCAGCACGTTCAGCCGCTTGCGCAGCTCGTACCCGTGCATGGGCGCGTCGTGGAGCAGGCCGAGGACGGCGAATTCGAGGACGCCTGAGCGTCGGCTCATGTCGCCTTCCTCCTTCCGTGAGGGTTCCTGCTCGCCGGGTGCGGGCCCCGGTCCGGCAGTGTATGCCGAACCGATGTGTCGCGCCGATGTATCGGCTCGATATATCGGCAACAGTAACCCTGGGTCACGGAAGGAGCAAGAGGGGCACGCGTAACTGCGATCACAAGGCTTCTGGGCAACGGGCGTGTAATGAATCGCGGTCGGTTCGTCCTGGTTGGCTTCCAATGCCGGAATAGGGGCCTTTCTGGGAGCCGTACTCTTTCGCCTGTGCACCCTGACCGAGGAGCTGCGGAGAGATGAGCGAACACCGGCGCAGGTCGGCGAACCCCGGCGGCGAGCAGCAGCCGCCGCGGCGGCCAGCCCCCGGACAGCCGTACGCGTACGGAAACCCGGTCGAGGGTGCGCCCGAGTACGGCCGCGGCACTCCGGCGGGCGGGACCCCCGGCTTGAACCGGGCCGGTCGGCCCGGCCAGGTGCCCGGCCAGGGCCCGGGCCCCGGTGGTCGGCGCGCCGCGCGCGAGACCGCCGAGCAGCCCCGGCTGACCCGGGCGGAGATGCGCAAGCAGTCCCGCCGGGGCGGCGGCGACGGGGGCGGTGACGGCGGCGGGCCGTCGAACGGCCGCGCCGCCGGGCGCGGCGGCCGGCCGGGCAAGAAGCGCTTCATCGACTACCCGAGGTTCGGCAAGGACGGCTTCCGGCGCTGGATGCCGTCCTGGAAGCAGGTGCTGAGCCTGTTCCTGGTCTTCTTCGGCGGCTGCGTGGCCGCGGTCGGCGTCGCCTACGCGGTGGTCCAGGTGCCGAACGAGAAGACCCCGCTGCAGATCCAGAGCAACGTCTACTACTGGGCCGACGGCACCGAGATGGCCCGCACCGGCACCGAGAACCAGCAGCTGGTCGAGCTCTCGCAGATCAGCCGCCAGGCGCAGGACGCGGTCATAGCGGCGGAGAACGACACCTTCCGCACCGACTCCGGCATCGACCCGAAGGGCATCGCCCGCGCCGTCTACAAGATGGCGACCGGCGGCGAGACCCAGGGCGGTTCGACCATCACCCAGCAGTACGTGAAGAACGTCTACCTCTCGCAGGACCAGACGCTCTCGCGGAAGGCCAAGGAGTTCTTCATCACCCTCAAGGTCAACGGGGAGAAGACCAAGGAGCAGATCCTCGAGGGCTACCTGAACACCAGCTGGTTCGGCCGCGGCGCGACCGGCATCCAGGCCGCCGCGCAGGCGTACTACGGCGTGGACGCCAGCAAGATCGACGTCTGCCAGGGCGCCATGCTGGCCGGTCTGCTGAAGGGCGCGGGCCTGTACGACCCGAGCCTGAGCCCGGCCAACCACGAGCGGATGGTCAGCCGCTGGAACTGGATCCTGGACCGGATGGTCACCACCAAGGCGCTGTCCGCCGAGGACCGGGCCAAGTGCAAGGACTTCCCCGAGCCGATCCAGACCCAGAAGGTCACCAAGACCACCGGCGAGGTCTCCTACCTGATCGAGACCGCCAAGCAGTACGTGACCCTGAAGGACCCGTCGATCACGGCGGCGGCGCTGGACCGCGGCGGCTACCAGATCCACACGACCTTCCAGAAGGACAAGGTCGACGCCCTGAAGAAGGCCGTGGACGACTTCGAGGCGGCCCGGCTGGACCCGGAGAAGAAGGAGCTGGACCGGAACGTCCAGATCGGCGCGGCCTCGGTGGTGCCCGGCGACGGGGCGATCGTGGCCATCTACGGCGGCCCGGGCTTCGAGAACAACCACTACACCAACAACGCCGACGCCAAGGGCGTCCCGGTCGGCTCGACCTTCAAGCCGATCGTGCTGGCCGCCGCGATGCAGGACGGCGTCCTCACCAAGAACGGCGAGGACGGCAAGCCGGCCCAGATCAACCCGGACTCGCGCTACCTGGCCGACGACATGGCGCAGATCTACCGGGCCGACGGCAGCAAGGCGCTGGAGAACGGCCAGCCGTACCGCCAGCGCAACAGCGATCCCGGCAAGAAGGGCTACGTGACGCTGCGGACGGCCATGCAGTGGTCGTACAACGTGCCGTTCGTGCAGCTCGGCCAGGACGTCGGCGGTGACAAGGTCCGGGCGATGGCGCAGAGCCTGGGCCTGCACGACGACACCCTGGCGGGCGCCAGCACGCTGACCCTGCCGCTGGGCACCTCGACCCCCAGCGCGATCCGGATGGCCTCGGCCTACTCGGTGTTCGCGGCGCACGGCCAGCAGACCGACCCGTACTCGGTGACCTCGGTCAAGTTCCGCGGCAAGGACCTGCCGAACTTCGCCAAGCCGACGCCGAAGACGGTGCTCGACCCGGCGGTGGCCGACAACATCACCGACGTGCTGCAGAACGTGGCGAAGAACGGCACCGGCAACAAGACCAACGAGCTGGGCTTCCCGGTCGCCGGCAAGACCGGCACCACCGACAAGAGCAAGTCGGCCTGGTGGATCGGTTACACGCCGTCCCTGACCACCTCGGTCAGCATGTGGCGCGAGGACGCGACCAAGCAGACCGGCCTGGAGTCGCTGGACGGCACCGGCGGCAAGAACGAGGTCCACGGTGGTGACTTCCCGACCGAGATCTTCACCCGCTACATGAAGATCGTCGGCCCGGGCAACCCGAAGAACTTCACCCCGGCGACCCCCTGGGGCCAGGAGGTCGACTCCTCCGGCGCCCCGGTCACCGCCTCGCCGTCGGCCTCGCCGACCGAGTCCGCACCGGTCGTCCCGACCGAGCAGCCGACCGTCCCGACCGAGCAGCCGACCGTGCCGACCGAGCAGCCGACCGGCCCGACCGGCAAGCCGTCCGGGAAGCCCTCGGGCTCCCCGACCTCGTCGTCGTCGCCCTGCCTGCCGGTGCTCTGCAACCCGACCTCCTCGCCGAGCAGCGGTACCAACGGCGGCGCCGCCGGCGGTGCCAACGCCGGCACCACCACCGGTGGCACCACCACCGGCACCACCAACGGCGGCACCACCAGCGGCCGGAACGGCGGCACCACCACGACCAATACCACCGGGTAACCGCCGCCGGAAGCCGACGCAAACACCGCAGAGGGGCACGGATCGCCAGGGCGATCCCGTGCCCCTCTTCGATTGCGCGGAAGGGTGCGGCAGTATGTGCGCCATGACCTCCAGCCTTCGTGACGAGACCGCGCCGCCCGGCCCCGCGCCGGCCGACGGTCCGCTGCCCAACACCGTGGTGGTGCCCGCGGACGAGGATCCGGTCGCGGAGGCCGGCAGCGAGCTGTTCGGCGGGCCGCCGGGCCGCCGGGCGCTGCTGGGGGTGTCCTGGTGGACGCCGGCCAAGTTCCTCGCGCTGGCGGTGATCGCGGTCTACCTGCTGGGGCTGGTCCAGAAGGCGCCGTGCTACAACGACGGCTGGTTCCACGGCGCCACCACCCAGTACACGAAGGCCTGTTACAGCGACATCCCGCACCTGTTCTCGGGCCGCGGCTTCGCCACCGGGCTGCACCCGTACCTGGACCCGATCCCGCAGGGTTCGCCGGACATGCAGTACCTGGAGTACCCGGTGCTGACCGGCCTGTTCATGCAGGTCGCGGCGTGGCTGACCACCAAGAGCGGCGACCTGATGAGCCGCGAGCAGTGGTTCTGGATGGTCAACGCCGGGATGCTGATGATCTGCGCGGTGGTCGCGGTGGTCGCCACCTCCCGCGCCCAGCGCCGCCGTCCGTGGGACGCGCTGCTGTTCGCGCTGGCCCCGGCGCTGGCGTTGAACGCCACCATCAACTGGGACCTGCTGGCGGTGGCCCTGGCCGCCGTCGCGATGGCCTACTGGTCAGGCTCCAAGCCGGTCTGGGCCGGTGTGTTCATCGGCCTGGCGACCGCGGCGAAGCTCTACCCGGCGCTGCTGCTCGGACCGCTGCTGGTGCTCTGCCTGCGCTCCGGCAAGTGGAAGGAGTTCGGCCAGGCCTTCGGCGGCGCGGCCGGCGCCTGGCTGGTGGTCAACCTGCCGATCATGATGGCCAACTGGAAGGGCTGGCTGACCTTCTACAGCTTCAGCCAGACCCGCAAGGAGGACTACGGCTCGTTCTGGCTGATCCTCATGCAGGCCGTCCGGAACAAGAACCTGGAGACCCTCAACACCTGGATCGCCGTCCTGCTGGTCCTCAGCTGCCTGGCGATCGGCTGGCTGGCGGTCAGCGCCCCGCGCCGCCCGCGCTTCGCCCAGCTGGCCTTCCTGGTGGTGGCGGCCTTCGTGCTGACCAACAAGGTCTACTCGCCGCAGTACGTGCTGTGGCTGATCCCGCTGGCGGCGCTGGCCCGGCCGCGCTGGCGGGACTTCCTGATCTGGCAGGCCTGCGAGGTGCTGTACTTCCTCGGCGTCTGGTCGTACCTGGCCTACAACGGCGACGGCAAGCACCACGGCATCGACCAGGAGTGGTACCACTTCGCGATCGCGCTGCACCTGGTCGGCACCCTGTACCTCTGCTACATGGTGGTCCGCGACGTCCTCCGCCCGGAGTACGACCCGGTCCGCTGGGACGGCAGCGACGACCCGTCCGGCGGCGTGCTGGACGGGGCGCCGGACCGGTTCGTGCTCGGCTCCGCCCGCGGCCTGCGCGAGGAGGAGACGTACGCGGCCTACGCGCCCTCGGTGGACTGGCTGGACAAGGAGCCGGCCGACGCCGGCCCCGGGCCCGGTCCCGAACCCGCGAAGTAGCCCCCCGGGGAGCCGAACGCCGGAGCCCGCCCGCCGAACCGTCGGCGGGCGGGCTCCGTGCCGTGCGGGCTCCGTGTCGTGCGGGCTCCGGGCCGTGCGTGGTCCTACCGCTCGACCACCCGGTCGAAGTGGGTGGTGGTGTGGCGGACGGTCAGCGACAGCTCGTCGCCGATCGCGGGCGGCTTGAGCTCGCCGGGCAGGAACAGGATCGACACCTGCATGTGCGGCGGCTCGGCGAACCACAGCTGCTTGCCCTGCCAGGAGTACGGCGAGAGCGTCCGGTTGACGGTGGCCAGCCCGGCCCGGGCCAGGCCCTTGGCGCGCGTCAGCACCCCGTGCACGTACTTGGGGGCCTCCAGACCGACGCCGTGCGCGGTGCCGCCGGTGGCGACCAGCAGGTGGCCGTCGGAGGGCGCCTTGTGCTGCCGGTAGCCGTAGCGCTCGCCGCGGGTCACCGGGGTGACGTCCAGGACGCCGGCGCGGGAGGACAGCGCCTCCACCTCGCCGAGCCAGAGCCGGGTGCCGATCCGGGAGCGGAACTCCGTGTCGGGGAAGCGCTCGGCCAGCCGCAGCCCGTCCTCGGCGGACAGGTGGCTGAGGTAGACGGTGCCGGTGGGCAGCCCGGCCTCGCCGATCGCCCGGACCAGCGCGGCCACCTCGTCCACCGGGTCGGACCCGTCCGGCCGGTCCAGCGGCAGGTGCAGCGCGAAGCCCTCGACGGTCAGGTGCCGCACCGACAGCCGGGACAGCTCGCCGAGCGTGACGCCGTGCCGGCGCATCGAGGTCATGCACTCGACCACCACCCGGCTGCCCGCGGGCAGCGCGGCCAGCACCTCGGCGTGCGCGACGGTGCGCACCACCCGGTCCGCGGGCAGTTCGGCCCCGGGCTCGCCGGGCCGGTAGGGGGTGAGCACCAGCAGGTCGCCGGGGAAGTCGCCGGCCACCGCCTCCGCCTCGGCCGCGGTGCCGACCGCCAGCACCGGGACGCCCAGCCGGGCCGCCTCGGCGGCCAGCCGGCCGTTGCCGAAGCCGTAGCCGTTGCCCTTGGCGACCGGGACCAGCCCGCCGAACTCGGCCAGCAGCCCGCGCTGGTGCGCCCGCCAGCGGTCGGTGTCCACGTACATCGTCAAGGTCATGGCGTGCTCCCCGTGTCTCTTCCTCAGGTGTGGCTCAACGGCGCGACATGTAGAGGTCGAGCGCCTTGTGCAGCAGCTTGTTGAGCGGGAAATCCCACTCGCCCAGGTACTCCGCGGCCTGGCCGCCGGTGCCGACCTTGAACTGGATCAGCCCGAAGAGGTGGTCGTCCTCGTCCAGGGTGTCGCTGATCCCGCGCAGGTCGTAGACGCTCGCGCCGAGCGCGTAGGAGTCGCGGATCATCCGCCACTGGACCGCGTTGGACGGCTTGACCTCGCGCTTGTGGTTGGCGGAGGCGCCGTAGGAGTACCAGACGTGCTCGCCGACGACCAGCATCGTGGTCGCGGCCAGCGGCTCGCCGTCGTGGTAGGCGATGTAGAGCCGCATCCGGTTCGGGTCCTCGGCGGTGAGGGCCTTCCACATCCGCTGGAAGTAGGCCAGCGGCCGGGGGGTGAAGTGGTCGCGCTCGGCGGTGACCACGTACAGCTTGTGGAAGACCGCGAGGTCCTCGTAGCCGCCCTGGACCACCTCGACGCCGCTCTTCTCGGCCTTCTTGATGTTGCGCCGCCACAGCTGGTTGAAGCCGCGCTGCACGTCGTCCAGCGAGCGGCCGCCCAGCGGCACCTGGAACACGTACCGGGGCTGGACGTCGCCGAAGCCCGCGCCGCCGTCCTCGCCCTGCAGCCAGCCGGCCCGGCGCAGCCGCTCGGCGGTCTCCAGGGCGCGGGGCTCGCAGAAGTCGGGGTCGACGTCGCGCAGGCGCTTGGCCTGCTTGCCGGCGATCGCGTCCTTGATGGTGCCCGCCTCCCAGCGGCGGACCACCACCGGCGGGCCCATCTTCACCGTGAACGCCCCCTGCGCCTTCAGGTGCGCCAGCATCGGCTTCATCCAGCGGTCGAGGTCCTGGTCGAACCAGTCGATCACCGGGCCCTCCGGCAGGTAGGCCAGGTACCGCTTCACCTTGGGCAGCTGGCGGTAGAGCACCAGGCCGGCGCCGACCAGCTCGCCGGACGGCTCGAACCAGCCCAGGCTCTCGGCGCGCCACTCCGCCTTCACGTCCGCCCAGGAGGGCACCTGCATGTGGCTGGCCGAGGGCCGGCCCTGGACGAAGGCCAGGTGTTCCTCACGCGTGATGGTCCGCAGCCGCAGGCTCATGCTCGGTGCTCCTCCTCGTCGGATCTACCCATGGTGACCCTATCGCCCGAATGGTCCGATTCGACCGGGAACCGACCCGACATGATGATGCCCCCCCGACCGCACCTGCTGGTACAGGTACTACGCCGGGAGGGCATCGGAGGTTGCGGGCGCCGGGGCGGGTTCACCCCCTCCCGCGCCCGGCGGGCGTCACCACACGCCCCCGAACAGGCCGCCGTGCGCCACCCCGAGCATCAGGCCGAACGCGGCGGCGCCGGTGCCGATCACGACGGCGAACCGTTCGGCGGTGGTCACCGAGACGAACAGCGCCGCCAGGCCGGTGAGCACGCCGAACAGCCCGGTCCACGAGGTCAGGATGTGCAGGCTGTGGAAGAACGAGGTGACGAAGGCGATCGTGCCGAGCAGGACGGTCACGCCGACCAGGGCGTTCTCCCGCGGGTGCGGGTGTCCGTCGGTGTTGAGGGTGAACTTCGGCCGGTGCTGCGGCCGGGGTGCGGCCTGTGCCATGGGACCCACCTCCTGGGGGAGGGAACGTTCGTTCCGTCCAGGTTGCGACCGATCCGGCCGGAGTGACAACCGCGACAGCCAAGTGTTTTGTCCGCCGGTCGGGTCACCCGGTAGGCTGGCCCCTCTGCACTGGTGTAGGGGCGTGCCTTCATGCCCGGAACCGGTGCCGACGCGCACAACCCTCCTGCCACGGAAACGCCGTGGCCGTTGAGTCCAAAGGAGGTGGGTTACACATGCGTCACTACGAGGTGATGGTCATCCTCGACCCCTCGGTCGAGGAGCGCGCTGTCTCCCCCCTGATCGAGAGCTTCCTCAACGTCGTCCGCACCGGCGGCGGCAAGGTTGAGAAGATCGACACCTGGGGCCGTCGTCGCCTGGCGTACGAGATCAACAAGCAGTCCGAGGGCATCTACTCGGTCATCGACCTCAAGGCCACGCCCGAGGTCGTCAAGGAGCTCGACCGCCAGTTCAGCCTGAGCGAGTCGGTTCTGCGGACCAAGGTCCTGCGCCCGGACACCCACTGAGCCCACTTCCGGCGTCCGCGCCGGAGGGCTCGCGTCCGGTGTTCCACGTGGAACACCGCTGACGAGCACCGCAGAACTTCTTTCCGAGAGGTCATCACCACATGGCAGGCGAGACCGTCATCACCCTCGTCGGCAACCTCGTCGACGACCCCGAGCTGCGCTTCACCCCGTCGGGTGCCGCGGTGGCCAAGTTCCGTATCGCGTCCACCCCGCGCACCTTCGACCGGCAGACCAACGAGTGGAAGGACGGCGAGAGCCTCTTCCTCACGTGCAACGTCTGGCGCCAGCCGGCGGAGAACGTCGCCGAATCGCTGCAGCGCGGCATGCGCGTGATCGTGCAGGGCCGACTGCGCCAGCGGTCTTACGAGACCAAGGAAGGCGAGAAGCGGACGGTCTTCGAGGTCGAGGTCGATGAGGTCGGCCCGAGCCTGCGCTCGGCGACCGCCAAGGTCACCCGCGCCAACCGGACCGGTGGTCCGGGCGGTGGCGGCGGCTTCGGCGGTGGCGGCGGCCAGCAGGGTGGCGGCGGCTTCGGCGGCGGCGGCAACCAGGGCGGCGGCAGCTGGGGTGGAAACTCCGGCGGCGGCAACCAGGGCCCGTCCGACGACCCGTGGGCGTCCAGCGCCCCCTCGTCCAACCAGGGTGGCGGCGGCTGGGGTGGGAACTCCGGCGGCGGCTACTCGGAAGAGCCCCCGTTCTAAGCGGTGCTTTGCCGGGCCCCACGGGCCCGGGAACGCTGACAGATCTCGTACTTAACGGAGCACACAATGGCGAAGCCGCCTGCTCGCAAGCCTAAGAAGAAGGTTTGCGTCTTCTGCAAGGACAAGGCCACGTACGTGGACTACAAGGACACGAACCTGCTGCGGAAGTTCATCTCCGACCGCGGCAAGATCCGTGCCCGCCGGGTCACCGGCAACTGCACCCAGCACCAGCGTGACGTCGCCACGGCCGTGAAGAACAGCCGTGAGATGGCCCTGCTGCCCTACACCTCCACCACGCGCTAAGAGAGGGTGACCGAAGAATGAAGATCATCCTCACTCACGAGGTCCCCGGTCTCGGCAGCGCCGGTGAGGTCGTCGAGGTCAAGGACGGCTACGCCCGCAACTTCCTGGTCCCGCGCGGCTTCGCCATCCGCTGGACCAAGGGCGGTCAGAAGGACGTCGACGCCATCCGTCGCGCCCGGAAGATCCACGCCATCCAGACCCTCGAGGCCGCCAACGAGGTCAAGGCCAAGCTGGAGGGCCTGCAGGTCAAGCTGGCCGTCCGCTCCGGCGACGCCGGCCGCCTGTTCGGCTCGGTGACCCAGGCCGACGTCGTGGAGGCCATCAAGGCCGCCAGCGGCCCGGCCGTGGACAAGCGCGCCGTCGCGATCGCCTCGCCGATCAAGACCGTGGGCAGCCACAAGGTCTCGGTCAAGCTGCACGCCGACGTCCAGGCCAACCTCGACGTCAACGTCGTCGCCGCCTGAGCGCAGCCGTCACGCAGTCGGAGGGCCGGATCCCGTTCGCGGGGTCCGGCCCTCCGGCCGTTCCCCACCCGGTTCAGGCCCGGACGGCGCCGGTGACCATCCAGTGGCCGGTGCGGACCCGGCCGACCAGGAAGGCCGCCCGGGTCAGCATGAACAGGTTCATCGCCCACCACAGCCCGGCCAGGCCCAGGCCCAGCGCGGGCACCGCCAGCGCCGCCGGGACGAACGCCAGCAGGGTGGCCAGCATCGCCCAGGCCAGGAAGCGGCCGTCGCCCGCGCCCATCAGCACGCCGTCCAGCACGAACACCAGCCCGCCCACCGGCTGGGTCAGCGCGGCCAGCAGCAGCGCGGCGGACAGCTGGGCCCGCACGCCCGGGTCGGAGCTGAACAGCGGGACGTACAGCGGCCGGCCCAGCACCATCAGCAGCCCGAACAGCACGCCCGCGCCGAGGCCCCACTCGACCATCCGCCGGGTCGCCGCCCGGGTGCCGGGCAGGTCGCCCGCGCCCAGGTAGCGGCCGATGATGGCCTGGCCGGCGATCGCCACCGCGTCCAGCGCGAAGGCGACGAAGGACCAGACGGTCATGGTGATCTGGTGGGCCGCCACCTCGGCGTCGCCCAGGTTCGCGGCCACCGCGGTGGCCAGCAGCAGCACGGCGCGCAGGCTCACCGTGCGCACCAGCAGCGGGCCGCCGGCCCGGGCCGAGGCGCGGATGCCCGCCCGGTCCGGCCGCAGGCCCGCGCCCTCCCGGCGGGCGCCGCGGACCACCACGGCGACGTACACCGCGGCCATCGCGTTCTGCGCGATCACGGTGCCCCAGGCGGAGCCGGCCACCCCGAGGCCCGCGCCGTACACCAGGCCCAGGTTGAGCAGCAGGTTGGCGGCGAACCCGCCGATCGCGACCAGCAGCGGGGTGCGGGTGTCCTGGAAGCCGCGCAGCACGCCGGTGGCGGCCAGCACCAGCAGCATCGCGGGCACCCCGAGCGCGCTGATCCGCAGGTAGGTCACCGCGTGCGGGGCGGCGGTGGCGGAGGCGCCGAGCAGCCGGGCGGCCTGCGGGGCGAGCAGCAGGGTGAGCAGCACCAGGCCGGCCGAGAGCAGCAGCGCCAGCCAGATCCCGTCGATGCCCTGCTGCACGGCGGCCCGCCGGTCGCCCGCCCCGATCCGGCGGGCCACCGCCGCGGTGGTGGCGTACGCCAGGAACGCGAACACCCCGACGACGGTGGTCAGCGCGGCGGAGGCGACGCCCAGCCCGGCCAGCTGGGCGGTGCCGAGGTGGCCGACGATCGCGGAGTCGGCCATCAGGAACAGCGGCTCGGCGACCAGCGCGCCGAAGGCCGGGACGGCCAGGGCGAGGATCTCCCGGTCGTGGCGGCGGCGGTCGGCGCGGCGTTCGCGGCGCTGCTCGGCGGCGAGGGGGGAACTGACGGGCATGGGCCCAGCCTACTCATCCACAGGTAATGGCTGCACCTGCTTTACAACACTTACTTAGATGGTGGACGACTGTGCCGTCGAACACTTCTTCGGCGCCGGGTCCGGTCGTGTGAAGAATTTCTCATGCACAGGCCGGGTGGGGAGTAGTGCCAGGTCAGCGGGTTGACATTGAGGGGATAGGATGGTTATCCACAGGGTTGTGCACAGCTCGGGCCGGGTTCTCCACAGCCTGTGAGCGGTTATCCACACCCCCTGTGGATAACCCGTCCGCCGCACGGGCACCGCGCGCCGGGGTGCCGGCCGGATCCGGCGGCCGTTCAGGGACCGACCCGCGCGGGGCGGGTGGTGTCGGCTCGGTACCGTAAGAAGGACAGGCGCCGAAGACGGTACGCCACCGGCCAGGCCCGCACCAACTCGCACCGCTCGCTGAACGGGGAACACGCGTGACCGGCCCCCAGTACGACGACCACGACGCCCCGCCCCCGGAGGACGACTGGCAGCCGTCCGACGACGCCTTCCCGCCGGACGCCTTCCCCGACGGCCCGGGCGACCGCCTGCCGGTCACCCGCCGCGCGAACAGCCCGGCCGGCGGTCGTGACGGTGGCCGGGAGGGCGGTCGTGACGGTGGCCGCGAGGGCGGCTCCGGCGGCTCGGGCGGCTTCCAGCGGCGCGACGGCGGCAAGGGCGGCGACCGCTTCCCCGGCAAGGGCGAGCGCCGCGACCGGGACGGCGACCGCGAGGGCGGCTTCGGCGGCGAGGGCTTCGAGCGCGTCCCCCCGCAGGACCTGGCGGCCGAGCAGTCCGTGCTCGGCGGCATGCTGCTCTCCAAGGACGCCATCGCGGACGTCGTCGAGGTGCTCAAGCCCGCCGACTACTACCGCCCCGCCCACGAGCTGATCCACGGCGCGATCCTCGACCTCTACGCCCGCGGCGAGCCCGCCGACCCGATCACCGTGGCCGGCGAGCTCACCAAGCGCGGCGAGCTGGCCCGCGTCGGCGGCGCCTCCTACCTGCACACCCTGGTCAACTCCGTCCCCACCGCGGCCAACGCCGAGTACTACGCCGAGATCGTCCACGAGCGCGCCGTCCTGCGCCGCCTGGTCGAGGCCGGCACCCGCATCGCCGGCATGGGCTACGCCGCCGAGGGCGACGTCGACGACATCGTCAACGCCGCCCAGGCCGAGATCTACGCCGTCACCGAACAGCGCACCAACGAGGACTACGCCCCGCTCGCCGACATCATGGAGGGCGCCCTCGACGAGATCGAGGCCATCGGCTCCCGCTCCGGCCAGATGTCCGGCGTCCCCACCGGCTTCGCCGACTTCGACCAGCTCACCAACGGCCTCCACCCCGGCCAGATGATCGTCATCGCGGCCCGCCCGGCCATGGGAAAGTCGACCCTCGCCCTGGACTTCGCGCGGGCCTGCTCGATCCACAACAACCTGCCGAGCGTGATCTTCTCGCTCGAAATGGGCCGCAACGAGATCGCCATGCGCCTGCTGTCGGCGGAGGCGCGGGTGGCGCTGCACCACATGCGGTCGGGGAACATGACGGACGACGACTGGACGCGGGTGGCGCGGCGGATGCCGGACGTCAGCGCGGCGCCGCTGTACATCGACGACTCGCCGAACCTGTCGATGATGGAGATCCGGGCCAAGTGCCGGCGGCTCAAGCAGCGCAACGACCTGCGGCTGGTGGTCATCGACTACCTGCAGCTGATGCAGTCCGGCGGGTCGCGGCGGGCCGAGAGCCGGCAGCAGGAGGTCTCGGACATGTCCCGCAACCTCAAGCTGCTGGCGAAGGAGCTGGAGGTCCCGGTGATCGCGCTCTCCCAGCTGAACCGAGGCCCCGAGCAGCGCACCGACAAGAAGCCGATGGTCTCCGACCTGCGCGAGTCCGGCTCGATCGAGCAGGACGCCGACATGGTGATCCTGCTGCACCGCGAGGACGCCTACGAGAAGGAGTCCCCGCGGGCCGGCGAGGCGGACCTGATCGTGGCCAAGCACCGCAACGGCCCGACCGCGACCATCACCGTCGCCTTCCAGGGCCACTACTCGCGCTTCGTCGACATGACCCGGGACGTGACCTGACGTCAGGCGATCCGGCGTCGGGTCGGTTCGGTGGTGCGGGCGGGGGTCAGAACCAGTGCAGGCAGTGCGGTTCGCGGTCGGAGCGGAACAGGGCGTCGGCGCGGGCGGGCGCGTCGGGGTGGTGGGCGCGCAGATGGCCGGCCCGGACCAGGGTGCTGGGGGCGGTGCCGCCGAGGAGGATCGAGCCGAGGTCGCTGATGTCGAGGGAGAGGTCGGGGGCGCGGTCGGTGGGGACGCAGGTGGCCTCGCCGCCGCGGGCGGTCAGCAGGTGGCGGTGGTGTTCGCCGAGGAAGGGGTCGTCGACGTCGAGGACGAGTTCGCCGTCGGTGCTCCAGCCTCGGGCGGTGAGCGCGGCGGGCACGTCCAGCACCCGGGCCCAGAGCCAGTCGGTGTGCTTGCCCGGCTCGGCGGCGCCGTAGTCGGCGAGCTGCCAGGGCAGCGGGTGGTCCGGCGGGACGTGCCGGAACACCACCTGCTGGACGAGGTCGTGGCCGAGCAGGTGGCGGGCGAGCGCGGTGTACGCGGCGTCGGTGGCGGCGACGGTCTCGTCGACGACCAGGCTGCGCCCGTCCTCGATCGCGTAGCTGGCGTACCCGTCAGGGGTGCCGTCGGCGTCCCGGTGCAGGGCGATGTAGCGGGGCTTGGGGGCGATCGGGGGCTGGCCGGCGCCGCGGGCCCACCAGCGGTGCGGCCGGGAGACGGCGCCGGGGCGGGTGCGCCGGTGGAGGTCGTAGACCTGCTCCAGCAGCTCGACGGCCTGGTCCCGGTGCAGCAGTTCGACCGTTCCGGCGGGTTCGGCGGCGCCGGAGCGGGGCGGGGCGAACGCGGCCCTGTGCCGGGGGACGGTCAGCGCGCGGGTGTAGGTGGCGGGGCCGTAGCCGAAGCGCCGGTAGATCAGCGCCTCGGAGGCGAGCAGCACGGACACCGCCTCGCCGCGGGCCCGCAGGTCGGCGAGTTGGCGGCGCATCATCGCGGTGAGCACGCCGCGCCGCCGGTGCGAGGGCAGCACGCCGACGGCCGTCACGCCGGAGACCGGGACGATCCGCCCGCCGGGGAGGGTGAGTTCGAGGGTGTACGCGCCGGCGGTGCCGATCGCCCGGCCGTCCCCGTCGCGGGCGAGCAGGCCGCGCTCCGGCTCGAACGCCGACCACCAGGCGCCGGTGCCGTCCTCGCCGGTCGGGTCGACGAACAGCGCGAACGCGGCGTGCATCGTCTCGACGAAGAGCTGGTGGTCCTGCTCGCTGGTGGGCCTGATGTCGATCACTGCCGTCGCCTTCCGGGGTGGCCGTCTCGGTCGTCCGGGACAGTGCAACCGGCTCGCGCGGACACGGTCAAGTGATTAAGCGGAGCCGTGCGGTCGGGTAGGGTCGCCCGCCATGGACGATGGCCTGGAGTTGCGCCCGCTGCCGGACGAAGTGCTCGTGCTGCTGGGCGAGTTGGCGGCTCCGCCGCGGCTGGTGGCGCACCTGCGGCTGGTGCACGACGTGGCGGCCCGGCTGGTGGACTGGACGGCCGGACGCTGCCCGGAGCTGGCGGTGGACCGGGCCGAGGTGCTGTTCGGCGCGGCCACCCACGACATCGGGAAGGTCCGGCACCGCTCGGAGCTGTCCGGCCCGGGCTCGGCGCACGAGCCGGCCGGGCGGGAGCTGCTGCTGGCCGCCGGGGTGCCGCCCCGACTGGCCCGGTTCGCGGCCGGGCACGCCGACTGGGGCCCGGCCTCCTCGCCCGAGGACCTGCTGGTCAGCCTGGCCGACAAGGTCTGGAAGGACCGGCGGGTGCCGGAGCTGGAGGACCTGCTGGTGGACGCGCTGACCCGGGCGGGCGGCGGCGAGCGCTGGTCCTGGTTCCTGGCGCTGGACGAGGAGCTGACCGCGATCGGCGCCGCCGCCCCGGCCCGGCTGGCCTACCAGGCGGCCTGCCCCCTCTAGGGCTTGTGAGAGGGCCCGTCGAGCGCGACGGTGCCGCGGAAGACCGTCGCGCCGGGGCCGCTGAGCAGCGTCCCGGTGCCGGTGGCCGGGAGGAACGCGGACTCGCCCCGGCGGAGCGTCAACTCCTCGGTGCCGGAGGCGAGGCGGGCCGTGCCGGCGGTGCAGAGCAGGATCTGCGGGGCGTCGCCGGGCAGGGCGGCCGGGCGGTCGGTGAGTTCGTAGCGGGAGAGCCGGAACTCGTCGATCGGCACCGGGTAGCGCCGTTCGCCGTCCGGGCCGGGGGCGGGGCGGAGCACCTGCGGGGGGCCGCCGTGGAAGCCGACCACCTTCAGCAGTTCGGGGACGTCCACGTGCTTGGGCGTGAAGCCGCAGCGCAGCACGTTGTCGGAGTTGGCCATGATCTCGACGCCGGTGCCGCGCAGGTAGGCGTGCGGCAGGCCGGCGCCGAGGTACAGCGCCTCGCCGTCGGCCAGCCGGACGTGGTTGAGCAGCAGGCCGGCGACCAGCCCGGGGTCGCCGGGGTACTCGGCGGCGGCGAAGGCGTACCCGGCCAGCGCGCCGGTCGGGTCGTCCGGGGCGCCGGCGGTGACGGCCCGGGCGACGGCGTCCACGGTGGCGCGGCCCGCGGGCCCGGTCAGGGCGAGCGCCTCGGCGAGCGCCCCGGCCAGCCCCTCCGCCTCCGGCTTGGTGCGCAGCAGCTCGATCAGCGGCTCCAGTCCGGGCACGCCGAGCGAGGCCATCAGGTCGGCCGCGTCGGCGGGCGTCCGGAACCCGCACAGCCCCTCCAGGCCGCCGAGCGCGCAGATCAGCTCCGGCTTGTGGTTGTCGTCCCGGTAGTTGCGGTGCGGCGCGTCGACCGGGACGCCGCGGGCCTCCTCGGCGGCGAACCCGGCCCGGGCCTGCGCGCGGGTCGGGTGCACCTGCAGGGAGAGCGGCACGTCGGCGGCGAGCACCTTGAGCAGGAACGGCAGCGTCGGCCCGAACCGTTCGACGGACCCGGCGCCCAGCTCGGCGACCGGGTCGGCGGCGATCACCTCGTCCAGCGCGACCGGGCCGGCGCCGCGGTCGACCCGGGACGGCGCGCCGGGGTGGGCGCCCATCCACAGCTCGGCCTGCGGGGCACCGGTGGCGGGCCGTCCGAGCAGCTCGGGCAGGGCGGTCGCCGAGCCCCAGGCGTAGTCGCGGACGGTGTTGTCGAGCCGGTCCATCAAGTGCTCCCGGAATGGTGTGTGCGGAGGTACCCGGTGCCCGGAGACCACCGAGAATAGTCGACGTCCGCGGCCCGGCGGCGGCTGGCGGTGATCACCCTCCTGGGCGTGCCCACCCGGCGGCCCGGGGCCCTTCCGGCCAGGCTGGACGGTACGGGACCGCCTCGGTCCCGCCGCCGTCCACCGACCAGGGGAGCAGCCGTGACCGCTTCACCGTTCGACGAGAGCGCCCACGGCCCCGCACCGGCCCACCGCCCGCTGGAGGTGGAGGTCTTCACCGGCCCGGAGAGCGCGTTCTTCGCCACCTCCAGCCTGGTGATGGGCGAGCGCACGGCGGTCCTGGTCGACGCCCAGCTGACCCGCAGCGCCGGGCGCGAACTGGCCGAGTGGATCGCCGGCAAGGGCCGCGAACTGCTCGCCATCGTGGTCAGCCACCAGCACCCCGACCACTACTTCGGCGCGGAGGAGGTGCTGCGGCTCTTCCCGGCCGCGCGCCTGCTGGCCGCGCCCCCGGTGGTGGAGGGCATCCGCCGGACCGCGGCCGCCAAGGTCGCGCAGTGGAAGCCGGTCTACGGCGACGACATCCCGGACCAGCCGCTGCTGCCCGCGCCGCTGCTCCCGCAGCCGCTGGTGATCGACGGCCAGCTGCTGCGCGTCCTGCAGCTCGGCCAGGGCGACACCGCCGGTTCCACCCTGGTCCACCTGCCGAGCGTGCGCACCGTGATCGCGGGCGACTTCGCGTACAACGGCACCCACGTCTGGACGGCCGACACCGACCCGGCCGCCCGTGACCAGTGGTCGCACAACCTGGGACTGATCGCCGACCTCGGCGTCGACCGGGTGATCGCCGGGCACCGCGCCCCCGGCGCGGACGACGACGCGCACCGGGTGCTCGCCTTCACCGCCGGCTACCTGCGCGACTTCGACCAGGCGCTGCACGACCACCCCGAGGACGCGGAGGCGCTGGCCGCGGCGGTCAACGCGCGCTACGGCGGCCTGACCCTGCCGGCGATCCTGGAGCACGGCGCCGCCGCGAACGTCGCCCGCCGGGAGATCCCCACCGAGGAGCCCGTCGAGGAGCCGGCCGAGGAGCCCGTGGCGGAGGAGCCCGTCGACGGGGACCGGTGATACTGCCGGGGTGACGGAGACGGAGAACGGGTACGACGTGGTGGTCGCGGCCGGCGGGGCGGGGCGCCGGCTGGGCGGGGTCGACAAGCCGGCCCTGACGGTCGGCGGGCGCCCGCTGCTGGACCGGGTCCTGGCGGCCTGCCCGGACGCCCGGCGGCTGCTGGTGGTCGGCCCCGAGCGGCCCACCGAGCGGGCCGGGGTCCGCTGGCTGCGCGAGGACCCGCCGGGCGGCGGCCCGGTCGCGGCGGTGGCCGCCGCGCTGCCCGGGGTCACCGCGCCCCGGGTGCTGCTGCTCGCCGCCGACCTGCCCTTCCTGGACCCCGCGACGGTGCGGCGGCTGCTCGCCGCGCTCGACGACCCCGCCCGCGACGGGGCCCTGCTGGTCGACGCGGACGGCCGCGACCAGCCGCTCGCCGCCGCCTACCGCAGCGCCGCGCTGCGCACCGCGCTCACCGCCCTCGGCGACCCGGTCGGCCGCCCGCTGCGCGGGCTGCTCGCCGGGCTCCGGCTGGCCCGGCTGCCCGACCCGGCGGACGCCTCCTTCGACTGCGACACCTGGACCGACCTGGCCGAGGCCCGCGAGCGGGCGGAGCGCCGCCCGGGGCCGCCCGGGTGAGCTCTCTGGGCGAGCAGCTCCGGGCGGCTCTCCGGGGGACGGGCGGGGCGGTGAGGGAAACGACCCGGTGCGCTCACCCGGCGGTAGTGGGTCAAGGCGCGCGGATCGGGCAGCATGGCCCCATGGAGCGCACATTGGACGAGTGGATGACCGCGGCCGCCGCCGAGTTGGGCCTGGACCTGACGGTGGACGTCCGCGGCCTGCTGGACATGACGCGGGTGGTCGCGCACGGCGTCGAGCGGCCGGCCGCGCCGCTCACCGCGTTCCTGGTCGGCTACGCGGCGGCCCGGCGCGGCGGCGGCGCGGCGGCGGTGGCCGAGGCGAGCGCCGAGGTGACCGCGCTGGCCGAACGGTGGGCCGCCGGGGCCGGGGACGGGGCGGGGACGTGAGCCGGGTGGCGGCGGAGCGGACCGGGGACGTCCGGGTGACCTCGGCGGCGGCCACGCTGCGCGGCGCCCCCTGGCCGGCCGCCCGCCGGGCGGCGGTGGCGGCCGGGCGCCCGCTGCCGGTGGAGTGGGTGGAGCTGGCGGCGGCGGCCGGGCGGACGCTGGCCGAGCCGCTGGTGGCGCTCACCGACCTGCCGGCCTTCGACACCTCGGCGATGGACGGCTGGGCGGTGGCCGGGCCGGGCCCGTGGCGGCTGGCCGGCCGGGTGCTGGCGGGCCAGGCGGGCGCGCCGCTGGCGGACGGCGCGGCGGTGGAGATCGCCACCGGCGCCCAGCTGCCGCCCGGCGCCACCGGGGTGCTCCGGCGCGAGCACGGCACCCGCACCGAACGCCCGGACGGCGGCGCGGAGTTGCGCGGCGCGGTGCTGCCGGGGCAGGACGTCCGGCCGCGCGGCCAGGAGTGCGGCCGGGGCGAGGAGCTGCTGCCCGCGGGACTGCCGGTGACGCCCGCGGTGCTCGGACTGGCCGCCGCTGCCGGGCACGACCGGCTGGCCGTGCACCGCCGTCCGACCGTGGAACTGCTGGTGCTGGGCGACGAGTTGCTGACGTCCGGGCTGCCGGGTCCGGGCCGGGTGCGGGACGCGCTCGGCCCGCTGCTGCCGCCCTGGCTGGCCGCGGCGGGGGCGGAGCTGCTGGGCGGCCGCCACGTCCGGGACGACTTCGGGCTGCTGCGGGACGCGATCCGGCACTCGGCCGCCGACCTGGTGCTCACCACCGGCGGCACCGCGGCCGGGCCGGTGGACTTCCTGCACGCCGCGCTGGAGGCGACCGGCGGCCACCCGCTGGTGGACGGGGTCGCGGTGCGCCCGGGGCACCCGATGCTGCTGGCGGCGCTCCCCGGCGGCCGCCACCTGGTGGGCCTGCCCGGCAACCCGCTGGCGGCCGTGGCGGGCACGGTCACCCTGGCCCTCCCGCTGCTGCACGCGCTGTCCGGCCGGACCGTCCCGTCCGCCGGACCGGCCGAGCCGCTGGCCGCCGCGCTCCCCGGCCACCCGTCCGACACCCGCCTGCACCCGGTGCGCCGCACCGCCGCCGGCCTGGCCCCGCTGCCGCACGACGGCCCGGCGATGCTGCGCGGCCTGGCCCGGGCCGACGCCCTGGCGGTCGTGCCGCCCGGCGGCCTGGCGGCGGGGGAGCGGGCGGAGGTGCTGGCGCTGCCCGCGCCCTGACCGGGACGTTCCACGTGGAACACCGGCCTCCGGGGTGTTCCACGTGGAACCGGCGGGCCGGATCAGTGGGTGACCGGGGAGCCCGGCTTGATGACGATCAGGCGGTCGGTGAGCTGCAGGGTGGCCGCCTCCGGTTCGGTGTAGTTGAGGACCCGGCGGCCGCGCACCACCGCGACCACCAGGTCGGGCAGCTCGCGCGGGCTGAGACCGGCCTCGGCCTTGGTGACCGGCCGCTCGGTGACGTCCAGGCCGTTGCCGTAGGTCAGCAGGTCCTCCATCACCGCGCCCGCGTTGGGGCTGAGCATCGACATGCCGAGCAGGCGGCCGGCCGAGCTGGACGAGGTGACCACCACGTCCGCGCCGCTCTGCCGCAGCAGCGGGGCGTTCTCGTCCTCGCGGACGGCGGCGACCACGGTGGCGCCCTTGTTGAGCTGGCGGGCGGTCAGGGTGATCAGGGCGGCGGTGTCGTCGCGCTCGGGGGCGACCACCACCTGGGCGGCGCGCGGCAGTTCGGCCCGGACCAGGGTCGCGGCCCGGGTGGCGTCGCCGAGCACGCCGACCAGCCCGTCGTGGGTGGCCTGGTCGATCGCCTTGGCCTGCGGGTCGACCACCACGATCGAGTCCTTCGGGACGCCCTGCCCGAGCAGGGTGTCGACGGCGCTGCGGCCCTTGGTGCCGTAGCCGATGACGACGGTGTGGTCCCGCACGGTGTGCCTCCAGCGTTCGATCCGCCACTGCAGGCGGGTGCGTTCGGTGAGCACTTCGAGAGTCGTGCCGACCAGGATGATCAGGAAGAGCACGCGCAGCGGGGTGATCACGAAGATGTTCACCAGCCGCGCGGTGTCGCTCACCGGGGTGATGTCGCCGTACCCGGTGGTGGAGAGGGTGACGGTGGCGTAGTACGCCGAGTCGAGCAGGCTGACCGAGGGGTCGGCGTTGTCGTGGTAGCCGGTGTGGTCCGCGTACACGATCAGCGTGGTGGCCACCAGCACGCCCAGCGCCAGCAGCAGCCGGCGCGCCACCTGGCGCAGCGGCGGCCGGCCGGGCCGGGACGGGAGGGCGATCCGGCGGGTGGGGTCGGTGGTGTCGGCGCCCGTGTCCCGGAAGCGGTTGAGGTTCAGACGGGACGGCCGGGCACCCGGGTCGTCGGGCTGGTTGGATTTCGGCACAGGCACAAGGATGCGGGGTCCCGACGCCGCCGGGTGACGTCGGGGCCGGAGTGTCACCACCTTGTCGGGACGGCCCCGGCGGTCCTGACGGACTGTCCGTTGACGGCGAGGGGCGCGGGGCGTACGGAGGACGGGGGCGTAGCGTGGCGGCCATGCGAGCCATCACGATTCCCGAGCCCGGCGGCCCCGAGCGGCTGGTCTGGGCCGAGGTCCCCGATCCCGTCCCGGCGGCCGGCGAGGTGCTGGTCGAGGTCGTCGCCACCGCGGTCAACCGGGCCGACTTGCTGCAGCGCCAGGGCTTCTACGACCCGCCGCCCGGCACGCCGCCCTACCCCGGCCTGGAGTGCGCGGGCCGGATCACCGCGCTCGGCCCCGGCGTGGCCGGCTGGGCGGTCGGCGACGAGGTGTGCGCGCTGCTCGCGGGCGGTGGCTACGCCCAGCGGGTGGCCGTTCCGGTGGGCCAACTGCTGCCGGTGCCCAAGGGGTTGACGCCGCAGCAGGCGGCGGCGCTGCCCGAGGTGGCCTGCACGGTGTGGTCCAACGTGTTCCAGGTCGCCCACCTGCGCCCCGGCGAGACCGTGCTGCTGCACGGCGGCGCCAGCGGCATCGGCACCATGGCGATCCAGCTGGCCAAGGCCGTCGGCGCCCGGGTCGCGGTCACCGCCGGCAGCCCCGAGAAGCTGGCCCGCTGCGCCGAGCTCGGCGCCGACCTGCTGATCGACTACCACCGGCAGGACTTCGTCGCGGAGCTCGCCGAGCTCGGCGGGGCCGACGTCATCCTCGACATCATCGGCGCCAAGTACCTGCGGCGGAACATCGACGCCCTCGCGGTCAACGGCCGCCTGGTGGTGATCGGCCTGCAGGGCGGGGTCAAGGCCGAGGTCGACCTCTCCACCCTGCTCGCCAAGCGGGCCGCCCTGGTCGCCACCAACCTGCGCGGCCGCCCGCTCGGCGAGAAGGCCGCGATCGTGGCCGCCGTCCGCGAGCACGTCTGGCCGCTGGTCGAGGCGGGCGTGGTGAAGCCGGTGGTCGACCGGGTGCTGCCGATCGCCGAGGCCGCCGAGGCGCACCGGGTGGTCGAGGCCGGCGCCCAGGTCGGCAAGGTCGTGCTGGAGGTGCCGGGGGCGACCGGCTGAGCATCGAAATGCCCGGAGTGTCCGAGTATGTGAGTCTGGTCACAAGCTGTTCCGCCTCCGTCCGCAGCCTGCTGCGGGCGGCCGTCGGGAGGACCTGCTTTCCATGCTCGCTCGCCGCCGCTCCGTGCCCGCCGTCCCGACCCGGGCCGCCGCCCGTCCGCCCGCGCTGCGCCGCTGGGC
Organism: Kitasatospora sp. NPDC015121; assembly: GCF_055562955.1. Lineage (NCBI taxonomy): Bacteria > Bacillati > Actinomycetota > Actinomycetes > Kitasatosporales > Streptomycetaceae > Kitasatospora > Kitasatospora sp. NPDC015121. The sequence goes on from NZ_JBVHEH010000005.1 coordinate 179,931, forward strand.
GGCGCTGACCGGGGTGGCGCTCCCGCTGCTGCTGGCCGCCCCCGGGCTGGCCGCCGACCCGGCGGCCGGGGCCCGGCAGCAGGCCCAGGAGCAGCTGGACGCCGCCCGGCAGCAGGCTCGGGCTCAGCTGGACGCGGCCCGGCACGCGGTGGCCGGGCCACCGGTGGCGGGGGCCTCCGCAGCGCCGGGAGCCTCCGCGGTGCCGGGGGGAGCGGAGGCCTCCGGAGCGGGGCTGCCGCCGGGCGGCGCGATATCCGGGACGGCCGTGCCCTCCGCCCCGGCGGCCACCGTCGTCCTGACGCCGCCTGCGACGGTCGGCACGAGCGCCACGGCCACGGCCACCGCCACCCGTACGGTTCCCGCACCGGTCGAGCCCTCGGCGGAGCCGTCCGCCCCGGAGCCCTCGCCGACCCCGTCGGCCGCGCCCACGCCCACGCCCACGCCCGCGCCTTCGCCGTCCCCGGACCCGGACCCGGACCCGAGCTCTGGACCCGGCCGGACGCCGGGCCCGACTCCGTCCCCGGTCCCGGAGCCCTCGGCGTCGCCGTCCCGGGGCGCGGAGGTGGAGGGGCCGGCGGCACCCGGGTGGGGGCACGGACGGCACCAGCAGGCGGTGGTGCCGCCGCTGCCGCGCGAGCCCGGGCCCTCGGAGGGCGGCTGGGGGACGGGCGGAACGGGTGGAACGGGCGGGGAACGGGCGCTGCCGGAGCCGGAGCCGGTGTCGCCGGGGTGGGGAGCGGGCGGGGACGGTGACGCGGTCGGACCCGGGACGGACTCGGGGACGGAAGCGGGGACGGACGCGGGTGCGGTCGCGGGGGAGAGCGCGGTCGCGGGCGGGGAGCTGGCGGCCGGTCCGGCGGTGCCGGTGGTGCCGCTGGTGCCGTCGCCGCTGTGGGGCGACCCGTCGGCGCGGCAGCTCCCGCTGGGCGTCGGTCTGGGGCTGATGGGCGTCGGCCTGGGTTTGGTCGGCTGGAAACTGCGCAGGCGCTAGCGGACGGGGCCGGAGCGGGACGATCCGGAGGCCGGCTTCGTTGACCTCGCCGGTGGACGGAGCATATGAAGGAGCTATGACCAACCCGATGAACGAGCGGTCGCAGCAGGAGCCCTACCAGGCGTCACAGGCGTCGGGCGGCAGGCCGGAGGAGTCCCCGAAGGTGCTGATCGTCGGGCCGGACGGGATGGCGGTGGGCACCGCGCCGGCCGGCGGGCTGGGGCGGGGCGACGAGGACGACGAGCCGCGCGAGCTGCCGGTGACCGAGATGGTCGAGCAGCCGGCGAAGGTGATGCGGATCGGCAGCATGATCAAGCAGCTGCTGGAGGAGGTGCGGGCGGCGCCCCTCGACGAGGCCAGCCGGGCCCGGTTGAAGGACATCCACGCCAGCTCGATCAAGGAGCTGGAGATGGGCCTGGCCCCGGAGCTGGTCGAGGAGCTGGAGCGGCTGTCGCTGCCGTTCGCCGACGACAGCATCCCGACCGAGGCCGAACTGCGGATCGCCCAGGCGCAGTTGGTGGGCTGGCTGGAGGGCCTGTTCCACGGCATCCAGACCGCGCTGTTCGCCCAGCAGATGGCGGCGCGGGCCCAGTTGGAGCAGATGCGGCGGGCGCTGCCGCCCGGTCTGCACGGCGCGGAGGGCGATCCGGAGGAGGGTCCGGGGCGCGGGATCCGCTCCGGTCCGTACCTGTAGCCCTACCCACGGTGGCCTTGCCGGGGCCGCGCTTCGGCGCGGCCCCGAACCGCTACCCTGACCGGTGTCCGGAAGTACCGCGCGCCGAGGGGGAGCTGGGACCATGACTGAGGGCACCACCGAGGGGCATTCGCTCGGGCACGGCCGGTACGTGCTGCAGCGGCTGCTCGGGCAGGGCGGCATGGCGTCCGTCCACCTCGCCCACGACACGGTGCTCGACCGTCAGGTCGCGGTGAAGACGCTCCACACCGAGCTGGGCCGGGAGGCCTCGTTCAAGGAGCGGTTCCGGCGCGAGGCGCAGGCGGTGGCGCGGCTCCAGCACACCAACATCGTCTCGGTGTTCGACTCCGGTGAGGACGTCGCGCCGGACGGGACGACCACGCCGTACATCGTGATGGAGTTCGTCGAGGGCCGTTCGCTCAAGGACGTGCTGGACGAGCAGGTGACCACGCTCGGGGCGATGCCCAACGAGCAGGCGCTGAAGATCACCGCCTCGGTGCTGGCCGCCCTGGAGGCCTCGCACGACCAGGGGTTGGTGCACCGCGACATCAAGCCGGCCAACGTGATGGTGTCCACCAAGGGCGTCGTCAAGGTGATGGACTTCGGCATCGCGCGCGCCCTGCAGTCCGGCGTCACCTCGATGACGCAGACCGGCATGGTGGTCGGCACCCCGCAGTACCTGTCGCCGGAGCAGGCGCTCGGCAAGAGCGTGGACGCCCGCTCCGACCTGTACTCGGTCGGCTGCATGCTCTTCGAACTGCTCAGCGGGCAGCTGCCGTTCGACGGCGACTCGGCGTTCTCGATCGCGTACAAGCACGTGCAGGAGACCCCGCCGGCGCCGTCCACGCTGAACCGGGCGGTCACCCCCGGGATCGACGCGCTGGTGGAGCGGGCGCTGCGGAAGGACCCGGCGCACCGGTTCCCGACCGCGGAGGCGATGCGCGAGGAGCTGGAGCGGGTCCTGGCGGGCGAGCGGGGCGGCGGCAACACGCCGCTGCAGGCGTCCACCCCGCTGGTGATCGGCGAGGGCCCGCGCTCGGTGCACGCCGCGCCGTCGCTGACGAACTTCCCGCCGGTGCCCGGTCCGCAGGGCCCGCCGTCGGTGCAGCAGCCGTACCAGCCGGTGCCGGGTCCGTCGACCCCGCCGCCGTACGCGGCGCAGACCCCGCAGCCGTTCCCGGCGGCCGCGCAGACCCCGCCGCCGTTCCCGCAGCCGGCCTTCCAGCAGCAGTTCCAGTCGCCGACCCCGGCGCCGTTCCCGGCGCAGGCCCCGATGCCGTACCCGCCGCCGGCCCCGGCGAGCGGCCGCGGCGGGTGCGGGACGGCGGCGATCGTGATCTGCGTGATCGCGGGCGTGCTGCTGCTGGCGTTCATCGTCGTGGTGATCGCGGTGGCCGCCGCGGGCGGCGGCAACAGCTGACCGGGGCGGTCCCGGCGCCGGGGCCGCCGCCCGACCGAGCGGGCAGAGCCGGTCGACACGCTACTGGAAGCCGGGCCCCCGCCGGGCCCGCAGCGGTCGAACCGACCCCCGCGCGCGCCCTCTCGTTCCACGCCGGAGGGCGCGAGACGGTAGCGTGCTGAGGAAGTAACCGACAGGGCGAGCGCGCGCCGAGCGGGTGCCCGGGGCGAGGAGCGATGGGTCAGAGCGAACGACCGGACGACGACGGGGACCAGCGGCGGGACGTGCCGGGCACGGACGCGCCGGGGCAGGGCGCGGGCCGTCCGGAGGAGGCCACCGGCCCCACCGAGGTGCTGTCGGTCGGACCCCGAACTCCCGGACGCGGCAGTGCCGTTCCGTTCCCCACCGTCGGTGACGGCCGCTACCGGCTGACCCGCCGGCTGGGCCGCGGCGGGATGGCCGAGGTGTTCGCGGCCCAGGACATCCGGCTGGGCCGGACCGTCGCCGTCAAGCTGCTGCGCTCGGAGCTCGCCGAGGACGACACCGCCCGGCTGCGCTTCACCCGGGAGGCGCACGCGGTCGCGGCGCTCAACCACCACTCGATCGTCGCGGTCTACGACACCGGCGAGGAGCAGCACGGCGGCGAGTCCACCCCGTACATCGTGATGGAGCTGGTCGAGGGCCGGACCGTGCGCGAGCTGCTGGTGGACGAGGAGGCGCCGCCGGTCGACCAGGCGCTGATCATCACCGCCGGAGTGCTGGAGGCGCTGGCCTACAGCCACCGGCACGGCATCGTGCACCGGGACATCAAGCCCGCCAACGTCATCATCACCACCGGCGGCGCGGTCAAGGTGATGGACTTCGGCATCGCCCGGGCGCTGGCCGGCGGCGCCACCACCATGACGCAGACCGGCATGGTGATGGGCACCCCGCAGTACCTGTCGCCGGAGCAGGCGCTCGGCAAGGCCGTCGACCACCGCTCCGACCTGTACGCGGCCGGCTGCATGCTGTACGAACTGCTCGCGCTGCGGCCGCCGTTCACCGGCGAGACGCCGCTGTCGGTGGTCTACCAGCACGTCCAGGACGCGCCGGTGCCGCCGTCCCGGGCCAACGACCGGGTGCCGCCGCCGCTGGACGGGCTGGTGCTGCGGGCGCTGGAGAAGAACCCGGACGACCGGTTCCAGAGCGCCGACGAGTTCCGCGCCCACGTGCAGCACGCGCTGCGGCAGATGCACGGCGCGGCCGGCGCGGGCTACCCGGCGGGCGCCGCGGGCCTGGCGGCGGCCGCCGCGGCCGGGGCCTGGGAGCACACCCCGTCGACCGGCTCCGCCTCGCTCACCGCGCCGGTCAACCCGGTCGCCGGGTCGGAGCCCACCGAGGCGATGCCGTACCAGGTCACCTCGGCCTACCAGACGCCCGCGAAGCCCTACCAGGGCCCGGGCGGTGGCGGCGGCGGTGGTGGCGGGGACGACGGCGAGGAGCCCGGGAAGCCGCACCGCCGCAACCCGTGGGGCTGGGTGCTGGGCGTGGTCGCGCTGGTGCTGGCCGCCACCATCGGGGTCGCGCTGGCGCTGACCGCCGGCGACGACAAGCCCACGCCGAAGGACGAGCAGACCACGGCGCCGGTGCAGAGCACCAGCGCCCAGCCGACCGGGAGCGCCCCGGTCGAGCGGCCCACTCCGTCCACGCCCACCCGCAGCCAGAACACCAGCCACCAGCCGGAGACCCCGGCCAGCACGCCGCCGGCCACCCCGACCCGCTCGACCAGCCCGTCGCCGTCCGCCACGAGCAGCGCCACCCGCTCGACCAGCCCGTCGCCGTCGGCCAGCGGCGGCGGCACCGCGAGCGGGAAGCCCAGCGAGGCGGCCAGCAGCCCGGCCGCGCCGCCGACCACCCCGAAGCCGACCGCCAGCACGCCGGGGGCCCTCGGCGACCTGTCGCTGCACCGGTAGGCGGGGCGCCGGGCCGGTGCGGGCGGGTCAGTTGGCGAACGCGTCCATGACCTGCTCGTACTCCTGGCACCACCAGGCCAGTTGGCCGGCCGCGGCCGGGAACAGCGGGTCGGCGCGGTGGTCGCGGCGCTGGTAGCGCCACTGCAGCATCCACAGGTCGTTCAGCCGCTCCCACCAGACCCGGTGGACGGCGCGGGCGACCTGTTCGGCGTCGGCGGCGCCGGTGGCCCGGTAGGCGCGGGCCCAGTGGCGGACCCGGGGCAGGTCGAGGACGCCGGTGGCGCGGTCGTTGAAGAGCAGGGTGGCGGCCCGGACGGCCTCCTCGGCGACCGGGTGCGGGGCGAGCTTGTCCCAGTCGAGGACGGCGCTGACGGTGTCGCCGAGGTAGAGCACGTTCAGGCCGTGGAAGTCGCCGTGGGTCCAGCCGGTGGGCGGGGCGTCCGCCGGTCCGGGGCGGCGGTGGCGGTGGGCGGCGAGCAGGTCGAGGCGCTGCGCGAGGTGCTGCTCGGCCCGCCGGTCGAAGGCGTCGTAGGGGCGGTGCGCGCGGGCCAGCGCGCGGAGTTCGGCGACGATCCGCTCGGTCTCCGCCACCTCGGCGCTGAGCACCCCGGCGGGCTGCCGCAGCGGCGGGCAGACTTCGGCCAGCGCGCCGTGCAAGGTGCCCAGCAGGGCGCCGAGTTCGCCGCACCGGGCGGGGTCGAGCGCGGTGCCGTGCCGGTGGTTTCCGGCCACCCACGGGTAGAGCGCGAACAGCCGTCCGCCGTGCGCGGTGACGGTGCGGCCGTCCCGGTTCGGGAGCGGGGCGGCCACCGGCAGGCCGCGGGCGGCCAGCGCGGTGGTGGCGCGGTGCTGGGCGGTGACCGCGGCCCGGTCGGCGGTGGCCGGGTCGACGTAGCACTTGAGGAAGTACCCGCCGTCGTCCGTGGAGACCCGGTAGCCCCGGTTGAGGAGGCCCTCCGCGACCGGTTCGACCGCGGTGGGCGGCGGGATCCGGTAGGCGCGCAGGACCCCGGCCACGGCGGCGTGCGCGACCGGGGGGCTGAGGGTTCCGACGGGGGGAGCGGTGGCGTCCGGGCGGGCCGGCGCGAGGGAGAGGGTCTGTCCGTCCGTCACGCACCGAGCCTATTACTCGGCGTGATGGGGCCTTGACACAGCGTGTGCGAATCTGCTCTCAGCGGTGCTGGTCGGCCTGCCGGCGGGCGACGTAGGCGGCGGCCTGGGTGCGGCGCTCCATGCCCATCTTGGCGAGCAGGCTGCTGACGTAGTTCTTCACGGTCTTCTCGGCCAGGTGCAGCTCGTTGCCGATCTGCCGGTTGGTCATCCCCTCGCCGATCAGATCGAGGATCCGGCGCTCCTGCTTCGTCAACTGCGCGATCCGCTCGTCCTCCTTCTCGCCCCCGTCGCGCAGCCGGGCCAGCACCCGGCTGGTGGCCACCGGGTCGAGCAGCGACTTCCCGGCGGCGACGTCGCGCACCGCGGAGAGCAGGTCGGTGCCGCGGATCGCTTTCAGGACATATCCCGAGGCCCCCGCCATGATCGAGTCGAACAGCGCCTCGTCGTCCGAGAAGGACGTCAGCATCAGGCATTTCACGGACGGGTCCTGCGAGCGGATCTCCCGGCACACCTCGACGCCGTTCCCGTCGGGAAGTCGGACGTCGAGCACCGCCACGTCCGGGTGGACCGCCGGAATGCGGTTCAGGGCCTCGGCGGCCGTCCCGGCCTCGCCGACCACCTCGATGTCGCCCTCCATGGAGAGCAGGTCGTGCACGCCGCGTCGGACCACTTCGTGATCATCGAGGAGAAAGACCCTGATATGTCCGTTATCAGTCATTTGCAAAGCCTCGCACAAATCGAGTCCCGTTACCCCCTTTCGCAGCGGGCCCCGCCCGGATACCGTGCGCTGGTGTCCTGACCGGAACGGGCAAGCCGCGCCACACCGTCGGTTTCCCGCCGGAGAACAACTAGGACGTCCTAGCGCAAAGGCGCCAAGGGGCGTCGCTGGGTAACGTTCTCGTGAGGGACGCCGTCGGAAAGGGAACACCGCCCGCCGCACTGGTGCGCACACCCACGCGCACGAGCCGGAGGGGCGATCCGGACCGGCCACCGGCGACCCCGGGCGGGCCGGACAGACCGAGGAGTGAACGTGACCGTCAAGAGCACGTCGAGGGCGCGCAAGAAGGCCGCACCCGGCGTCCCCGATCCCGCCCGGGCCGGCGTCGGCGCCGAGCCGGAGCTCGTGCAGCTGCTGACCCCGGAGGGCGAGCGGGTCGAGCACCCGGAATTCCCGCTCACCGTGACGCCGGAGGAGCTGCGCTCCCTGTACCGGGACCTGGTCCTGGTCCGGCGCTTCGACGCGGAAGCCACCTCGCTCCAGCGCCAGGGCGAACTGGGCCTGTGGGCCTCGCTGTTGGGCCAGGAGGCGGCCCAGGTCGGCTCCGGCCGCGCGATGCGGGCCGGCGACTACGCCTTCCCCACCTACCGCGAGCACGGCGTGGCCTGGTGCCGCGACGTCGACCCGCTGAACCTGCTCGGCATGTTCCGCGGCGTGAACAACGGCGGCTGGGACCCGAACGAGAAGAACTTCCACCTCTACACCATCGTGATCGGCTCGCAGACCCTGCACGCCACCGGCTACGCGATGGGCATCACCAAGGACGGCGCGGACGACGCGGTGATCGCCTACTTCGGCGACGGCGCCTCCAGCCAGGGCGACGTCAACGAGGCCTTCACCTTCGCCTCGGTCTACAACTCGCCCGTGGTGTTCTTCTGCCAGAACAACCAGTGGGCGATCTCCGAGCCCACCGCGCTGCAGACCCGCATCCCGCTGTACCGCCGCGCCTCCGGCTTCGGCTTCCCCGGCGTCCGGGTCGACGGCAACGACGTGCTTGCCGTCCTCGCGGTCACCCGCTGGGCGCTCGACCACGCCCGCACCGGCCAGGGCCCGGTCCTGGTGGAGGCGTTCACCTACCGGATGGGCGCGCACACCACCTCCGACGACCCGACCCGCTACCGGCAGTCCGAGGAGACCGAGGCCTGGAAGGCCAAGGACCCGATCCTGCGGCTGAAGGCCCACCTGGAGAAGGAGGGCCTCGTCGACGAGGCGTTCTTCGCCGCCGTCGAGGCCGAGAGCGAGACGCTGGGCCTGCGGGTCCGCGAGGGCGTCCGCTCGATGCCGGACCCCGACCCGACCCTGATCTTCGACCACGTGTACAGCGAGCCGCACCCCCTGGTGGACGAGGAACGCGCCGAGTACGAGGCGTACGCCGCCTCCTTCGAGGGTGGGGAGCACCACTGATGGCAGGCCAGCTCAGCATCGCCAAGGCGCTCAACGGGGCGCTGCGCAAGTCGCTGGAGAGCGACCCGAAGACCGTCCTGATGGGCGAGGACATCGGCAAGCTCGGCGGCGTCTTCCGGATCACCGACGGCCTGCAGAAGGACTTCGGGGACGACCGGGTGATCGACACCCCGCTCGCCGAGTCCGGCATCGTCGGCACCGCGATCGGCCTCGCGCTGCGCGGCTACCGCCCGGTGGTGGAGATCCAGTTCGACGGCTTCGTCTACCCGGCCTTCGACCAGATCGTCTCCCAGCTCGCCAAGATGCACGCCCGCGCGCTCGGCCACGTCAAGATGCCGATCACCGTGCGCATCCCGTACGGCGGCGGCATCGGCGCGGTCGAGCACCACAGCGAGTCGCACGAGGCGTACTTCGCGCACACCGCCGGCCTGCGGGTGGTCACCCCGTCCAGCGCGCACGACGCGCACTGGATGCTGCGCCAGTCCATCGAGTCGGACGACCCGGTGGTCTTCCTGGAGCCCAAGCGCCGCTACTGGGACAAGGGCGAGGTCGGCGAGGACCCGATGCTGCCGCTGCACGCGGCGCGGATCGTCCGGCCCGGCACCGACGCCACGCTGATCGCCTACGGCCCGATGGTCAAGGTCTGCCAGGAGGCCGCGCAGGCCGCCGAGGAGGACGGCCGCCGGCTGGAGGTGGTCGACCTGCGCTCGCTGTCGCCGATCGACTTCGCCACCCTGGAGGAGTCCGTCAAGCGCACCGGCCGCGGCATCGTCGTCCACGAGGCCCCGGTCTTCCTGGGCCTCGGCGCCGAGCTCGCCGCCCGGCTCACCGAGCGCTGCTTCTACCACCTGGAGGCGCCGATCCTGCGGGTCGGCGGCTACCACGCGCCCTACCCGCCGTCGCGGGTCGAGGAGACCTACCTCCCCGACCTGGACCGGGTGCTCGACGCCGTCGACCGCGCGCTGGCGTTCTGAACCGGGGGACGAGATGACCACTGACGTTCACTCGCTCCGCGAGTTCAAGATGCCCGACGTGGGCGAGGGCCTCACCGAGGCCGAGATCCTCACCTGGTACGTGCAGCCGGGCGACACCGTCACCGACGGGCAGGTGGTCTGCGAGGTGGAGACCGCCAAGGCCGCCGTCGAGCTGCCGATCCCGTTCACCGGCGTGGTCGAGGCGCTGCACTTCCCGGCGGGCGCCACCGTCGACGTCGGCACCTCGATCATCGCGGTGGCCGTCGCCGGCGCCGCCCCGGCGGCCGCGCCCGCGCCCGCTGCCGCCGCTCCCGCCCCGGCGGCGACGGCGGCCGAACCGGAGCCGGAGCGCCGCGAGGTGCTGGTCGGCTACGGTCCGCGCACCGGCTCGGTGCAGCGCCGCGCCCGGCGCACCAACGGGACGGCGGCGGCCCCCGCCCCCGCCCCGGTGGCGGCCCCCGCGCCGGCGCCCGTCGCGCCCGCCCCGGCGCCCGTGGCGTCCGCGCCCGTCGTCGAGGGGGAGCGCCCACTGGCCAAGCCGCCGGTGCGCAAGCTCGCCAAGGACCTCGGGATCGACCTGCGCGCCGTGGTGCCGACCGGCCCCGACGGCGTGATCACCCGCGAGGACGTGCACGCCGCGGCGAGCACCGCCGCCGAGGCGGTCGTCGAGCCGGTGGCGGCCCCCGCGGCCCCCGCGGCGGCGGCCGAGCCGGCCGCGGTGGCGCTGCCGGTGCCGAACGCGGCCGGTGACGTCCGGGTGCCGGTGAAGGGCGTGCGCAAGGCGACCGCGCAGGCGATGGTGGCCTCCGCGTTCACCGCGCCGCACGTCACCGAGTTCGTCCAGGTCGACGTGACCCGGACGATGAAGCTGGTGCGCAAGCTCAAGGAGAGCGGCGAACTGGGCGCCGGGGTGCGGGTCAGCCCGCTGCTGCTGGTCGCCAAGGCGCTGCTCACCGCCGTCAAGCGGCACCCGGAGATCAACGCCAGCTGGGACGAGGCGGCCCAGGAGATCGTCCTGCGGGGCGCGGTCAACCTCGGCATCGCCGCGGCCACCCCGCGCGGCCTGATCGTCCCGAACATCAAGGACGCGGGCTCCCGGACGCTCTCGCAACTGGCGGTGGCGCTCGGCGAGTTGGTGGAGACCGCGCGGCAGGGCAAGACCTCGCCGGCCGACATGGCGGGCGGCAGCATCACCATCACCAACGTCGGCGTGTTCGGCGTCGACACCGGCACCCCGATCCTGAACCCGGGCGAGGCGGCCATCCTGGCCTTCGGCGCCGTCCGGGAGCTGCCCTGGGTGCACAAGGGCAAGGTGGTGCCCCGGCAGGTCACCACGCTGGCGCTGTCCTTCGACCACCGGCTGGTCGACGGCGAGCTCGGCTCCAAGGTGCTGGCGGACACCGCCGCGATCCTGGAGTACCCGAAGCGCCTGATCACCTGGGGCTGACCGGCCCCGGCCCGGCGGGCCCCGCTCCGGACACCGGAGCGGGGCCCGCCGGCTTTTCCGGGGCCCGACCCCTACCGCAGCCCTGCGGCGGGGGCTTGAAGACAGGCCCTAGCCCCGGACGGAGCGCCAGCCGGCCAGGGCGAGGGCGTGGAAGCCCGCCGCGGCCGGGTCGGCCAGGCCGAGGGCGGCGACCAGCAGGGCGGCGGTGGCGGGGCGCGGGGCGGCGGTGCCGCGTTCGAGGTCGGACAGGGTGCGGATGCCGAGCCCGGCCTTGGCGGCGAGCTCCCGCTGGGTCAGCCGGGCGTCGCGCCGGTGGGCGCGCAGGGCGTGTCCGAAGGCCGTGCGCGGGTCGGTTTCGAGCCGGTGCTCCATGTGTCGTTTCCCCCTCGTGGTGCCGCTGTTCCCCGTCCGGCAGGGTATCCGGCCCGGGGGGTCACCAACTCCGCTGGGGTGCCGTGGAATTGGGGGTTCCGGCCGGGCCCGGGCGGGGAGTCGCGGGCGGGTCGCGCATTGGGCCGCCCGAGGGAGTTTCGCGCCGTCCGGGCCGGGGCCGGGGCCGGGATGGGTACGTGTGTGCGACCAAGCCGCCCGCGCAGTCAGGCCGGGCGGCCGTCGCAGCGGAGGACTCCCGCGTATGCCGACTGGTGCTCCCGGCCCCGTGATGCGTTGCGCGGCCGCCCTGCTCCTGGTGGCCGCCGCCGTGCTGCCCGCCGTGGTGGAACTCGCCTCGCCCGCGCCCTCGACCGCGATAGGGCCGCCGCCCGACCCGGACCGGGCCGCGCCGCCGGTCGTCCGCCCCGACCTGCGGGCCCCGGGCGCGCCCTCGGTGGACCTGCGGCTGACCGGCGACGCGACCAACCGGATCACCCTGGTGCTGCTCGGCGACGGCTACACCGCCGCCCAGCAGCCGCTGTTCCGGGAGCAGGCGGACCGGGCCTGGCGGGCGCTGCTGGAGATCGAGCCGTTCCGCACCTACCAGGGGTTCTTCAACATACGGCGGGTGGACGTGGTCTCCCCGGTCTCCGGGATCGCGGAGACCGAGAACGCCGGGAAGGCCACCGCCACCCCGCTCGGCATGCGCTTCTGGTGCGAGGGCACCGCCCGCCTGCTGTGCGCGGACGAGGAGGCCACCGCCCGCTGGGCCGGCCAGGGCGAGGGCCCGCAGTACCTGATCGCGCTGGCCAACTCCACCGAGTACGGCGGGGCGGGCGGCACCGGGGTGACCACCCTGGCGGGCGGCAGCCCGGACGCCGGGCGGATCATCCAGCACGAGATCGGCCACACCGTCGGCACCCTCGGCGACGAGTACGACTCGGCCCCGAACGACCCGGACTACCCGAACCTGTCCGAGCTGGACGCCGAGCAGATGCTGCGGGAGAGGACCAAGTGGTGGCACTGGCTGGGCGCCGAGTCGCCGGACGGCGGCGGCGTGGTCGGCGCGTACCGCAGCGCCAACGGCCTGTACCGGCCGACCGCGGACTCGGTGATGCGCACCCTCGGCGGCACGTACAACCTGCCCTCCCGGGAGGCGATCGTCGAGCAGCTGTACCGCCGGGTGAAGCCGACCGACGCGCCCGAACCGGCCCCCGGCGAGGTGGCCGGGCGGCCGAAGCTGCACGTCCGGCCGCTGGCGCTGACCGGGGCGCGGCAGCTGCGGATCGACTGGGCGCTGGACGGGCGGCCGGTGGAGGCGGCCAGCGCGGACGGCACCTGGCTGGACACCGGGGAGCTCGCGCTGGAGCCGGGCGGCCGGCACACCGTCACCGCGACCGTCCAGGACACCACCGACTGGGTGCGGGACGAGGCGTTCCGGGCCCAGTACATGACCCGGACGGTGAGCTGGACGCTGACCGGCTGAAAGCGGACGTCCGGGACGACCCCGGCCCAAAGGTCAGGTCATGGGATGACTAGCCTGGTTCCACTATGAGCGTGGACCCCGCCCGCACCGCACCGTCCCTGTCCGCCTCCGCCCCCCGTCCCCGCGCCGACGCCCCGCGCGACGCCCCGGCCGCGTTCCGCCCGCCGGGGGGCCGGGCCGCCTGGTTCGCCTGGTCGGTCGGCGTCAGCGTCTACGTCCTCGCCGTCGTGCACCGCACCAGCCTCGGCGTGGCCGGCCTGGACGCCGCCGACCGGTTCGGCATCGGCGCCTCCGCGCTGTCCACCTTCTCGATCCTGCAGGTCCTGGTGTACGCCGCGATGCAGGTCCCGGTCGGGCTGCTGGTCGACCGGATCGGCCCGCGCCGGGTGCTGCTGCTGGGCGTGGCGCTGATGAGCGCCGGGCAGCTGGCGTTCGCCTTCTCCACCGCGTTCGCGCCCGCGCTGGCCTCCCGCGCGGTGCTCGGCTGCGGCGACGCGATGACCTTCATCAGCGTGCTGCGGATCGCCGCCCGCTGGTTCCCGGCCGCCCGCAACCCGTTCGTCGCCCAGCTCACCGGCCTGGTCGGCACCGGCGGCAACCTGTTCACCACCGTGGTGCTCGCGCAGGCGCTGCACGGCGCCGGGTGGAGCACCACCTTCGGCGCGATCGCGCTGGCCGGCGCCGTGGTCTTCGCCGCCGTGCTGGGGCTGCTCCGGGAGGCCCCGCCCGGGGCGCCCGGGCAGGTCGCGCACGAGAGCCTCCGGCTGCCGGTCGGGCAGCAGATCCGGGCCGCCTGGTCCGAGCCCGGCACCCGGCTCGGCATGTGGGTGCACTTCACCACCGCGTTCCCGGCGTCCGCGTTCGGCCTGCTCTGGGGCATGCCCTACCTGGTCGAGGGGCAGGGCATGTCGCACGCCGGGGCGGGCGGCCTGCTCAGCCTGCTGGTGCTCAGCGGGATGGCCTTCGGCCTGCTGTTCGGCCGGCTGGTCTCGCGCACCGCCGCCGCCCGGCTGCCGATCGCCTTCGCCGTGCTCGGCGCCACCGCGCTCTGCTGGACGGCCGTGCTGGCCTGGCCGCACGGCCACCCGCCGCTGTGGCTGCTGGTGGTGCTGATGCTGGTGATGGGCAGCAACGGCCCGGCCTCGCTGATCGGCCTCGACTACGCCCGCGCGTACAACCCGGCCGAGCGGATGGGCACCGCCTCCGGGATCGCCAACATGGGCGGCTTCATCGGCTCGATGATCACCCTGCTGGGCGTCGGCGTGCTGCTGGACGCGCTGGCCGACCCGGGCGGCGGCACCCACGGCGCGCACGCCTACCGGGTGGCGTTCTGCTTCCAGCTGCTGCCGCTGCTGCTCGGGACGACGATGATCCTGCGGCTGCGCCGCAAGCTGGCCCCCCGCTAGCGGCTCAGGGGGTGCTCACCAGGTGGGTGAGCACCCGGGCGCCCAGCTCCTGGTCGCCGATCACGTTGACCAGCGCGGTCTCCGGACGGACCCGGCCGCAGCACAGCCGGACGAAGGTCTGCCAGTCCATCGACAGCCGCACCTCGGGGGCCAGCACCACCGACTCGTCCACGCTGCCCAGGCCGTCCGCGCCGACCCGCACGGTGCGCTGGAACGGCAGCGCGCCCGCGACGTCGAAGGCCACCGTGGAGCCGATCGGCGCGCCCGCGTGCTTGGCGACCTGCTTGGGCAGCGTCCCGATCAGCCAGTCCCTGGTCACCACCGCCGCCGGGGAGTCCAGGTTGCCCGGCACCTGGAGGGCGCGGCGCAGGTCCTGCTCGTGCACCCACACGTCGAAGGCGCGCAGCCGCAGCAGCGTCGCGTACGGGACGTCCCGGGCCAGCGGGCCGGCGGGGAAGCGCACCAGGTCGTCCGGGCCGTGCTTGGCAGCGCGCAGCGCCCGGGAGCGGCGGATCACCGTGTACTCCAGCTCGCTGGTGATCTCCACCGGCGTCCAGCAGCGGCGCTTGTCGACCGGCAGCTCCATGTACCGGGTGAACTCGTTGGTGACGTGCCGCAGGTCGCGCGGGAGGGCGTGGATCGGGCGCGGGTCGCCGAGCAGCTCCGACTCGACGCCGATGACGTGCGAGACGACGTCCCGCACGGACCAGCCGGTGCACTCGGTGGCCCGGTTCCAGGCGTCGGTCGGCAACGGGGCGAGCAGCTCGGATATGGACTCGATGGACTGCGTCCACGCGTCGGTGTACGCCTGCACGGTCTGGTTGTCCGCCACTGGTATCTCCGGCCCCTCCGTCGGCTTGCGTCGTCCCACGTCGCCCGGGCTGCCGAGACCTCGCACGGACGCGCATACGGCACGTTACGCTGCCGGGTGAGAGCAGGGCAGCGCTTTCGGGTGACGATCGTAGGACTCTTGCCGTGGACGGTGGTACTGTGCGCGCTTCATTGATCCAACTCGCGGTGTCGGACGCCGAACCGCCCGCCGAGCGGCGGGCCCGCACCGCGGCGCTGGTCCGCGCCCAGGAGGGCGCCGACCTGGTGGTGCTGCCGGAGCTGTGGCCGGTCGGCGGCTTCGCGTACGACGCCTGGTCGGCCGGCGCCGAACCGCTGGACGGACCGACCGCCGAGACGATGGCGGCCGCCGCGAAGGCGGTCGGCTGCTGGCTGCACGCCGGGTCGATCGTCGAACGGGACCCGGACGGCCCGATCTACAACACCTCGCTGCTGTTCGCGCCCGACGGCGAGCTGGTCCGCACCTACCGCAAGATCCACCGCTTCGGCTTCGACAGCGGCGAGGCCGTCGCGATGGGCGCCGGCCAGGAGATCGTCACCGCGGACGCGGGCTTCGCCGTGCTGGGCCTGGCCACCTGCTACGACCTGCGGTTCCCCGAGCTGTTCCGGGCGCTGCTGGACGGCGGGGCCGAGCTGCTGGTCGTCCCAGCCGCCTGGCCGGCCCGCCGGGGCGAGCACTGGAGCCTGCTGGCCCGCGCCCGGGCCGTCGAGGAGCAGGCCTTCGTGCTGGCCTGCAACACCGCGGGCACCCACGGCGGGGTCGAGCAGGCCGGGCGCAGCGTCGTGGTCGACCCGTGGGGCCGGGTGCTGGCCGAGGCCGGGCCGGACGAGCAGGTGCTGACCGTGGAGTTCGACCCGGCCGAGGTGGCGAAGAGCCGCGCCGAGTTCCCGGTGCACCGGGACCGGCTGCTCGGCATCCCCGCGCCCGTGCAGCGCTGAGGCCGTGCGGCGCTGGCGCCGTGCGGCGCTGAGGCCGACCCGCCCGACCCCGGGGGCCAGACGGCAAGGGCACGGAATTCTCCGTGCCCTTGGTCCGGATTGACCATTCCGGGGTACTCTGTGCGCGTTTTGTGAGCCGGGTTCCGGCCGCACGAGGGCGCGGCACGGAGAGGGGGCGGCCATGACCGCTGCGGGAGGCGGGGGCGGGCGCGCCCTGATCCGGCGCAACAGCCTCCGCGAACAGATCGCCGAAGCCCTGCGCGACGAGATGATGGCCGGCCGGCTCCCGGCCGGGCGGAACTTCACCGTCAAGGAGATCGCCGACATCTACGGCGTCTCCGCCACCCCCGCCCGGGAGGCGCTGGTCGACCTCGCCGCCCAGGGCCTGCTGGTCACCGAACCGCACCGGGGCTTCACCGTCCCCGAGTTCACCTGGGCCGACTTCCTGGAGATCTTCGAGGCCCGCACCCTGCTCACCGACAACGCGCTGCGCCACCTGTCCGCCCGCGGCGAGCTCGCCTACGACTGGTCCCGGCTGCCCTCGCTGCGCCGCCGGGCCGACGCCGCGGCCCGGGCCGCCCGGGCCGGGCAGCTGGACGTCCTGGTCGGCTGCGACCTGCGGTTCTGGCAGGAGGCCGCCGGGGTGCTGTGCAACGACCGGATCGCCGACTACCTGGGCTGGCTGCGGATCCAGTCCTGGATGTTCGCCGCCCCGCACCTGCGGGCCGCCGGCCCCGAGCTGGCCGGGGTCTGCTGGGACCGGCACGGCGAACTGGTCGACCGGATCGAGGCCCGGGACCGGACCGGGGCGCACCGGGTCGTCAACGAGTACAACCTGTTCACCGTCGAGCTGCTGGCCCGGCGGCTCGGCGAGTCACTGGACGGGGTGGCCGTGCTCCGGCTGCTGCGCGAGCCGGCCGCGCCCGCGGCGGCGCCCCCGGCGGCCGTCCCGGCCGCCCCGACGGTGGTGCGGCCGGCCGGCCCCGCCCCCCAACCGGCCCCCGCCGCCGTCGGGTTGGGCCGGGTGCCGATGCCGCGCTTCGTGCCCCCCGGGCGGTTCGCCCGGCCGTTCCGCCCGGGCAGCGGGGAGCCCGCCGCGGGCCGGTAGGGTTGGGGCCCGTTGCCCCCGCCAGCAGAGAGGACGAGCCGGCTCATGGCCTGCGACCTCTGGCTCGTCCCGCTCGTGGACGTGCTCTCCCACAGCCCCGAGAACCCGTTCCGCGAGGACCTCGCCCGCTACGACGCGGTGCTCGCCCAGCACGGGCTGCCGCCCGTCCCGGTGCACCCGTACGTGCCGGGCTTCTCCGGGGACGTCGAGGCGATAGCCGCGTTCGACTACGACTCGCTGCACTTCCTGCGCCGCGCCTACCTGTTGGGCCTCACCGGGTTCGAGGTGACGCCGGTGGACGCGCTCGGCGGCGACTACGAGCAGCTGCTGGAGATGTTCGAGTCCACCGCCGAACAGTCGCACCTGGTCTGGCACTTCGACCACGCGGGCGCGTACCTGCCGGTGGACTTCCAGACCCCGCTGGTTGGTGACGAACTCCTGGCCGCGGGCGGCCCGTTGGGGTCCTCATACGGGCTGCTGCGCGAACTCCAGGCGGTGGCACCGCTGTTGGGGATCGATCCGCTCAACCCCCCGCCGCCCACGAAGCCGTTGGGGCCCACCCAGCTGGAGCAGCCCTTCGGGCCGCCGATCGACGACTTCCACCCCTACGCGCGCGAGCGGCACGCCTGGTCCGGCCTCTACACGGCGGCGACCCGCAGCGTCACCCAGGGCTCGATGGTCGTCTTCGCCTGACGGAGCGGAGCGGACGTCGGAGCGCCCTCGTCGGGGCGCGCCCCCGTGCGGGGACGCGGCGGCGGAGCCGGGAGCCGACTCCGCCCGCCCCTCAGCGCAGCGGGCCCTCCGGGGGCCGCTGGCGCGGCATGGTGGGCCGGGTGCCGGGCGGGGGCAGGACGCGGACCTGGGCGCCGGAGCCGCCCTCGTGGCGGCCGCCCCAGGTGCCGGGGGCCTGGGTGGGGAGCTGGCTCATGCCGGCCCGGAACTCCAGCATCCACTCCGAGGTCTCGGTGCGGACCATGTCGGAGACGTCCTCGCAGAAGCGGCGCAGCACGCCCAGGCAGCGCTCGGCGGCCTCGCCCGCGGTGCCCTCGGTGGGGCCGAGGACCTCGCGGACGCACTCGGAGGCCCAGTCGAACTGGAAGGCCTCCAGGCGGCGCTGCAGGGCCTGCGCGGTGGAGACGTCGCGCATCCAGCCGGAGGTGAGCCCGAAGGCGCGGTCGGCGAGCAGCGAGGCGGCGGTCAGCGCGAGGCCGGTGTAGCCCCACTCCATCGCGTGCGGGAGCTCGCCGGTCAGCGAGGCCAGCGGGGCGGTGACGCCGCCGACGCCGAACACCGCGGCGGAGAACCGCAGCAGGCGGGCCCAGCGGCGCTTCCAGACCCGGTCCCGGCGGTACCAGTCGATCGCCTCGACGGCGCGCTCCTCCGACCAGCGGTAGAGCTCCTCCAGCCGTTCGGCGGGCTCGCCCCAGTCGCCGAGCGGGAACTGACGGGCGCTCAGGTCGGCGCGGCGGCGGGTCGGGGTCCGTCCGCCGGCGCCCGGGACGGACTGGTCGTCGTCGGCGACCTCCTTGCCCCAGGGGCTCTCCTCGGGCTGCATTTCCGGCTGGCTCACCTGTGGCGCTCCCTGTGGCGGGGTGACTGCGGAGGCCCGGCGGGCACCGGGACTGATCGGTACGGAGCCCGGCCGTCCGGGGGGTCGGGCGGCCGGTTCGTGGAACTGGCGGTTCGTGGCACGGCGGTGCGGACCCGTGGCGCCGCGGGCGGGTCGCAGCCGCCCATGGTGCCGTGCCCGGCGGTGCGGCCGGATCCGGGTCCAACAGCACTTCTTACCGCCAAATGGCTGACCGTGGGGGCGCTTCCGCAGTGATCGTTATGTGATTTCACCTCCGGAAGCCGAGGTGGGAGGGTTGCGGCGGCTGGCCGGATTTCACCCGTCCGAGCGAGGGTCGCGCGGGTCGTCGGTGTGACGGCACGGCTGTTCGGGGAAGTTCCTGTGCGTTCCTACGAATCCCGCCCGCCGGGCGGGCCCGGTGGTTCGGAGGTTCCGCCGGAGCCGCCGACGGTGCGGAACCGGCCACCGACTAGGGTTGGCAGGCGTGAAGGTCCTCGTCATCGGAACCGGCGCCCGCGAACACGCCCTGTGCCGCTCTCTGTCCCAAGACCCTGCCGTTACCGAGCTGCACTGCGCCCCGGGCAACGCCGGGATCGCGCGGGTCGCCACCCTGCACCCGGTCGACCAGCTGGACGGCGACGCCGTCACCGCGCTGGCCCGGGAGCTGGGTGCCGACCTGGTGGTGGTCGGCCCGGAGGCCCCGCTGGTGGCCGGCGTCGCCGAACCGCTGCGGGCGGCCGGCATCCCGGTCTTCGGCCCCGGCCGGGAGGCCGCGCAGCTGGAGGGCTCCAAGGCCTTCGCCAAGGACGTGATGGCCGCGGCCGGCGTCCCCACCGCGCGCTCCTACGTCTGCGTCACCGAGCGGGAGGCCGCCGAGGCGCTGGACGCGTTCGGCGCCCCGTACGTGGTGAAGGACGACGGCCTGGCGGCCGGCAAGGGCGTCGTGGTCACCGAGGACCGCGCCGCCGCGCTGGAGCACGCCGGGGCCTGCGAGCGCGTGGTCATCGAGGAGTACCTGGACGGCCCCGAGGTGTCGCTGTTCGCGATCACCGACGGCACCACGGTGCTCCCGCTCGTCCCCGCGCAGGACTTCAAGCGCGCGCTGGACGGCGACCGGGGCCCCAACACCGGCGGCATGGGCGCCTACTCGCCGCTGCCCTGGGCCCCCGAGGGCCTGGTCGCCGAGGTGCTGGAGACCGTCCTGCAGCCGACCGTGGACGAGCTGCGCCACCGCGGCACCCCGTTCTCCGGCCTGCTGTACGCGGGCCTGGCGCTGACCTCGCGCGGCACCCGGGTGATCGAGTTCAACGCCCGCTTCGGCGACCCGGAGACCCAGGTCGTGCTGGCCCGGCTGCGCACGCCGCTGGCCGGCGTGCTGCTGGCCGCCGCGAACGGCACGCTCGGCGAGCTGGAGCCGCTGCGCTGGTCCGACGAGGCCGCGGTCACCGTGGTGATGGCCTCCGAGGGCTACCCGGCGGACCCGCGCACCGGCGACCCGATCGAGGGCCTGGCCGAGGCGGAGGCCGACGGCACCGCGTTCGTGCTGCACGCGGGCACCAAGGCCGGCCCGGACGGCGGGGTGCTGACCGCGGGCGGCCGGGTGCTGTCCGTCACCGCCGTCGGCGCGGACCTCGCCGAGGCCCGGGAGAAGGCCTACGCGGGCGTCGCGCGGATCTCCTTCAAGGGCGGCCAGCACCGCACCGACATCGCGGCGAAGGCCGCCCGGTAGCGGCCCGGCCGCAGCCCAGTAGCAGAACGCTCCCGCGGGGCGCCGTGCCCGGACCGACCCGTCCGGACGCAGCGCCCCGCGGCGTTTCCCGAGGTCGCGGCGGTCAGCCCGGTGGCCGGAAAACCAGTCCTTCGGGTGATGGGCGGCGCATCCTGCTGACGGGGCGCGAGCGCGGGCCTTAGGGTGCGCTGCATCGCGCCGGAGCGGGGGTCGGGGCGCGGACGCGGCTCGTCGCCCCGGCGCGCCGGGGGGATGCTGGGAGCGGTGGCGCGCCCCGCCGCGGTGTCACCAGGACGGGTGGAATCGCCGGAGTTCCGGAACACCAGCCCGCACCGCGGCGTCGAGACTCGTGGGAGAGCGCCACGCGAGTCGTACCACCGGGTTCGGCATCCGCCGCTTCCCGTACCGGAAACGATCGAGTCGAGTCGGCTGCGAAGGGGGTGCCGCGGCGATGGCTGCAGTGGACACCGCACGCGCACGAGCCCAGGCCGTCCTGCGTCTGCGCGGACGGGCCGTGGCCGCCGCCGCGCTGCCCGCCGCCTGCGCGGTGGTGCTGCTGGCCGGGCGGTTCACCGGGCACATAGGCGCCCCCGGGGCGCCGGACGCCCCGCTCTGGGACGGCGTCCGCTGGGCGGTCTGCGCGGTCGCCGCGCTGACCCTGGCGCTGGCCGCGCTCGCGGTCCGGGCGCACCGCCGGGCCGTCCCGCCCGCCACCCCGGCGGTGCCGCTGGCCCGGGCCGACGCGCCCGAGCTGTACCGGCTGATCGAGGAGCTGGCCGAGCGGCTCGACGTCCCCGCGCCCGCCGCGATCGCACTCACCCCGGACTGCGACAGCTGGCTGGAGGAACCGCCCGGCCCGGCCCGGCGGACCGGGCCGCCCGGCTCGGTGCTGGTGATCGGCTCCCCGTTCCTGTGGTGGATGCGGGCCGCCGAACTGCGCGCCCTGCTGGCCCCCGTGGTGGCCGGCACCGCCGGCGCAGCCGACCCGGACATCGCCGCCGCCCGCCGCTGGCTGCGCACCCTGGACGCCTCGCTCGGCGACCGGCACCGGGGCCCCGCCGCGCTGGTCGACCTGGTCGACCGGCGGCTGCTGGGCGCCTGCCGCGAGCACTCCGCCGAGCTGGAGCACGCCGTCGCCGCCCGGGCCTCCGAGCGGGCCCGGTCGGTCGACTACGGGCCGCGGATCGCCGCTCAGGCCCAGGTCGGCCTGGCCTACGCGGGGTGGGATCGGCTGCTCACCCGGGTCGCGCTGCCCGCCTGGCGGCTGGGCCTGCACCCCGCCCACCTGAACGCGGGCGTGGTCTCCGCGCTGACCGAGCTGTCCCGCCGCGACCGGCTCGCCGACGGCTACGGCAACCGGCTCGACGACCGCCCCGCCTGCGACCTGCTGGAGGAGCCCGGCCTGGCCGACACCCGGATCTCCCGGCTGGCCGCCGAACTGCTGCACGAGGAGCCCGCCGACGGCTGGCAGCCGCTCGACTGGGAGGACTACCCGCGCCTGGTGGTCGACCGCGGCTGGCGCGCCCAGGCCGCCGCGCTGCAGGCCGCGCTCGGCGACGACCGCCCCGGCACCGGCCCGGCGCTGGACAAGCTGCTGGCCCGGCTGGCGGCCGGCGAGGCCGAGCGGCTGTCCGCCGCACTGGCCGGCCAGGTGGCGCGCGCCGCCCGGGTCGCGCCCCCGCTGCCACCCGTGCGCAGCGGCCGCGACCTGCTGGTCGAGCACCTCACCGCCACGGTCTGCTGCGCCGCGGTGGACGCCGGCACCGCCACCCCCGGACTGGACTGGCTGGACGGCCCGGTGCTGCTCTGCTCCGCCGCGCCCCGGGCCGAGCTGGCCCCCGCGGTGGCGATGGCGGTCGAGGACGGGCAGGACGGCCCGCTGCGGGCCTGGCTGGAACGGGCCGGGATCAGGGTCGAGCGCCCGGTGCGCCTTTCGGGCTGAACCGGGACGGTCCGGGACCGTCCCGGGGAACCCGGTTTCATTCGTAGCAATTGCTACGGTGGGGTGACGCTTCGCCGTCCAACTGTGGTGTGCTGTTCGGCACGCACATCCGCGTGGCAATTGCCAACCCTCGGCGGGCGTGCGAAGGGGTGGGGAGGGGCGCGTGGGGACGGAGTCCAACCGCCGGTGGGAGTCCGGCACGTTGGCGCACGGGGTGAGCGACCCGTTCGGGCAGGGCCCGCTGCCCTGGCTGCGCAGCCCGGACCACTACCTGGCGGAGGGCGAGGGCGTCGTCCCCTGGTACGTGAGCGTGGACGCCCCCGGGCAGCGGCCGGTGGACGGCCCGGCCCGGCCGCGGCCGGCGGTGAGCGGGCCGCGCAACGCGGACGACGTGCGCCGGCAGATCAAGGGCTTCGCCTCGCCCGGCGTGGCCCGACCGGGCGGCGCGGTCGACCTGCGGGTGACGGTGGAGCCGCCGCAGGAGTTCCAGGTCGACGTCTACCGGATCGGCCACGACGGCGGCGACGGCGCCCGGCAGGTGTACTCCAGCCCGCTGATCTCCGGCCTCGCCCAGCCCGCGCCGATGGTCGCCGACCGCACCGTCTCCTGCCACCACTGGTGGCTGTCCTGGCGGCTGCAGGTCCCGACCGACTGGCGCCCGGGCGCGTACGTCGCCGTGCTGACCACCGCCGACGGCGGCCACCGCAGCCACATCCCGTTCACCGTGCGGGACTTCGACCCGGCCGACCTGCTGCTGGTGCTGCCGGACGTCACCTGGCAGGCGTACAACCTGTTCCCCGAGGACGGGCAGCTGGGCGCCAGCCTCTACCACGCCTGGGACGGGGGCGGGCACCTGGTCGGGGAGGGCGAGGCGGCCGTCACGGTCTCCTTCGACCGGCCGCACGCCGGGGCCGGGCTGCCGCTGCACGTCGGGCACGCCTACGACTTCATCCGCTGGGCCGAGCGCTACGGCTACGACCTGGGCTACGCCACCGCGACCGACCTGCACGCCGGACTGGTGGACGCCTCCCGCTACAAGGCACTGGTCTTCCCCGGGCACGACGAGTACTGGTCCGAGCCGATGCGGCGGGCCGCCGAGCGGGCCCGGGACGGCGGCACCTCGCTGGTGTTCCTCTCCGCGAACAGCGTGTACTGGCGGGTCGAGCTGTCGGCGGGCGCCGACGGCGCGCCGTCCCGGCTGCTGAACTGCCGCAAGCGCCAGCGGGTCGCCGCCGACCACCCCGCCGCCGGCGTGCCGGGCGCGTCCTCCGCGCTGTGGCGGGACGCCGGGGAGCCCGAGCAGCACCTGCTGGGCGTCCAGTACGCGGGCAGCGTGCCCGCGCCGGTGCCGCTGGTGGCCCGCAACACCGGCCACTGGCTGTGGCAGGGGACCGGCCTGGCGGACGGCGAGGAGCTGCCCGGCCTGGTCGCCGGCGAGGCCGACCGCTACTACCCGAAGGTCCAACTGCCCGCGCACACCGAGCGGGTGCTGCTCGCGCACTCCCCGTACCGGGACGCGGCCGGCCGGGCCACCCACCAGGAGACCTCGCTCTACCGGGCGCCCAGCGGCGCGTACGTGTTCGCCGCCGGGACGTTCGCCTGGTCGCCCGCGCTGGACCGGCCCGGCCACACCGACGAGCGGATCCAGCGCGCCACCGCCAACCTGCTGGACCGGCTCTGCAAGGAGGGGCGCTCCGGCGGCTGACCCGGCGGGCGTGAAAGACTCGGTCGCAGAGCCCCCCAGCTGTGAGGACTGACTGACCGTGAGCGGATTCGTCACCAAGCCCGAGCCGGTCCAGGTGCCCGGCCTGGTCCACCTGCACACCGGCAAGGTGCGCGACCTGTACCGGGACGCGGCCGGCAACCTGGTGATGGTGGCCAGCGACCGGACCTCCGCCTACGACTGGGTGCTGCCCAACGAGATCCCGGACAAGGGCCGGATCCTCACCCAGCTCTCGCTGTGGTGGTTCGAGCGGATCGCCGACATCGTCCCCAACCACGTCGTCTCCACCGAGCTGCCCGCCGGCGCCCCCGCCGGCTGGGCCGGGCGCACCCTGGTCTGCCGCAGCCTCGACATGATCCCGGTGGAGTGCGTCGCCCGCGGCTACCTGGCCGGCTCCGGCCTGGAGGAGTACCGGGTCTCCCGCACGGTGTGCGGCGTCGCGCTGCCCGAGGGCCTGGACAACGGCTCCGAGCTGCCCGGCCCGATCTACACCCCGGCGCTCAAGGCCGAGGTCGGCGAGCACGACGAGAACGTCCCCTACGAGGAGACCGCCCGCCGGATCGGCGCCGAACTCGCCGCCACGCTGCGCCAGACCACCCTCGCGGTGTACTCCCGGGCCCGGGACATCGCCCGCGAGCGCGGCCTGATCCTGGCCGACACCAAGTTCGAGTTCGGCCTGCTGGACGGCGAGCTGGTGATCGGCGACGAGGTGCTCACCCCCGACTCCTCGCGCTTCTGGCCGGCCGACGCGTGGGAGCCCGGCCACGACCAGCCGTCCTTCGACAAGCAGATCATCCGCGACTGGCTGACCTCGCCGGCCTCCGGCTGGGACCGCAAGAGCGAGAACCCGCCGCCGAAGCTGCCCGACGAGGTGGTCGCGCACACCCGGCAGCGCTACATCGACGCGTACGAGAAGCTCACCGGCCTCCCCTGGAAGTGACGCCCCCGCACGGCCGGCTGCGGGGCGCCCGCCTCACAGCCAGCCGTGCTCGCGGGCGATCCGGACCGCCGCGTGCCGGTTCTCCGCGCCCAGCTTGCCCGCCGCCGAGGACAGGTAGTTGCGGACCGTGCCCGGCGAGAGCGCGGCCCGCTCGGCGATCTCGGCGATCGGGGAGCCGTCCGCGGCCAGCTCCAGCACGTCCGTCTCGCGCGGGGTCAGCGGGGAGTCGCCCGCGCTGATCGCCTCCGCGGCCAGCTCCGGGTCCACGTAGCGGCCGCCGGCCCGGACGGTGCGGATGATCCCGGCCAGGTCGGAGGCGGAGACGGTCTTCGGCAGGAAGCCGCGCACCCCGACCTCCAGGGCCCGCTTCAGGTAGCCCGGCCGGCCGTGCCCGGTCACGATCATCACCCGGCACTCCGGCAGCCGGTGCCGCAGCTCGGCCGCCACCTCCAGGCCGTCCAGCCCCGGCATCTGCAGGTCCAGCACCGCGACGTCCGGACGGTGCGCGGCGGCCATCGCCAGCGCCTCCGGGCCGGTCGCCGCCTCCGCGACCACCGCCAGGTCGTCCTCCAGCGCGAGCAGCGCCGCCAGGGCGCCGCGGATCAGGTGCTCGTCGTCCGCGAGCAGTACCCGCACCCGGTCGGTCATCAGGCCAGTCCCCTCGTGTCGAACGGAAGTTCGGCGGTCAGTCGGAAGCGGCCGGGGCCGCCGCCGGCCGTGCTCAGGGTGCCGCCGTGCGCGGCCAGCCGCTCGCCCAGGCCGCGCAGGCCGTTGCCCGAGCCCTCCGCGCGCGGCGGCGGCACGGCGGGCACGCCGTCGTTCTCCACCTCCAGCAGCGCGGTGCCGCCCGAGACCCGCAGCCGGAAGCGGCAGTTCGCGGCCTCCGAGTGCCGCAGCACGTTGGTCGCGGCCTCCCGCACCACCCAGCCGAGCACCGACTGCGCCTCGGCGGGCAGGCCGTCCGCGCCGGACAGCTCGGTGCGGCAGTCGACCTTCGCGGCGCGCAGCACCGAGGCGGCGCCGGCCAGTTCGGTGTGCAGCTCGACGGTCCGGTAGCCGCGCACCACCTCGCGCACCTCGCGCTGCGAGTCCTGCGCGATCCGCTGCACCTCGGTCATCTGGTCGACCGCCTCGGGGCGCTGACGGCGCGCCAGCTGGACGGCCAGCTCGCTCTTCAGCGCGATGGTGGCCAGGTTGCGGCCCAGCACGTCGTGCAGGTCGCGGGAGAACCGCAGCCGCTCCTCGGCGACCGCGAGCCGGGCCTGGGTCTCCCGGGCGGCGTCCAGCTCCCACACCACCTTCGCGGTCCACGCCGAGCAGCGGGTGGTCGCCCCGGCGATCGCCGAGCCGACCAGGCAGCCGAGCACCAGGCCGACCACGAACCCGGAGGGCGTGCCCACCGCGAGCAGCGGCACCGCGAGCAGCGCCACCGCCGCGCCGAGCACCAGCAGGTACTGCCTCGTCGGCAGCGCCAGCGACGCGGTGGCCAGCCAGAAGACCATCGTCACGGTCGCCACCGGCACCGACTCCGTCGACCCGTCCAGCGGCCGCCCGTCGAGCAGCAGCACCGCCAGCGCCAGCCCCGCCGACACCGCGCCGGACGCCGCGACCCAGCCGTGCGGGTGCGGGCGCCGGCCCAGGTAGGCGGGCAGGCCGGTGCGGACCAGCGCCACGTTCAGCGCCGCCGCGAGCAGCGTGCCCGGCACCCCGACCCGCAGCTCCCAGGCCGGGATTCGGCGCTGCGGGTGGGCGGTGCCCAGCAGCGCGTACACCGCGAACACCTGGACCAGCGACACCGTGTACAGCGACCAGCGCATGTACAGCTCGGTGCGCTGCGGTTTGGACAGCTCCCGCCAGCGGTGGATCGGTCGTGGTCTGCGGACCCGCACGGTTCGGTCCCCTGTTCCTCGGCGGTCGTCGGTCGAATCTAGCGGCGCGGCTCCCAGCGGAACCAGCGGCGGGCGCCCCAGGCCGCCGCGCCCGCCCAGGCCGCGGCCAGCAGCAGCGGGAGCCAGGCGTGGCCCCAGGTCGCGGCGAAGCCCTCGGACGGGCCGGTGCCGTCGGTGCCGAGCCAGCCGATGTGCAGCAGCTGGAGCGCGGGGGTGGTCGGCAGCAGGCGGCAGACGTCCGCCACGGTGTCCGGCATCGACTCCAGCGGGATCATCAGGCCGGAGCCGAACTGGGCGGCCAGCATCAGCGGGAGGGTGGTGATGCCGGCCGTCTCCACGGTCCTGGTGATCGCGCTGGACAGCGCGGCCAGACCGGTCAGCAGCAGCGCGGACAGCGCCAGGCCGGCCAGCACCAGCAGCGGGTTCGCGGGCGCCCGCAGGTCGAGCAGCGCGAAGCCGCCGACGCCCAGCAGCAGGCACTGGAGCAGCGCCAGGCCGATCGACGGGAACGCGGTGCCGAGCAGGATCTCGGCGTCCGCGGCCTCGCCGGTGCGCAGCCGCTTCAGCACCAGCTCGTTGCGGCGGGCGGTGTAGGCGGTGGTCAGGTTGGTGTAGACGACGACCAGCAGGACGATGCCCATCGAGCTGGTGACCAGGTTGCCGTTCACGTCCAGCCCGGGGGTGTGCTCGGCGGCGGAGCGCAGGATCGAGCGGAGCGAGCCGACCAGGAGGAACGGCAGCACCAGGGCCAGGAACACCGCGGTGCGGTTGCGGCGCAGCAGCACCGCCTCGGCCTGGCCCAGGGCCAGCAGCCGGGAGAGCGGGGTCAGGGCGGCGGGGGCGGCGGCGGCGCTCATGCGGCGGGTCCGATCTGCGACGGGGCGGGGGAGACGGGCGAGGAGGGGGAGGCGGTCGGGCCGGTCGGGTCGGTCGGGGACGCGGCGACGGCCAGGAAGGCCTCCTCCAGCGAGGCGCTGCGGGCGTCCAGCCGGGCCAGTTCGACCCGGTGGCGGGCGGCCCAGCCGAGCAGTTCGGTCAGCGTGCCCTGCAGGTCGGAGGTGCGCAGCAGCACCCGGCGGCCGTCCAGCTCGATGCTGGTGCCGGGGAGCGGGGGCAGGTCGAGGCCGGTGTGCGGGCCGGTCCGCTCGGGGAGTTCGAAGCCGATCCGGGCGGGGTGGGCGGCCAGCACCTCGGCGACCGTGCCGCCGGTGACCACCCGGCCGTGGTGCATGATCGCCAGCCGGTCGGCCAGCTCCTCGGCCTCCTCCAGGTAGTGCGTGGTGAGCACCACGGTGGTGCCGGCCGCCCGCAGGTCGCGGATCAGCCGCCAGACCGAGGCCCGGGCCTCCGGGTCCAGGCCGGTGGAGGGCTCGTCCAGGAACAGCACCTCGGGACGGCCGAGCAGGGCCATCGCCAGGTCGAGCCGGCGGCGCTCGCCGCCGGACAGCTGCTTGACCCGCACCGTGCGCCGGGGCAGCAGGCCGACCAGGTCGAGCGCCTCGTCGACCGCCCGGGCGCCGGTGGTCAGGCCGGCCCAGCAGCGGCCGGTCTCGGCCAGGGTCAGCTCGCCGGGGAAGCCGCCCTCCTGGAGCATGATGCCGATCCGCGGGCGCAGCGCGGCGCGCTCCCGGCGCGGGTCCAGGCCGAGCACCCGGACCTCGCCGGCGCTCGGCGCGGCCAGGCCCTCCAGCACCTCCAGGGTGGAGGTCTTGCCCGCGCCGTTGGTGCCGAGCAGGGCGAACAGCTCGCCGGGGGCGACGGCGAGGTCCAGGCCGCGGACGGCCTCGAAGCCGCCCCGGCCGGACGGCCCGTAGCGGCGGTGCAGCCCGCGGGCCTCGACGGCGGCGGGGCGGGGACGGCTGGTGTCGGTCATGCCTCCAGCCTCCCGGCGGCCCGGGCCCGCCGGTAGTGCGCTCCCGCACCGCGCGCCGGTGCGTCCGCACGGGTCGGCGGTGACAAATGTCATCGGCGGCGCCCGGGCGCGACAACGCCGAAGGCCCCCCTCGGTGGAGGGGGGCCTTCGGTACTGGAGCGGACGACGAGATTCGAACTCGCGACCCTCACCTTGGCAAGGTGATGCTCTACCAACTGAGCCACGTCCGCAGGATATGGAGTTGTACTGCACCAGTCTGTTCACGCTGACTGCGAGCGGACGACGAGATTCGAACTCGCGACCCTCACCTTGGCAAGGTGATGCTCTACCAACTGAGCCACGTCCGCACGGTGCCTGGGCACCGGCCGCCCCGCTCGGGTTGTTCCCCCGGTTGCGGCGACGAGAAATACTCTACAACATCAATCGGCCTGCTCGCCCCACCCTTCCCCGGCGGTGGTGCCGGGGAAGGGCGTCGGACCCGCAACGGGCCCGTGGGGGAGGTCAGTTGCTCTCGGCGAACGCCTCGTAGACGTGCTTGGGGATGCGGCCGCGGGCGGGCAGCTCGTGCCCGTTCGACTGCGCCCAGGCGCGGACGGCGGCCGGGTCCGGGGTGAGCGCGGTGCGGCGGAAGGACTTCCCGCTGCGGCTCTGCCGGCGGCCGGCGGCGACGAACGGGGCGAGGGCCTCCCGGAGCTTTTCCGCGTTGTCGGCGGACAGGTCGATCTCGTAGGACTTCCCGTCCACGCCGAAGTGCACGGTTTCCGCGGCAGTGCCGCCGTCCAGATCGTCGGAGAGCGTGACGACTACACGCTGAGCCATGGGTGTCAATCCTCTCGGGCAATTCGGCCGTCGGGGGCCTCGGATGCCCCGCCGGTCCGTTGGGCCGGACCGCGGCATCCACCGGCGGGCAGGGAGCCCGCGCCGAGATGCGGCGCGTTCGGCTGCCGGTCGCCCTATTCTGCACCCGAGGGCCGGTGAAATCGTAGAGTTGGGGATTCCTTTTTTCCGGATATTCACGGGCTTCCGGCCGGGCGGGTTAGCCGGGGCGGTTAGCCCGGGCCGATACGGTCCGGATAGCCGCCGCCGGAGACGGGATTAAAGCGGGTAAATCGGATGCGCGGCCGGTGCGTCGGGGGCCTGCGGCCCTTGGGGCGTAAGGGGTGTGGGTCTACGCGCGTTACCGCTGGTGGCCCGCAAGGGGGCCCGACGGTCCGGGTAGTCTGGAGTTCCCCCGCCTTCACGCAATCACCACCGGGAGTGCCAGTGGCACGCGTCGTAGTCGACGTCATGCTCAAGCCGGAGATCCTCGACCCCCAGGGCCAGGCGGTGCAGCGCGCGCTGCCGCGTCTCGGGTTCGCCGGGATCGCCGACGTCCGCCAGGGCAAGCGTTTCGAGCTGGAGCTGGAGGGGCCGGTCGACGACGCCGCGCTCGCCCGCATCCGCGAGGCCGCCGAGACCTTCCTCGCCAACACCGTGATCGAGGACTTCACCGTCCGCGTCGAGGAGGAGGAGAAGTGACCACCCGTATCGGCGTCGTCACTTTCCCCGGTTCCCTCGACGACCGCGACGCCCAGCGCGCGGTCCGCCTGGCCGGCGCCGAGCCGGTCGCCCTCTGGCACCGTGACAAGGATCTCCACCAGGTCGACGCCGTCGTCCTGCCCGGCGGATTCTCTTACGGCGACTATCTGCGCTGCGGCGCCATCTCCCGCTTCTCCCCGGTGATGGACACCGTCATCGAGCAGGCGAAGCTCGGAATGCCG
The DNA here is from genome assembly GCF_055562955.1 of Kitasatospora sp. NPDC015121. NCBI lineage: Bacteria > Bacillati > Actinomycetota > Actinomycetes > Kitasatosporales > Streptomycetaceae > Kitasatospora > Kitasatospora sp. NPDC015121. Next base: position 210,269 of record NZ_JBVHEH010000005.1, read on the forward strand.
GTCCTCGGTATCTGCAACGGCTTCCAGGTGCTGTGCGAATCGCACCTGCTGCCCGGCGCGCTCACCCGGAACGACTCGCTGCACTTCATCTGCCGCGACCAGAAGCTCCGCATCGAGAACGCCGGGACCGCCTGGACCCGGGATTACTCGGCGGGCCAGGAAATCGTCGTTCCGCTGAAGAACGGCGAGGGCCGGTTCGTCGCCGACGAGCGCGTCCTCGACGAGCTGGAGGCGGAGGGCCGGATCGTGGCCCGCTACCTCGACGTCAACCCGAACGGTTCGTACCGCGACATCGCCGGCATCACCAACGCGGCCGGCAATGTCGTCGGCCTGATGCCGCACCCGGAGCACGCCGTGGAGCCGCTCACCGGCCCGACCACCGAGGGCCTGGGCTTCTTCACTTCCGTCCTGAAGCAGCTGGTGAACGCCTGATGAGCCTCGACACCGTCAAGAACGCCGAGCAGACCCCGGACGCCGCCCAGCCCTGGGCCGAACTCGGCCTCAAGCAGGACGAGTACGCCCGGATCCGGGAGATCCTGGGCCGCCGCCCGACCGGCGCCGAGCTGGCGATGTACTCGGTGATGTGGTCGGAGCACTGCTCGTACAAGAGCTCCAAGGTCCACCTCAAGCAGTTCGGCGAGAAGGCCCCGGAGAACGACGCCATGCTCGTCGGCATCGGCGAGAACGCCGGCGTCGTCGACGTCGGCCAGGGCTACGCGGTCACCTTCAAGGTCGAGTCGCACAACCACCCGTCGTACATCGAGCCCTACCAGGGCGCGGCCACCGGCATCGGCGGCATCGTGCGCGACATCCTGGCGATGGGCGCCCGCCCGGTCGCCGTGATGGACCCGCTGCGGTTCGGCGCGGCCGACCACCCGGACACCCGGCGCGTGCTGCCCGGGATCGTCGCGGGCATCGGCGGCTACGGCAACTGCCTGGGCCTGCCGAACATCGGCGGCGAGGTCGTCTTCGACTCCTGCTACCAGGGCAACCCGCTGGTCAACGCGCTCTGCGTGGGCGTGATGAAGCACGAGGACATCCACCTCGCGAAGGCGTCCGGCCCCGGCAACAAGGTCATCCTGTACGGGGCCCGCACCGGCGGCGACGGCATCGGCGGCGTCTCGGTGCTCGCCTCGGAGACCTTCGACGCGACCGGCCCGGCCAAGCGCCCCGCCGTCCAGGTCGGCGACCCGTTCCAGGAGAAGCTGCTCATCGAGTGCACCCTGGAGATCTTCAAGGAAGACCTCGTCGCGGGCATCCAGGACCTCGGCGGAGCCGGCCTGTCCTGCGCCACCTCGGAGCTGGCCTCGGCCGGCACCGGCGGCATGCGGATCGAGCTCGACACCGTCCCGCTGCGCGACCACACGCTCTCTCCCGAGGAGATCCTCATGAGCGAGTCGCAGGAGCGCATGTGCGCGATCGTCGAGCCCGGCAAGGTCGACCGCTTCCTGGAGATCTGCGAGAAGTGGGACGTCATCGCCACCGTCATCGGCGAGGTGACCGACGGCGAGCGGCTGGAGATCTTCTGGCACGGTGAGCTGGTCGTCGACGTGCCGCCGCGCACCGTCGCCCACGAGGGCCCGACCTACCAGCGCCCGTACGCCCGCCCGTCCTGGCAGGACGCCCTGCAGGCCGACGCCCCGACCGCCGAGCGGCTGGCCCGCCCGGCGAACGGCGCCGAGCTGAAGGACGCGCTGCTCAAGGTCGCCGGCTCGCCGAACCAGGCCTCCAAGGCGTGGATCACCGACCAGTACGACCGCTACGTGCTGGGCAACACGGTGCTCGCCACCCCCGAGGACTCCGGCATGATCCGGATCGACGAGGAGACCAACCTCGGCGTCTCGGTCGCCACCGACGGCAACGGCCGCTACGCCAAGCTGGACCCGTACACCGGTGCCCAGCTGGCCCTGGCCGAGGCCTACCGGAACGTCGCGGCCGGCGGCGCCAAGCCGCTCGCGGTCTCCGACTGCCTCAACTTCGGCTCCCCCGAGGACCCGGACGTGATGTGGCAGTTCGCCGAGGCCACCCGCGGCCTGGCCGACGCCTGCCAGGTGCTCGGCACCCCGGTCACCGGCGGCAACGTCTCGCTGTACAACCAGACCGGCGACGTCGCCATCCACCCGACCCCGGTGGTCGCGGTGCTCGGCGTCATCGACGACGTCACCCGGCGCACCCCGGTCGGCTTCGCCGAGGAGGGCCAGCTGCTCTACCTGCTCGGCGACACCGCCGACGAGCTGGGCGGCTCCGCCTGGACGCAGGTCGTGCACGGCCACCTGGGCGGCCTGCCGCCCAAGGTCGACCTGGAGCGCGAGCGGCTGCTCGGCGAGATCCTGATCGCCGCCTCCCGCGACGGCATGGTCGACGCCGCGCACGACCTCTCCGACGGCGGCCTCGCGCAGGCCCTGGTGGAGAGCTGCCTCAAGGGCGGCAAGGGCGCCCGGGTGGTCGTCCCCGCGGACACCGACCCGTTCGTGTTCCTGTTCTCCGAGTCCGCCGGCCGGGCCGTGGTGGCCGTGCCGCGCAGCGAGGAGCTCCGGTTCAACGACATGTGCGGCGCCCGCGGCCTGCCCGCCACCCGGATCGGCGTGGTGGACGGCGAGGCGCTGGAGGTCCAGGGCCAGTTCACCGTCACCCTGGCCGAGCTGCGCGACGCCCACACCGGCGTCATCGAGGCGCTGCTCGCCTGACGGCTCGTCAACCCGGCGGGGCGGGCGGTTCGGTGCTTCCGGACCACCCGCCCCGCCGGGTTTTGTACGCTGCGGGCATGCCCACCCCGAAGCCCCGAACCTACGACCCGGTGAAGGTGCGCGCCGCGCTCGCCGGGCAGCTCGACGCGATCTCCGCCACCGTCCGCGCGCTGGACGACGAGCAGTTGGCCCTCCCCACCCGGCTGGGCGACTGGCGGGTCCGCGAACTCGTCGCCCACCTCGGCATGGTGGCCAGCTGGGTCCCGCTGCACCTGCACGACCCGCTGCCGCCGCAGGCCCCGATCACGCCGCTCCACTGGGCTGCGAAGACCCGCACCGCGGCCGCCGCGATCAACTCCACTGCCGTCGAGCTGGTGGCCGAGCAGTTCGCCGGGGACGCCGCCCAGGTGTCCGGCGAACTCGACCGGCAGATCGGCGAGTTGTGGAAGGCCGTGGACAGTCCGGCGGGGCAGGAGCCCGGCCGGGTCATCCCGATGCGGTTCGGCCCGATGGCGCTGGCGGACTTCCTGGTCACCCGGCTGGTCGAGACCGTGGTGCACGCCGACGACCTGGCCGCCGCGCTCGGCCGCTCCGACTTCCCGCACGACCGCTTCGCGCTGGCCTCCGCGACCCGGCTGCTCGCCGACGCCTTCGCCACCCAGGTGCCCGGCGGCGCGGTCGAACTGCGGGTCCCCCCGTACGCGGTCGTGCAGGCCGTCGAGGGCCCCCGCCACACCCGGGGCACCCCGCCCAACGTGGTGGAGACCGACCCGCTGACCTGGATCCGCCTCGCCACCGGCCGCCTCGCCTGGTCCGCCGCCCTGGACGTCGCGCTCACCGCCAGCGGCGAGCGCAGCGACCTGTCCGGTTACCTGCCGGTGCTGGGCTGAGCGGACCCCGTCCGTCCCGTGGCGGGAGCCGTCACGGGACGGACGGGCCGCCCAGGTAGTGGCCCTTGGCGTCGTAGGGCCAGGCGTTGGCGGTGCAGCCCTTGAGACCGTAGATCTGCTGCATCATCGCGGGCGCGGGCCTGCCCTGGCCGGGGCAGGTCTCGTGGCCGCGGCCGATGCGGTGGCCGACCTCGTGGTTGATGATCAGGGCCCGGTAGTCGTCCAGCGGGCCGTCGAACTCGGGGGAACCGGTCAGCCAGCGCTTGGAGTTGACCACGACCTGGCTGCCGACGTCGCAGTTCACCTCGCCCCGGGTGTCCAGGCCGCCGGTGGCGCAGATCGCGTCGGTGGTGGCGGGCGAGGCGATCTTGACGGTGAAGTCGTAGCCGCCGGAGGAGACCAGCTGGAAGCTGTCGCGCTTGTTGGTGCTCCAACTGCGCGGATCGGCGAGGACGGCCTGGACGATCTTCGCGGCGCCCGCCGGGTCGATGCCGGTGCCGTCCTCCACCTCGACCCGGTAACGGCGCAGGGTCGTGCCGGTGCCGGTCCTGCTGCCGCCGGCGGTGGCGACGGTGAAGGAGCCGCTGCCGCGGGTCACGACCTCCGGCGGAGCGCTGGAGGCGGGCGGCGCCGGGGGTGGGGTCGTCACCGGCGCGCCCGACGGCGTCGGGCTCGGGGACGCGGCGGGCGGGGCGGAGTCGGCCAGCGGCGGGACGGCCCGGGCCTGGACGGTGGCGCCGTCCCCGGCGGACCCCCGGGGGCCGGAGTGCAGCGCGGCGTACCCGGCGGTGCCCAGCACGGTGAGGGCTGCCAGGCCGCCCACGGCGAAGGCCGTCCGGCGGCGGGCGCGCCGGCGGCGGATCGTCCTGCGGGCTGAGCGCATCGGGGTTCCCTCGGGGCGTGGCGGTCCGGGTGGCCCGTCCGGAGACGGGCCGCACCGAGAACATACGCGGTATGGCCCCGAATGGTTCCGGGTCGGCCCCGAATCGGCCGCCTCCGGTCAGTCCGGTCAGTCCGGTCAGTCCGGCCGGGCGGCGAGCGCGGCGGCGAGTTCGCGGACGCCCGCCTCCCGTTCGGCGGCGGTGTCGCCGTAGTCGAAGCTGTGGGTGAACTCGGCGTGCGGGAAGGTCGCGGCCATCCACCCGCCGCAGTAGTGGCCGGGCGCGAAGCAGGCCTGCAGCTCGGTGTAGACCTCCAGCACGTCGGCGGGCCGCACGCCGGCCCCGGCCAGGTGCGCCCAGAGCGCCTCCTCCGGGTGCCGGGCGAGCGAGCCGTCGGCGGTGAGGACCTGCTCCCCGCCCTGCCCGTCGCGGTACTTGAACGCGGCGTAGCCGGGCACGCCCCGGGTGTGTCGGACGTCCTCCAGCACCCGGGGCCACCAGTTCTCGTCGCTCTCGAAGGCCCGCAGGTCGGTGCCGCGCAGTCGGCTCTCGACCGAGCCGAACAGGCCGAACACCTCCTGCGGGAGTTCGGCGGCGGCCAGGCCGCGCAGCGCGTCGTCGAGCTCGACGAGCGAGTCGAGGAAGGCCGCGAGGGTGGTGCTGACCAGGACGGACGGCTCCCGGTAGGCGAGGTACACCGCCCAGACCCGGCCGGCCGGGTCCACGCACAGCTCGGCGCCCCGGTCGGTGCCCAGCCGGGCCCAGCGGCCCTCGCCGCCGCCCGGCGCGGGCAGGCCGTGCCGGGCGGCGTGGTCGGCCAGCGCCGGGGCGTCGCCGGCCCCGGTGGCGAAGTACGGGCCGACCCGGAGCGGGAGCCCGCAGTCGGCCAGCAGGGCGGCCGCCCCGGCGGGGAGGTCGGTCGCGGCGAGTTCCGCCGCCGTGGGGCGGCGCAGGCCGTCGGGTCCGAAGCGGTCGAGCAGGCGCCGGGAGAGTTCTGCGGTCATGCCGGAAGCCTAGGCGGGGTCCGGACCTGCCCGGGCCCGGCCCGGGCCGTCCGGGAGCGGGCACGGGAACGCCGCCCGGCGCGGGGCCGGGCGGCGTGCGGTCCGCGGGTCGCGCGGGGTCAGTTCAGGGTGTCGGCCGCGGTCGGGGAGGAGTCGCGCAGGAACTGCGCGCAGCGCTCCGCCTCGTCCTTCTCGCCGATCGCGCCGGCCGCCCGGCCCAGCGCGTGCAGCGCCCGCAGGAAGCCGCGGTTCGGCTCGTGCTCCCACGGCACCGGCCCGTGGCCCTTCCAGCCGTTGCGGCGCAGCGCGTCCAGCCCGCGGTGGTAGCCGGTGCGGGCGTACGCGTAGGACTCGACGGTGCGGCCGGCCGCGAAGGCGTCGTCCGCCAGCTGGGCCCAGGCGAGCGAGGAGGTCGGGTGCGCGGCCGCGACCTCGGCGGGGGTGGCACCAGAGGCCAGCAGCTCCAGCGGGCCGGTCTCGGCCGGCAGGTGGGTCGGCGGCGGGCCGCCGAGCAGGTTCTCGTGAATGCTCATGGCCCCCAGTCAACCACCTCCGGCCCCGGCTCCGGGCCGGCCCTCCCCGGACCGGCCCCCCGGGGCCCGGACGCGCCGGTGCCCCCGTCCCGGGGCGGGACGGGGGCACCGGGGGAGAGCGGGACCTACTTCATCCGCTTGCCGGCCGAGCGCAGCTGCTGCGCGGCCTCGGTGACGCGGTGGGCCATGCCGGCCTCGGCCAGCTTGCCCCAGGTGCGCGGGTCGTAGGTGTTCTTCTTGCCGACCTCGCCGTCGACCTTCAGCACGCCGTCGTAGTTGCGGAACACGTGGTCCACGACGGGGCGGGTGAAGGCGTACTGGGTGTCGGTGTCGAGGTTCATCTTGACGACGCCGTTCTCCAGCGCGGTCAGGATCTCCTGCTCGGTGGAGCCGGAGCCGCCGTGGAAGACGAAGTCGAACGGGTCCTGCTTGCCGTACTGCTTGCCGATCTCGGCCTGCAGGTCGGCGAGCAGCTCCGGGCGGAGCACGACGTTGCCCGGCTTGTAGACGCCGTGCACGTTGCCGAACGAGGCGGCCAGCAGGTAGCGGCCCTTCTCGCCCAGGCCGAGCGCCTCGGCGGTGCGCACCGCGTCGGCGACGGTGGTGTACAGCTCGTCGTTGATCTCGTGGGTGACGCCGTCCTCCTCGCCGCCGGTCGGGGTGATCTCGACCTCGAGGATGATCCGGGCGGCGGCGGCCTGGGCCAGCAGCTCCTGGCCGATGGCCAGGTTGTCGGCCAGGGTCTCGGCCGAGCCGTCCCACATGTGCGACTGGAAGAGCGGGTTCTCGCCGCGGGCCACGCGCTCGGCGGAGATCGCCAGCAGCGGGCGGACGTAGCCGTCCAGCTTGTCCTTCGGGCAGTGGTCGGTGTGCAGGGCCACGGTGATGTCGTACTTGGCCGCGACGATGTGCGCGAACTCGGCCAGCGCGACCGCGCCGGTCACCATGTCCTTGTTGTACTGGCCACCCAGGAACTCCGCACCACCCGTGGAGATCTGGATGATGCCGTCGCTCTCGGCCTCGGCGAAGCCGCGCAGGGCGGCGTGCAGGGTCTGCGTCGAGGTGACGTTGATGGCCGGGTAGGCGAACTTGCCCGCCTTGGCCCGGTCGAGCATCTCGTTGTAGGCCTCGGGAGTTGCGATGGGCATGCGAATCCGCTCCTGTCGGTGTGGGGCGATCGGACGACGCTGTCCGAAGGCTCGATACGCCTGTGGTTCACGACATCGATGCGGTACGAGCGATGAGGGTGGCAGCTCGACCGCGGGCCGGACACCTCCGCCATCCTCCCAGACTCCCTCCCGGGACACACCCAGCGGCCCGCCACTTGGGACGGCGCCCCTCCGGCCGACCCCGCCGGAGGGCGACCGGGGGGCCTCTGTTAAGGCTTCGCAAAGCGGTACGGGCTATCCTGCGCCCGTGGAACAACACCTCCAGCTCGCCGTCAACGTCCTCGACGCCAAATCCCTCGTCGCCTCCGTCGGCGCCATCGGGATCCTGGCGATCATCTTCGCCGAGACCGGCCTGCTGGTCGGGTTCTTCTTCCCCGGTGACTCCCTGCTGATCCTGGCCGGTGTCGCGGCCTCCAGCGCCGCCGAGAAGGTCCTCGGCCCCGGCGCCCAGATGAACATCGCCGTCCTGCTGATCGGCGCACCGCTGTGCGCGATCGTCGGGGCGCAACTCGGGCACGTGCTCGGCCGGAAGGTCGGCCCGAAGATGTTCGACAAGCCGAACTCGAAGATCTTCCGGCCCGAGTACGTCACCAAGGCCGAGGAGTACTTCGAGAAGTTCGGTCCGGCCAAGGCCGTCGTGATGGCCCGCTTCATCCCGATCGTGCGGACCTTCCTGAACCCGGTCGCCGGCACCCTGCAGATGCCCGCCAGGACCTTCTTCGTCTGGAACGTGGTCGGGGCCTTCCTGTGGACCGAGACCATGCTGCTGATCGGCTACTTCACCGGTGACCAGCTCGCGCCGGTGATCGACAAGTACCTGCTGCCCGCGATGGCCCTGATCATCCTGATCTCGGTCTCGCCGATCTTCGTCGAGGTCGTCCGCGAGCGGAAGAAGAAGAAGGCCGCGGCGGCGGGCGGCTCCGCCGAGGACGGCGAGCCGGTCGGCAGCGGCCGCCACCGCAAGAGCTGATCCCGGACCGCCCGGAACGGCGAGGGCCCCGACCACCGGAAGGTGGTCGGGGCCCTCGCCGTTCCGCGCCCCGCGCGCGGTTCCACGTGGAACGCGGACGGTCACCCCGGGCTCACAGGCCCAGGTCGTCCAGGGTGTACGCGGTGACGTACGGCAGGTCCGCCGCGGCGATCGCCGGGGCCGCGCCGCGCTCCACGATCACCGCGACGCCGACCACCTCGGCGCCCGCCTCGCGCAGCGCCTCGACCGCGGTCAGCACCGAGCCGCCGGTGGTCGAGGTGTCCTCCACCGCCAGCACCCGGCGGCCCTTCACGTCCGGGCCCTCGATCCGGCGCTGCAGGCCGTGCGCCTTGCCCGCCTTGCGGACCACGAACGCGTCCAGCTTCCGGCCGCGGGCGGCCGCCGCGTGCAGCATGGCCGCGGCCACCGGGTCGGCGCCCAGGGTCAGGCCGCCCACCGCGTCGAACTCCAGGTCCGCGGCCGCGTCCAGCATCACCCTGCCGACCAGCGGCGCCGCCTCGGCGTCCAGCGTGATCCGGCGCAGGTCGACGTAGTAGTCGGCCTCGCGGCCGGAGGAGAGGGTGACCTTGCCGTGCACGACGGCCTTGTCCTTGATCTGCGCCAGCAGGGCGTCGCGGTCGTTGCTCATGGACAGCCAGCTTAGTGGGTGCCCGCCGGGCCGCTCAGCGCCGCCGCAGGGCCCGGACCAGCACCACCGCGCCGCCGATCAGCGCGACCCCGCCGCCGATCATCCACGGCAGCGCGTTGCGCTCGCCCGGCAGGACGGGCAGCAGGCTGGGCTCGGCGCCGCCCCAGCGGGACGCGGCCCGGGCCCGGGCGCTGTGGGCCGGCGGCGCGGGGGCGTAGCGGCCGTGCGGCGGGGCGTGGTCGACCTCCTCGGCGGAGCGGCCGACGATGCTGCGCCGGACCGGGGCGCCCTCCGGGTCGTAGCCGGGCTCCGGGCGGGGGCCGGCCGGGGGCGGGGCGGGCAGGTCGTCCGCGTCGTCGAAGGCGATCAGGTCGGAGAGGTCGTCGTCGAGGTCCTGGCCGCGCTCGCGGTCGTCCAGGAAGACCACGGTGGCGCCGTCCTCGCCGTCCCCGTCGCCGTCCTCGTGGTCGGCGGGTTCGGACAGTTCGGCGACCAGCGCGGCCACCGCCCGGTCGATCAGCCGGCGGCCGGTGCTCTCCAGCGCCTCGTCCTCGAAGCCGGCCAGCCGGCCGGCGGCGGTCAGGCCGGTCTCGAAGCGGACGGCGGTCTCGCCGGGGCGCTCGGTCAGGGTGATCCGCAGGTCGGCGGTGACCGGCGCGGCGCCGCGGATCTCCTCCCCGCTCAGGCGCAGGACGAGCGCGCCGTCCCGCCAGCCGTCCACGGTCAGCCGGCCGGCGAAGGTGATGGTGGACCCGGCGATCCGGACCCTGAGCCGGCTGTCCGCGTCGGCGGGCGCGGACGCCGACGCGACCGCGCTCAGCCCGGGGACGCAGCGGGCCACCAGCTCGCGGTCCACCAGCGCCTCCCGGACCACCTCGGCGGGTACCGGGACGACAACCTCATGCTCCATACCGGCGAGCCTACCGACCGGCCGCCGCCGTGCCGAGCCTTCCACGCGAAGCGGAGGTGTCCAACCTGCCAATGGACGCACCGCGCCCCGCCGCCGCCCGCCCGCGCGGTCCGGCCGGCGGGCCGAACTGCCGGGCGCGCGGGGCGGGTTCAGGGGCCCAGCAGGGTGTGCGGGGGCGGCAGCGGGGACGGGCGGGCGGTGCCCAGCCGCCGTTCGGCGGCCCGCAGCGCGGGCACGCTCAGCGAGCGCGGGGCCGGGGCGTCCGGCGCCAGGCCCAGGGCGGGGGCGGTGCGGGCGGCCAGCAGGAAGGCGGACGGCGGACCGGGGTGCCCGCAGTCCTCGGCGGCGGGCCCGCCGCCCTGGTACGCGACGGCGGCCAGGCCGACGGCCTCCAGACCGGCCGCGGCCGTCCACAGTCCGCCGTCCGGGGCGCCGCCGCGGACCGCGAGCCGGCCCTGGGGGGCCAGCCGCCGGGCGGCCAGGCCGTAGAACTCCAGCGAGCGGTACGCGCCGTCGCCGGCGGCGCCGTCCAGGTCCGAGACGATCACGTCGAAGCGCTCGGCGGACCCCCGCAGCCAGCCCATCGGCTCGGCGCGCACCAGCCGCACCCGCGGGTCGTCGAAGGCGTGCCCGGTGAGCGCGGCGTACGCGGCGTCCCGGCGGGCCAGCGCGGGCAGCTCCGGGTCGCGCTCCACCACCAGCACCGCGCGCACCGCCGGGTCGCTCAGCACCTCGCGCAGCGCCAGGCCGTCGCCGCCCAGCACCAGCACCCGCCCGCTCGGCCCGGCGGCCAGCGCCGGGCGCACCAGCGCCTCGTGGTCGCGGTACTCGTCGGGGCCGCAGACCGCGAGGCGGCCGTCCAGGTACAGCTCCAGCGGCGGGGCGGCGCGCTGGACCGGCACCCGGGGCGCGGCCGGGCGGCCGGCGTCCGCGTCCCGCAGGTCCGGGCCGCCGGCCAGCACGATCTCCTGGTAGCGGCTCTGGGCGGCGAACCGGATCGGGCCGCCGTACAGGGCGTGCCGGGCGGCGCGCTCGATCGCGCCGGTGCAGGCGGCGGCCAGCGCGAGCAGGGCCAGCACCAGGCCGCAGCCCGTCCACAGCAGCAGCCGGGTGCGCGGGGCTGGCTCGGCGCGGAACAGCCAGAGCACCACGACGGAGCCCGCCACCGCGTTCACCGCGCCGGTCAGCAGCGCCCCGGCGGTCTGGCCGACGGTGGGCAGCAGGACGAACGGGAAGGCCAGGCCGCCGACCAGCGCGCCCACGTAGTCGGCGGCGAACAGGTCGGCGACGGCGCGGCCCGCGTGCTCCTGCCGGATCCGCTGGATCAGCGTCATCAGCAGCGGGATCTCCGCGCCGATCAGCAGGCCGATCAGCACGGTGGCGGCGATCAGCGCGACCAGGGTGGCGCGCGGCTGGTGCAGCCACGCCCAGCCGCAGTACAGGGCGAGCGCGGACAGGCCGCCGACCAGCGACAGCGCGTACTCGACCAGGGCGAAGGAGGTGGCCGGGCGGCGGGTGAGGCCCTTGGCGAGCAGCGAGCCGACGCCCATCGCGAACACCATCACGGACAGCACCACGGAGGTCTGGGCGACCGACTCGCCCAGCAGGTGGTTGCCGAGGGCGACCAGTTCGAGTTCGTACACCAGGCCGCAGGCCGCGCAGACGAACGCGGCCAGCAGGACCAGCACCCGGGCCGGCCGGGGGGCCAGGGCCAGCGGTATGGCGCCGCCGGCCCGGACCGCGCCGCCGGGGCCCGAGGCGCGGGGGGCGGTGGGCCGGCGGGCGGCCGCGGGCGGGGGTGCTGGCGGTGGTGCGGCGGCGCGGTCCGGGCCCGGCTGCGCGGGCCGTCCGACCGGGGGGTTGATCATGAATGAACGCTAGGCGAGAGCCCGGGTGAATGGCTGCACCCATCCGGGGGACAGGGCGGTGGGCCGGGTTGACGCCCGCTCACCAGTCGGCCCGGGCCGGTCCCGCCGGGGCGGCCTCCGGGGCGGTCTCCACGGCGGTCTGCGGGGCAGTCCCCGGGACGGTCTCCGGGGTGCTCTCCGGGGCGGTCCGCCCGAACTCGGGCAGCGAGAGCGAGGAGCGGGTGCACACCAGCCGGCCCTCCTGCGGGTAGGCGTGCCAGGTCCGCCAGTGCACCCGGCGGTCCTCGCAGTGCGCGACCAGCGCGGTGAAGGCGCTCGGGTCGCCCGGGAAGACGCCCGCCAGCGCCCGCGGGTGGCCCTCGACCAGGGCCAGCAGCTCCTGGGCGCGGGCCGCGAACACGTGCGGCGGCAGTTCCTCGATCCGGGCGGCGAACTCGTACTCCCAGCCGGCCACCTGCTCCGCGACCCGGGCGGGCAGCGGGGTGCGGCGGCCGGGCAGGCAGGCCACCGTCTCCAGGCAGTCGCCCGGGCCGGCCGCCAGCACCACTTGGTGCGAGGCGCCCAGCAGCCGCAGCTGGAGGGTGCCGCGGAGGCCGTCCGGGGCACCGGAGGGCTCGTCGAGTCTGAGGTCGCGGACGGCCAGCGCGGGCAGCGGTTCGCCGCCCAGCTGCCAGGCCAGGTCGCCGGCGCGGGTGTCCGTGTAGGAGGTCTGCAGGGTGGTGAGCATGCTCGGCTCCGCGTTTCAGCTCCGTGCGCGCCCCCGCTGCGACCGGAGTCCGCCCCATCATCCGTGAGGCTGTTCGAGACTGTCCGATCCGGGGCGCGGCCGACCGTGGAAGGAGGGATTCCGGCTGGAGATTCAGCAGCAGAGAAGCACGGATTCTCCGGGTCCGTCGGGGATTTACCCATGTTTGGCACTCATTCACCGTTCTGAGGCCTGTGTCCGACTGGGTGTGATCGGTCCCGGGTTGCACTCCGCCCGCCGCACGACCGTGCGCGGGTGCCGCGCGCCGTGCACGCCGGTGGTGCACCACCCGTGCCCCCGCGCCCGGCCCGCCCGTCCCGCCCCTCTGTCCGTCCGTCCGTCAGTCCGTCCGTCAGTCCGGAACCGTCACGGTCGGTGAAGCGTCCTGAACGGTGGGCATCACGGGGGTGCCCAACTCCGGGGGCGACGTGTCGCTCGAACTGCCGTCCGAACTGGTCTGGCTCATGGACCTGATGGGGCTGAACCGGCCGGACGTGGACGAGGACGAGCTGCGGGAGTCGCACGACGACACCGACGCCCTGGGGGTGGCCGCCGAGGGCGTGCTGGTGGCCGAGGGCGCGGTGATCGCCCTAACTCGTCGTGATGGCGGCCGAGATGACCGCGGCCGCCGCCGCGGTGGAGCTTCCGGCAGGTGCCGGGACGGCCGGAGAACGAGCGGCTCCGCAGGTTCCACCGCGCCCGCGCGCGGTGTGACCCGGCGCGGGGCCGGGCCGGGTCACACCGGGCGCAGGGTGCGCAGCCGGGCGGCGGCCTCCTCCAGGAGTTCGACCCGCTTGCAGAAGGCGAACCGGACCTGGCTGCGGCCGGCCTCGGTGTCGTCGTAGAAGACGGCGTTGGGGATGGCGACCACCCCGCAGCGCTCGGGCAGGGTGCGGCAGAACTCGACGCCGTCCTTCTCGCCGAGCGGGGTGATGTCGGTGGTGATGAAGTACGTGCCCTGCGGCTCGAAGACCTGGAACCCGGCCTCGGCGAGCCCCCGGGCGAGCAGGTCGCGCTTGCGGTGCAGGTCGGCGCGGAAGTCGGCGTAGTAGGCGTCGGGCAGCCGCAGGGCCTCGGCGACGGCGTACTGGAAGGGGCCGGCCGAGACGTAGGTGAGGTACTGCTTGGCGGTGCGGACGGCGGCCACCAGGGCGGGGGAGGCGGTGACCCAGCCGACCTTCCAGCCGGTGAAGGAGAAGGTCTTGCCGGCCGAGGAGATCGACACCGTGCGCTCGCGCATGCCCGGCAGGGCGGCCAGCGGGTGGTGGGCGCCGGTGAAGACCAGGTGTTCGTAGACCTCGTCGGTGACGACCAGCAGGTCGTGTTCGACGGCGAGTTCGGCGATCGCGGCGAGCTCCTCGGGGGTGAGGACGGTGCCGGTCGGGTTGTGCGGGGTGTTGACCAGCAGCAGCCGGGTGCGCGGGGTGACCAGGGAGCGCAGTTCGTCCAGGTCGGGCCGGAAGCCGGGCGCGCGCAGGGTGAGCGGGACGCGCTTGGCGCCGGCCATGGCGATGCAGGCGGCGTACGAGTCGTAGAACGGCTCGAAGGCGATCACCTCGTCGCCGGGCTCCAGCAGGGCCAGCAGGGCGGCGGCGATCGCCTCGGTGGCGCCGGCGGTGACCAGCACCTCGGTGTCGGGGTCGACCGTCAGGCCGTAGAAGCGCTGCTGGTGCTCGGCGATCGCGGCGCGCAGTTCGGGGACGCCGGGCCCCGGCGGGTACTGGTTGCCGAGGCCTTCGCGCAGCGCCCGCACCGCGGCCTCGCGGACCGACTCCGGCCCGTCGGTGTCGGGGAAGCCCTGTCCGAGGTTGATCGCGCCGGTGGCGGTGGCCAGGGCGGACATCTCCGCGAAGACGGTCGTTCCCATGCCCGCCAGGCTGCGGTTCAGCAGCGGCCTCGTGCTCATCGGTGGCTCCTCGCGGTTCGTCGTCGGGGCCATCCTCCAGGCTGCGGCGGCGGACGCCAAGAGCCGGGCCGGGGGAGCGGGACGGGCCCGCCGCCCGCGTGCGCGGGGGACGGGCCCGTCCGGGGAGCGGCGGGGGCTCAGGCCTCGTCGGCCGGGCCCTGCTCGGCGGACTCACCGTCGGCCTGCTCGGCGGGGCCGTCCAGGCGCTCGGCCATCCAGCGCTCGAAGCCGACCGCGGCCTCGGTCCAGTTGGCGGTGGTGCCGACGAAGAACTCCGGGTTGACGCCGCCGCCGACGATCATCTGCGACTCACCGATCAGCCGGATCACGCCGTCGTGGGTGTGGGTGTAGACCTTGGGCCACAGGGTCTCGCGGTTCCACTCGTCGATCATGGCGAGCACCTCGGGCTTCTGCTCCGAGGTGAACGGACGGTCGTAGAACGCCCGGACCGCGAACAGCTCCTTCTGGTCACCGCGGAACATGTAGTAGACGCGGAAGTTCTCCCAGGGAGCGGTGAGGTCGCCCTCTTCGTCCACCACGTGCTTGAGCTGCATCTGGTCGAGCAGCTGGGCGACCAGGTCCTGGTTCGGGACGATCACCGGCGGCGGACCGGCCGGAGCGCCCCCCTGCGGCGGCTGCGGCAGGCCGAAGGACGGGATGGACGACGGGTCGATGCTCACGGGGATGTCCCTTTCACGGTGCACGGTCGGCTGCCGATGGGGGGCCGCCTCTCCTGGCACCATCCTGCCTCATCCGGCGCTCGTGGCACAGGGTGCACCCCGGCTCGTGACCGTGTCCGGGCAAGTCCCGCCGGGGCGCTCCGGGCGGCCTCCGCCGGGGCGGTCGGGGCGGCTCCGGGCGGCGCTCCGCCGGACGGCGGCTCAGCAGGCGAGCGGGGTGCGGGAGTTGCGGACCCGGGGGCGGGCGGAGCCGGACCGGCCGGTCCCGCCCGCCCCCGGGGGCGTCACTTCTCCAGCGAGGTGCGCGGCTCGACGGTCAGCCGGTCGGAGCCGACCTCGTGGTCGACCACCACCGTCTCGCCGTCGTGCACCCGGCCGGAGAGGATCTGCTTGGCGAGCTGGTCGCCGATCGCGGACTGCACCAGCCGGCGCAGCGGACGGGCGCCGTACGCCGGGTCGTAGCCGGTGAGCGAGAGCCAGTCCCGGGCGGCCGGGGTGACGTCCAGGGTGAGCCGGCGCTCGCGCAGGCGGCGGGAGAGCGCGGCGACCTGGAGGTCGACGATCCGGCTGAGCTCCTCGGTGCCGAGCGGCTCGAAGACCACGATGTCGTCGAGCCGGTTCAGGAACTCCGGCTTGAAGGACTGCCGGACGGTCTCCAGCACCAGCTCCTTCTTCCGCTCCTCCGGCGTGGCCGGGTTCACCAGGTACTGGGAGCCCAGGTTGGAGGTGAGGATCAGGATCGCGTTGCGGAAGTCGACCGTGCGGCCCTGGCCGTCGGTGAGGCGGCCGTCGTCCAGCACCTGGAGCAGCACGTCGAACACCTCGGGGTGGGCCTTCTCCACCTCGTCCAGCAGGACGACGCTGTACGGGCGGCGGCGGACCGCCTCGGTGAGCTGGCCGCCCTCCTCGTAGCCGACGTACCCGGGCGGGGCGCCGACCAGGCGGGAGACCGAGTGCTTCTCGCCGTACTCGCTCATGTCGATCCGGACCATGGCGCGCTCGTCGTCGAAGAGGAAGTCCGCCAGGGCCTTGGCCAGTTCGGTCTTGCCGACGCCGGTCGGGCCGAGGAAGAGGAACGAGCCGGTCGGACGGTCCGGGTCGGCGATGCCGGAGCGGGTGCGGCGGACCGCGTCGGAGACCGCGCGGACGGCCTCGTGCTGGCCGATCAGGCGCTTGCCGAGCTCCTCCTCCATCCGCAGCAGCTTGGCGCTCTCGCCCTCCAGCAGCCGGCCGGCCGGGATGCCCGTCCAGGACGCGACCACGTCGGCGACGTCGTCCGGGCCGACCTGCTCCTTGACCATGGTGGTGCCCGGCTCGTCCGCCGCGCGGTCCTGCGCCTCGGTGAGCTCGCGCTCGGCGGCCGGGATCTCGGCGTACATCAGCTTGGAGGCGCGCTCGAAGTCGCCGTCGCGCTGGGCGCGGTCCAGGGCGCCGCGCAGGTCGTCCAGGCGCTCCTTGAGCTCGCCGACCCGGTTGAGCGACTTCTTCTCCTGCTCCCAGCGGGCGTTGAGGGTGCTCAGCTGCTCCTGCTTGTCGGCGAGGTCGCGGCGGAGCCTGCCGAGCCGCTCGACCGAGGCCGGGTCGGACTCCTTCTCCAGCGCCAGCTCCTCCATCCGCAGCCGGTCGACGGAGCGCTGCAGCTCGTCGATCTCGACCGGGGAGGAGTCGATCTCCATCCGGAGCCGGGAGGCGGACTCGTCGACCAGGTCGATCGCCTTGTCGGGCAGGAAGCGGGAGGTGATGTACCGGTTGGACAGCGTGGCGGCGGCGACCAGGGCGGCGTCGGTGATCTCCACCTTGTGGTGCGCCTCGTAGCGGCCCTTGAGGCCGCGCAGGATCGCGATGGTGTCCTCGACGGAGGGCTCGCCGACCATCACCTGCTGGAAGCGGCGCTCCAGGGCCGGGTCCTTCTCGATCCGCTCGCGGTACTCGTCCAGCGTGGTGGCGCCGACCATGCGCAGCTCGCCGCGGGCCAGCATCGGCTTGAGCATGTTGCCCGCGTCCATCGCGGAGTCGCCGCCGGCGCCCGCGCCCACCATGGTGTGCAGCTCGTCGATGAAGGTGACCACCTGGCCGTCGGAGGCCTTGATGTCGTTCAGGACGGCCTTCAGCCGCTCCTCGAACTCGCCGCGGAACTTCGCGCCCGCGACCATCGCCGCCAGGTCGAGCGCGACCAGGCGCTTGCCGCGCAGCGACTCCGGCACGTCGCCCGCGACGATCCGCTGGGCCAGGCCCTCGACCACGGCGGTCTTGCCGACGCCGGGCTCGCCGATCAGCACCGGGTTGTTCTTGGTGCGCCGGGACAGCACCTGCACCACCCGGCGGATCTCCTGGTCGCGGCCGATCACCGGGTCGAGCTTGCCGTCCCGCGCGGCCTGGGTCAGGTCGGAGCCGTACTTCTCCAGCGCCTTGTAGGTGCCCTCCGGGTCCGGCGAGGTGACCCGGCCGCTGCCGCGGACCTCCTTGAACGCGGCGAGCAGCGCCTTGGCGGTGGCGCCGTGCTGCTTCAGCAGGTCGGCGACCGGGCCGCCCTCGGCGGCCAGGCCGACCAGCAGGTGCTCGGTGGAGACGTACTGGTCGTCCAGGTCGGCGGCGCGCTTGCCGGCCTCCTCCAGCACCGCGAGGGTGTCCCGGGCGAGGTTGGGCGCGGCGACGGTGGAACCCTGGGCGGCGGGCTGGGCGGCGGCCTGTCGGCGGGCCTCGGCGGTGACGCGCGCGGCGTCCGCCCCGACGGCCTCCAGCAGCGGGCGGGCCAGGCCGTCCGGCTGGTCGAGCAGGGCCAGCAGGATGTGCACCGGCTTGACGTCCGGGTTCCCCGCGGCGCTGGCCTGCCGGATGGCGGAGGACAGGGCCTCCTGCGTCTTGCTGGTGAACTTACTGGCGTCCACTGCGGGCATACCCCTCTCGACTCGGGACTGGTACGGGTCTGCTGACTACAGCATGCACGAAGTTGAGTCTATTCCGCTCAAGTTTAACGAAGGCTTCGCGCTCAGTCCCTCCGAGGGCCGGAGCCGGGACCGGGACGGGCGGGCGCCCGGGTCAGGCCGAGCAGTTCGCGGGCCGGTCCGGCCGGGCGCTGGCCGGCCGGCCAGACCGCGCGCAGCGGGCGCTGCAGCTCCAGGCCCTCCAGCGGGACGGCGACCAGCCGGCGGGTGGCCAGTTCCTCGGTCACCGCCAGCTCGCTCAGGCAGACCGGGTCCGCGCCGGTCATCGCGGCGGCCTTCAGCGCCGTCGAGGAGGCCAGCTCCAGCCGGGGCGCGGCCGGGCCGCCGTACGGGGCGAGCGCCTCCTCCAGCACCTCCCGGGTGCCGGAGCCGACCTCGCGCAGCACCAGCGGGGTGGCGGCCAGCTCGGCGCCGGTGACCGGGGCGCGGCGGCGGGCCCAGCGGTGCCCGGGGGAGACCACCACCACCAGCCGGTCGGCGGCCACCACCGCGCCGGACAGGCCGGGCGGGGTGGAGGTGCCCTCGACGAAGCCCAGGTCGGCCTCGCCGGCCAGTACCTGGGCGGCGACGTCGTGCGAGTTGGCGGTGCGCAGGGTGACGGCGGTGCCCGGGCTGGCCTCGTTCAGGGCGAGCAGCCAGCCCGGCATCAGGTACTCGGCGACGGTCAGGCTGGCCACCACCCGCAGCCGGGCGTCCCGGCGGCCGCGCAGCGCGTCGATCCCGGCGTCCAGCGCCTGCGCGGCCTCGACCACCTGCCGGGCCCACTCGACCACCAGCCGCCCCGCCTCGGTGGGCCGGGAGCCGCGCGGCGAGCGCTCCAGCAGCGGCACCCCGATCTGCCGCTCCATGCCCTTGATCCGGGCGCTGGCGGCGGGTTGGCTGACGCCCAGCTCGGCGGCGGCCCGGCCGACGCTGCCCAGCCGGGCCACGGCGAGCAGCAGCTCCAGGGCGCCGAGCTCCGGGACGTGCGGGGAGAGGGCCATAGGCCCAGGCTATGCCCTCATAGCGGAGGGGTCGCTACCCCCGCCCCCGGAAGCGGCGGAGGGTGGAGCCATGGCAACCCTCCTCGCGCCGCGCGTCCGGCTGCGCTCCCCCGACCTCTCCCGGCTGGGTCCGAACTGGTACGCCGCCGTGATGGGCACCGCGATCACCGGCAACGCCGCCGCCGCGCTGCCGGTCGGGGTGCCCGGCCGGACGGTCTTCGCCGAGGGGGTCTGGACGCTCTCGCTGCTGATGCTGGCCGTCCTGCTGGCCGGCCGCGCCGTCCACCTGACCCGGCACCGCGAGCGGGCCCGGCGCACCCTGCTGGAGGACCCGTCCGCCGCCGTCTTCTACGGCTGCCCGCCGATGGCCCTGCTGGCCGTCGGCCACGGCGCGCTGACCGTCGGCGGCCCGGTGCTCGGCGAGCGGCCCGCGCTGGCGCTGGACGTGCTGCTCTGGACGGTCGGCACGGCGTACGCGCTGGCGGTGGCCGCCGGGCTGCCCTACCTGATGGTCACCCGGCACCGGCTGTCCGTGCTGGAGGCCAACCCGACCTGGCTGCTGCCGGTGGTCGCGCCGATGGTCTCCGCCGCGCTCGGCCCCGCGCTGGTGCCGCACCTGCCCGAGGGGGCGGCCCGCCAGGCGCTGCTGTACGGGTGCGTGGCGATGTTCGGCGCCAGCCTGCTGGCCACCCTGGCGCTGCTGCCGGTGGTGCTCGGCGGGCTGCTGCACGGCGGGCCGCCCGCGCTGGTGCTGACCCCGTCGCTGTTCCTGGTGCTCGGCCCGCTGGGCCAGTCCACCACCGCCGTGCACCAGTTCGCCGACGCGCTGCCGCTGGCCCTGCCCGGGGCCGGACCCGGCGCCCCGGCGGCCGCCCGCGGCCTGGCCGAGGTGTACGGCGTCGCGGTGATGGGATTCGCGCTGCTGTGGCTCGCGGTGGCGCTCGCCGCCACCCTGCGGGCGCTGCGCGCCGAAATGCCGTTCGCGATGACCTGGTGGGCATTCACCTTCCCGGTCGGCACCCTCGTCACCGGCGCCACCGCGCTGGCCCGGCACACCGGATTCGGCGGATTCACCGCCCTGGCCGTCGCGCTCTACCTGCTGCTGCTCGCCGCCTGGTCGGTGGCGCTGGCCCGGACCGCGGCCGGCCTGCGGGCGGGCCGACTGCTCTGAGCCCGGGCTCCGGACCAGGTCACCGCCGGTGCGGAGCGGGTGCGGGGCGGGGGCGGGGCGCTCGGCCGGACGGTGCGGAGCGGCCCGGGGGAGGGCGGCGCCGGTGCGGCCGGTATTCGGCGCGGGCGATTCCGGATCGGTGGATCCGGCAAAGGATTGCTGAATTCCGTTCCCGGGGAGTGACATTCCGGGCCGCCGCGACGCCACCGGCCGGGCGCCCCGCCGCCCCCTTCCGAATGTGTGTTCGGTAGAGGGGGGCAATACCGGGGAAAGCGGCATTCCGGGTGCCGCGCCGGAGTGTTTGCTGCAGGTTCCTGCACTTGCGGGAACCTGCACCCGGAGAGCACTTGTTCGGAGTTCGCCGCACTGTGAGGGTGTAGTCACGCCAGGTCGTCCGGGGCAGCCGCAGCCCGAGTCGGCGACTTGCTCTTCGCGTGGGGGCGACAGGTGCGTTCGTATCTGCGCAACGGGGGGAAGAGCACCGGCCGGCACGCCACGTGTGGTGGTGGCTGCCGTGACCGGATCGGTGAGGCGTTGCTGCTCCGCCTCGCCGAAGCGCCATGACGCTGGCGTAACACGAGCGGGTCCTCCGGGATCCGGGTGCCTGGCACCCGCCCCGGAGGACGCGCCCGTAGCGCGGATGGTGACTCCCGCCGTCGAGTCCGACGGCCCTGCTGGAATCATCATCCGCAAACGGAGGAACACGGCAGGGAGTGCTCGACGTGGCAGCGGACCACCCGAAGTCCGACCCGGGCCCCGCGACGTCCCGACCGGACGGGAGCGCGCCCCACCCGAACGGCCGGCCCGCGGACCAGGGCGCCGCGCCGCACGACACCGTCCCCGTACGGCAAGACACTTGGTACTCCGGCGGTGACAACGCGCCCGCCCAGAAGCGCACTTCGCCATCGGCGTCGCCCAACACCGGCCCCACGCAAAACACTTCGCCCCAGCCGGACGCCATCCCGCCGGGCGGCGCACCGTCGACCAGGCCCGACGGCCCGGCGTCCGATCCGGAGGCCGGCCTGCCCGAGGAGGACGCCAACCGGGTCTACCTGGCCGTCCTCGCCGCCGGCGGCCGGATCCCGCTCGACGCGCCCGCCCCGCTCGGCACCGAGCTCAGCCCCGAACGCCAACGAGCCCTGCTGGAACAGCTGGTGGCGATCGGACTGGTGATGCCCAACCGGATCGACGGCTGCTACGTCGCGATCAGCCCGCGCGCCGTCGCCGAACGCCTCGGCGCCGACCTGCGCTCCCGCGCGACCCGCCTGCTGCTCGACGCCGGCCGGCTGCCCGGCGCGCTCGCGCCGCTCGCCCGCGCCTACGACGCGGTGCCCCGGCCCGCCGACCGGACCAGGCCGGCCGTCTACGTCGACGGCCAGGAGGACATCCGGCTGCGGATCGCCCAACTGGTCTCCGACTGCCGCCTCGAACTGCTCAGCGCCCAACCCGGCCTGCGCCCGCCCGCCGTCCTCGAACTCGCGAACACCCAGGACCGGCGGACGCTCAGCCGGGGCGCCACCCTGCGCGCGCTCTACCAGCCGGTCGCGCTGACCGCGGACAGCGCCGTCCGGCACGCCACCTCGATGACCGAGCACGGCGCCCAACTGCGGGTCCTGGACGAGCCGTTCCGCCGACTGATCGTGATCGACCGGCGGATCGCGGTGATCCCCGCCGCCGAGGACCACAGCCGCGCCGCGTTCGTCGAGGACCCGGCCGCGATCTCCTACCTGGTGGCCGGCTTCGAACGCGACTGGGCCCGCGCCGACCAGGTCCACTGGCACGGCCTGGACACCCGCACCCTCACCCGCGCCCTCACCGACCGGGTCGGCCGGCTGCTCGCCCAGGGCCTGACCCAGCGCGCCGTCGCCTCCCGCCTCGGCCTGTCCGAGCGGACCGTCGCCGGGCACATCTCCCGGCTGCGCGACCTGTACGGCGCCGGCACCCTGTTCCAGCTCGGCTGGCTGATGAGAGGCGGCGGCGGACGTGGCTGAACCGACCACCACCCCCGCACCCGCGTCCCTGCCCGCGGCCGTGTCCCTGCCCGAGGCGGGGGCCGGGCCGATCGACGAGCCCGCCTGGCGCCTCTACCTGGAGGTCCTGGAGGCGGGCGGCCGGATCGCGGCCGGTTCCGTTCCGCAGCCCCGGCGGCCCGCCCTCGCGGGGCTGCTGAGCACCGGGCTGCTGGTGGCGGACGGCCACGACGGCGACTACCTGGCCGTCGACCCCCGGTTCGTCGCCGACACCCTCGGCACCCGGATGAACGCCGAGGCAGCCCGCCTGCTCAACCGGGCCGAACGCCTGGCCGCCGACCTCGACCCGCTGATCGCCGCCTACGACAGCGTGCCCCGCCAGGCCGCGCCCGCCCACGTCGACGAGCACGTCACCGGCCGCGAGCACATCCGCCAGCGGATCGCCCAACTCGGCGCCGCCTGCCGGGAGGAGGTGCTGGCCGCGCAGCCCGGGACCGCGCGGCCCGCCGCCCTGGAGCTGTCGCTGAGCCGGGAGCTGCCGGTGCTGCGCCGAGGCTGCCGGATCCGCACCCTCCACCAGCCGGTCGCCCTCGCCGAACCCGCCGTGATCCGCTACGCCGACACCGTCACCGCGGCCGGCGGCGAGGTCCGGCTGCTCGACGAGCCCTTCCAGCGGGCCCTGGTCTTCGACCGCGCCACCGTCGTGGTGCCGGCCACCGACGACCCCCACCGGGCCGCGGTGCTCTCCGACCCGGCGACGGTGGCGATGATCGTCGCCGCCTTCGAGCGCGACTGGGAGCGGGCCGAACGGGTCTGCTGGGAGCGCCTGTCGGCCAGCGCCCCGGCCCAGGCCACCGCCGACCGGGTCGGCCGGCTGCTCGCCCGGGGCCTGACCCAACGGGCGATCGCCGCCCGGCTCGGCCTGTCCGAGCGGACCGTCGCCGCGCACATCTCCCGGCTGCGCGACCTGTACGGCGCCGAGACGCTGTTCCAACTCGGCTGGCTGATGCGGAGGGGCAAGGACGATGCCTGACGCCCCGGCCCCACCGGCCCCCGGCCCCCGGGGCGCCGTGCCCGCCCCCGCCCCGTTCCCTCCCGCCGCGCCCCCGAGCGCCGCGCGCTCTTCCACCGCGCCCTCTTCCAGCGCGCCCCCGAATGCCGCGCCCTCGAACGCCGCGCCCACCGCCGCCGAGAAGGCGCTGTACCTGTCCGTGCTGCGGGCGGGCCGGGTCGCGCTGCGCGAGCTGGTGGAGCAGGACGCCGCCGCCACCGCCCGGCTGCTGGAGCTCGGCCTGCTGAGCCAGTACGTCGACCAGGAGTGGGTGGTGGCGGTGAACCCGCGGATCGCCACCACCCGGCTGGTCGCCGCACTGCGCGCGAGCGCTGGCGACCTGCTCGCCCGGGCCGAGCACTCGGGCACCGGCCTGGAGGAGCTGGCCGACGCGTACGAGGCCGCCCAGCAGCGCACCCGGATCGCCCACGTGTTCGGTCAACTGCCGATCCAGCAGCGGCTGCTGGCGATCGAGTCCGACCACTGGGACGAGGCGCTGGCCGCCCAGCCCGGACCGCGCGAGCCGGAGTTCCTCACCGAGAACGTCCGGATCCGGGCCGCCCTGGCCCGCGGCGCCACGGCCGACGTGCTCTACCAGCCGGTCACCCGGCACAGCCCGCACACCGTCGCCTACGCGGCGGCGGCCACCGACTGGGGCATGCGGCTGCGAGTGCTGGACGAGCCGTTCGCCCGGATGATGATCTTCGACCGCCGGATCGCGGTCATCTCGACCACCATGGACAACCGCAGCGGCGCCGCCTTCATCGAGGACCGCGCGGTGGTCGACCACCTGGCCCGGCTCTTCCTCCGCGACTGGGAGCGCGCCGTCCGGGTCCCCTGGTTCGACGAGGTGGGCCGCGAGCTCCCCGAGGTCCTCGCCCGGGTCGGCGAACTGCTCTCCGCCGGGCTGACCCAACGGGCGATCGCCTCCCGCCTCGGCCTCGGCGAGCGCACCGTCGCCGGCCACATCGCCCGGCTGCGCGAGCGCTACGACGCCGACACGCTGTTCCAACTGGGCTGGCTGATGCGGGACGGGGGACGGCATGGTTGAACGGGCAGCGTTCCGCCGGGTCCTTGACGGGGCCTTCGCCCGGGTGATCATCTTCGAGGGCGAAGCGACGGCCGTCCCCACCGCCGGCGCCGCCCTCCCCCTCCCCTTCCCCAGCTCCGAGGATCCCGCCGTGGTCGACCGACTGGCCGCCGTCCCCCCACCGCCCGGCGCCCCCGCCCGGAACGGCGGCCGCCATGGCTGAACCGACGGCCGACGCACCGGGCACCGCGCCGGGCACCGCGCCGCTCGGCGCGGCGGGCCCGCTGCCGGACCCCGCGCCGAGCGCCGCCGAGAAGGCGCTGTACCTGTCCGTGCTGCGGGCCGGCGGCCAGGTCTCGGTGCGGGAGGCCACCGCGCAGGACGCCGCCGCCACCGCCCGGCTGCTCGCGCTCGGCCTGCTGGTCCAGCACGACGAGAGCGAGCAGCTCACCGCCGTCAACCCGCGCACCGTCAGCTGCCGGCTCAGCCGGGGACTGCGCGAGGCCGGCACCCGGCTGTTCGAGGCGGCCGAGCACGTCCCCGCCGGGCTCGACGCCCTCGCCGACGCGTACGACAGCGCCCCCCGCCCCGGGGACGGCCGGCGGCAGATCACCCACCTGCTGGACGTGGACCGGATCCGGCACCGCCTGCTGCAGATCGAGGCGGACTTCCGCGAGGAGGTGCTGGCCGCCCAGCCCGGCCGCCGCCCCGGGGTCTACCTGGAGAAGAGCGCCCGCACCGAGAAGGCCCTGGCGGGCGGCGCCCGGATGGACATCCTCTACCAGCCCGTGGTCAAGTCCGACCCGGCGGTGGTCGACTACGCGGTCCGGGCCACCGGCTGGGGCATGCGGCTGCGCTCCCTGGACGAGGACTTCACCCGGATGCTGATCTTCGACCGCCGGGTGGCGATCCTCTCCGCCTCCGCCGACAACCGCACCGCCGCGTTCGTCGAGGACCCCGTCGTGGTCGACCACCTGGTCCGTCTCTTCCTCCGCGACTGGGAGCGCGCCGAACGCGTCCCCTGGCACGACCTTGCCGGCGCCGGCGTCCCCCCGACCGCCGAACAGATCGGCCGCCTCCTCGCCGCCGGCCTCACCCAGCGGGCGATCGCCACCCGCCTCTCGCTCTCCGAGCGCACCGTCGCCGAGCACATCGCCCGCCTGCGCGAACGCTACGACGCGGCCACCCTCTTCCAACTCGGCTGGCTGATGCGGGAGTCCAGCCGGTGAGCGCCCGCCTGCCGAGCGACGCCGACCGCCGGCCCCACCGCGCGGTGCCGGCCCGGGCCGGCCGGGTGCCGCCGCGCGAGGCGGTGCGGCAGGACCCGGACGCGACGCCGCGGCTGATCGAACCGGGCCCGCTGGTGCGGTCGCGACCCGACCGGTCGCTGACGGCCGCGGGCGCCTCCCCGCGCACCCGCTGCCGGCCCGGTGCGCCGAACCACCGGCCGACCGACCCGTACGCGGCCTCCGCGACCCGCGCGGGCGAGCGCCTCCGCGTCCAGGACGAGCCCCTCACCCGCCCGCCGGCCCCCGACCGCCGCACCGGCGCCGCCCGCACCGCCCGGCCGCGCGGGCACCACGGCGCGGCGTCGCTCCGCCGGCCCGGCCGGCCGGTCCGGGAAGGAGCCCGGTGACCGGCCGGCTGCCGAACACCGCTGAACGCGCCCTGTACCGCGAAGTCCTCGCCCAGGCCGGCTCGGTGGCGTTCGGCGAGGCGATGCAGCAGGACGCCAGGGCCACGCTCGGCCTGATCCGGCTCGGCCTGCTGGTGCACGTCCACCAGGACGGCACGGTCACCGCGGTCAACCCGCGCTCGGTCACCGAGCGGGTCAGCGCGGGCCTGCGCGAGGCGGCCGCCCGGAAGCTGCTCCAGGCCGAGCGGACGGCGTCCCGGCTGGAGGACCTGGTGCAGGCCTACGACGCGGCACCGCGCCGGAACGAGCCCGACCGGACGGTGACGCGGCTGGTCGGCGGGCAGCAGATCCGGCACCGGATCATGCAGATCGAGTCCGAGATGCGGGACGAGACCCTGGCCGCGCAGCCCGGCGGCGCCCGTCCGGTGGGGCAGATGGGGCAGGCCCTGGAGCGTTCGCTGGAGTTCCTGGCCCGGGGCATCGAGCTGCGCACCCTCTACCAGCCGGGTGCCGCCGCCGACCCGCCCACCGTGGAGTACGTGGCGAACCTGGCGGACGCCGGCGAGCGCTTCCGGGTGCTGGACGAGCCGTTCCAGCGGATGGTGATCTTCGACCGCAGGGTGGCGGTGGTGATCGCCTCCGACGACGAGCGGGCGGCCGTCTTCGTCCAGGACCCGGCGGTGCTGGCCACCCTGGTCGACCTGTTCGAGCGCGACTGGGCCCGGGCGGAGCGGGTCGACTGGCAGGCGCTGGCGGGCCGGCCGCGGGAGAGCGGCGTGCCGCCGGAGCTGACCGGGCTGCTCGCCGCCGGGCTGACCCAGCGGGCGATCGCCTCCCGGCTGGGGCTCTCCGAGCGGACGGTGGCCAGTCACCTCGCCCGGCTGCGTGAGCTCTACGATGCGGAGACGCTGTTCCAGCTCGGCTGGCAGCTGCGCGGGGTGGCCGGACGACCCACCGCACCGCCGGGGCGACGCCCGGGGCGGGCGGGTGAGAAGGAGTGGGACCTGTGAGCGAGTCGAGCGGAGCCGCCCTGCCGAACGAGTCGGAGCGGCGGCTGTACCAGCAGATCCTGGACCAGGGCGGCCGGGTGTCGTTCCGCGAGGCGGTGGAGCAGGACCCGACCGGGGTGCTGCGGCTGATGGAGCTCGGCCTGCTGCTGCACGACCCCGCCGACCAGGCGCTCACGGCGGTGAACCCGCGCGCGGTCAGCGACCGGATCAGCGCCGAGCTGCGCGCCGAGGGCACCCGGATGCTGCTGCGCGCCGAGGAGATGCCGACGCTGCTGGAGGACCTCACCCACGCCTACGACGCGACCCCGCGCCGGGCCGACCGCTCCAGCGTGGTGCAGCACGTCGACCGGAGCGAGCAGATCCGGCTCCGGGTGCGGCAGTTGGCGAGCGAGGCGTGCGAGGAGGAGCTGTCGCTGCACCCGGACGGGGCCGGGCCGGCGGACCTGCTGGAGGAGGGGCTGGAGCGCACCCGGCGCTTCCTGGAGCGCGGCGCGACCATCCGCACCGTCTACGAGCCGACCGCGCTGCTGGACGCCACCACGGTGCGCTGGGCGGAGAGGGTGACCGGCTGGGGTGGCCGGTTCCGCACCCTGAGCGAACCGTTCAGCAGGATGCTGATCTTCGACCGCCGGATCGCCGTCGTCCCGGCGTCGGCCGACAACTCCAGTGCCGCGTTCATCGAGGACCCGGCGGTGGTCTCGTTCCTGGTCGCCGCCTTCGAGCGGGACTGGGAGCGGGCCGATCGGGTCCAGTGGCGCTCCGCCGGACACGAGCCGGGGGGCGAGAGCGTCGTCCCGGTGCACGAGCAGGTGGGCCGGCTGCTCGCCCAGGGCCTGACCCAGAAGACCGTCGCCGCCCGGCTGGGCCTCGGCGAACGGACCGTCGCCGCGCACATCTCGCGGCTGCGCGAACTCCACGACGCGGAGACCCTGTTCCAACTGGGCTGGCAGATGCGGGGAGCCGGGGAGCAGGGTTCCTGACCGGTCGGTCAGCCGGTGGCGATCTCGGGGGACCAGAAGCCGTACGGGCCGGTGGCCTCGCGGCGCGGGCGCGGGAACTGCTCGCCGGGCGCGGTCCAGAAGCCGCCGCGCAGCGACAGCGCCATCCCGGCCCAGTCCAGCGCGGTCTCCACGGTGTGGTGCAGCGCCTCCTGCGACCAGGTGTCGTCGAAGACCAGCGGCAGCACCGGGGAGACCTGCTCGATGGTGGCGATCAGCGGGTTGTGCGTGATCGCCTCGTCCACCAGCAGCACGATCGGCTTGCGCAGCGCGGAGGCCCAGCCGAGTTCCAGGCTGACCCCGGCCGACAGCGGCGCGCCGACGTACGCGAAGACCAGGTCCGCGCTCTGCATCGCCCGGAAGTCCGACGGCACCCGCTGCTCCGGCGCCCGCCCGGCGATCGTCCACGCGTCGCTGTGGTGCGCGCTGTACACCGCCGCCCCGCTGTCCAGCAGGGTGCTCCGCAGCGTGGTCAGCCGGGTCCGGCTCGCCAGGGTCACCACACTGTCCGCCGGCCCGGTCAGCCGCATCAGCGGCGCTGCCAGGAAGACCCGTGCCCGGCGCCCCTCGGCTCGGTGCTGCGTGGGGGGTTGGGAGTACTGCTCAGACATGATGACTCCGGGATGGGTGCCGCGGGGTGTTCCGCCCCCGCGAAGTGGTGGTGATCCTTCGGAATGCTGCTCGGCATTCGACTAGCTGGTTGGCTGTTTCCGCATGAACATGCCGCACATGAGCGCCCCCGTACTTTCGCCGCGCACTCTGCTGGAGAGTTCACTGATCGTCCCTGTTCGGTTACGTCGTCGTCCACAGAAGGACCGTGGCATCTCGATGCCTGGCAGAGAGATGACGCACCTGAAGGGGACGTCCTCTGGCTATCCGTGCGGCGGTTACGGCATTATGGGCCACGCTGTGTGATTTGAGGATCGCCGAAACGGGCGAAGTCACAGACCGAGAGGATGAGAGGGGCGGTATGTCTCGCATGCGCCGAGTGGCCAGGATCGTTCTGATCTCCTTCGGGATCGGTGCCTTGTTGGCGTTCGGTGGGGCCAGTGCCTCCGCCGACACCATCTGGAACGTCAAGGCGCCCGATCGCGCGCAGAGCGCGCCGGTGATGTCCCGACTCGACACGATCTGGAACTGAGGTCGGCCCCCGCCGGGGTCAGTCGGGCTCCTTGGCCTGGCGGGCCAGCGCGTAGCCGAGCTGGAACAGCGACTCCACGCCGTACTCCTCGCGCATCTCCGCGATGTGCCGGGCCAGCGTGCGTTCGCTAATGCCCAATCGCCGGGCGATCACCCGGTGGTTCACGCCCGCCAGCATCAGGTCGATGATCGCCTGCCGCATCCCGGATACCACTTCATGGGGCACCACCCGGGTGCCGTCGAAGTCGAGGGCCCTCCCCCATATCCGGTCAAATACCTCGGTCACCAAATAGTTCACGATCGCTTGATCGTGAATGAACGCGGCCAGATTGAGATCCTCCGCCACCGGGAGCACCGCGATCCGCCGGTCTATCACAATCAGCCTGGTGTAGGGCTCGTCGGAGGTGCGGAAACGGCCGCCGGCCTGGTTGATGGTGGAAACGTAGTCCCGGGTCGGCGCGTGGTAGCGGGTGCTCGGGTGGTAGATCGTCCGGAGCACGATGCCCCGCTCCAGGGTCTCCAGATCGCGCTCGATGATCCCGGACAGCGCCTCGGAGGGACGGGGGCCGCCGGGCTGGGCCGCCAGGATCTCCTCCTTGGCGCTGGCGACGGTCTGCTGCACCCGCTGGTTGATCAGGACCTTGCCGCGCACGTACTCGATGCTCCCCCCGCCCTGGTCGGGCGAGTGGAACGCGGTGGCGAGGTCCTGCAGGTCGGCCCGGAGCGCGGCGGCGCGGGTGAGCAGGTCGAGGGCCTGCCGCTGCCAGGTGTCGCTCAGGCCCTCGGACAGCTGCTGCGGGTCGACCGCCACCACGACGTTCGGGTCGTCGATCTCGGGCACGAGCAGGCCGATGGTCAGCAGTTCGTCCAGGGCCGGCTGCGAGGTCTCGTCGAAATCGACGGTCGAGAGCCGCCCGTTTCCGTGGAGCGCGGACCGGAAAAGGGCACGTGCGTCGTTCGAGAGGAAACTGAGGTTGCCGACGGCCCTGATCCCTGCAGATCCTCGCATGTGCGGCTCCCTGGGGCTGGTGCGGACGTCTCGTGGGCGGTGTGACCGGGTTCAGCGATCGTAAGTGTTCCGGTACCCCGGAGGGGGCGGCATTTTCCGCTCGCGGGACGACGCCTGGCGGGGTCGGCTGTACTTTCTCACGGAACCGAGAACCGCCGTCACCCCCCGAATGGTAGGGGTGACGGCGGTTCGGTGTCGCTGGATCAGCGCTTGGGCCGCCACACCACCAGCGCGCTGGACTGCTGGACCTGCTGGTACGGGACCAGGTCTCGGCGGTAGGAGGCGTGCACGGCGGCCTCGCGCTGCTGGAGGGTGGCGGCGGCGCCCTCCAGGGCGTCGACGAGCTCGGCGACCCGGGACTGCAGGGCGGCGACCTGGTTCTCCAGTTCGATGATGCGCTTGATGCCGGCCAGGTTGATGCCCTCGTCCTGGGAGAGCCGCTGCACCTCGCGCAGCTGCTGGATGTCCCGGGAGGAGTAGCGGCGGCCGCGGCCGGCCGTGCGGTCGGGGCTGACCAGGCCGAGGCGGTCGTACTGGCGGAGGGTCTGCGGGTGCAGGCCGGAGAGTTCGGCGGCGACCGAGATGACGTAGACCGGGGTGTCCTCGGTGAGGACGTACGGCGGGGCGGCGGCGCGCGGGCGGCCGGCACCGGGCAGGCCCTCGCCGAGGCCGGGACCGGGGCCGATCCGGCCGGTGCCGTCGGGACTGCTGTCGGGGTGTGGGCTCATCGGGATCTCACGCTCCCTCCGCCGCCTTGAACAGGGCGGCTCGCGGGTCGTCCGAGGCGGTGGCCTCGCGGTACTGCTCCAGGGCGGTCAGCGCGTCGCCGTCGACGTGCTTGGGCACCGCGACCTCCACGGTGACCAGCAGGTCGCCGCGGGTGCCGTCCTTGCGGGTGGCGCCCTTGCCGCGGGCCCGCATGGTGAGGCCGTTGGCGCTGCCGGGCGGCAGCTTGAGCTTCACCGCCGGGCCGTTCAGGGTCGGCACCTCGATGGTCCCGCCGAGCGCGGCTTCGGGGAAGCTCACCGGCACGGTCACCGTGAGGTTGTCGCCCTTGCGCCCGAACACCGGGTGCGGCTCGACGTGCACGCTGACGTACAGGTCGCCGGGCTGGCCGCCGCGCTCGCCCTGGGCGCCCTTGCCCTTGAGCCGGATCCGCTGGCCGTCCTGCACCCCGGCCGGGATGCGGACCTGCATGGTGCGGGCCGAGGAGGCCCGGCCGCTGCCGTGGCAGACGGCGCACGGGTCGTCGACGATCATGCCGCGGCCCTTGCAGTCCCGGCAGGGCTCGGAGAGCGCGAAGGCGCCCTGGCCGCGGCTGACGGTGCCGGCGCCGACGCAGGTCGGACAGACCCGCGGCGTGGTGCCGGCCTTCGCGCCCGTCCCGGCGCAGGCGCGGCAGGGGGCCTGGGAGGTCATCCGCAGCGGAACGGTGGCGCCGTCCACGGCCTCCTCGAAGTTCAGCGTGACCTCGGTCTCGACGTCCGCGCCCCGGCGCGGCTGCGCGGTCTGCCGGCCGCCGCGGTTGAACAGGCCGCCGAACACGTCGCCGATCCCGCCGCCGCCCGGCGCGCCGCCGTTGAACAGGTCGCCGAAGTCGAAGCCGCCGGCCGCCCCCGCCCCGCCGGGCCGGAAGCCGCCGCCCGCGAACAGCGAACGGGCCTCGTCGTACTCCTTGCGGCGCTTCTCGTCCGAGAGCACGTCGTACGCCTCGGAGATGTCCTTGAAGCGCTCCTCCGCCTTGGCGTCGCCCTTGTTCGCGTCCGGGTGGAACTCCCGGGCCAGCTTGCGGTAGGTCTTCTTGATCTCTGCGGCGGTGGCGTCCTTGGGCACGCCGAGGACCTTGTAGTAGTCCTTCTCCACGTAGTCCTTAGCGCTCATGGCCTTTGACCGCCACCTCCCGGAAAACCGAAGTTCTGTTGCCTGCCGGCACCGCGGTGCGGTGCCGTGATACGGCGCTGCGGAGCCGGCCGCCGTACTGGACGACGTACGACTCCGCAGCGCACGGGGACTCCACTCAGCTGTCGGACGAACCGTCGGCCTTGTCGCCGTCCGGCTCGCCGGTGGTCTGGGTGCCCGGCTGGGGCTCCGCGACCGCGACCATCGCCGGGCGGATGATCCGCTCGCCGATCCGGTACCCCGGCTGGAGGATCTGCACGCAGGTGTCCTCCGTGACGTCCGACGAGTAGCTGTGCATCAGCGCCTCGTGGATGGTCGGGTCGAAGGGCTCGCCCTCCTTGCCGAACTGCTGCAGCCCGAGCTTGGCGACGACCGTCTCCAGCGACTCGGCGACCGACTTGAAGCCGCCGGTCACCTCGCCGTGCTCGCGGGCCCGGCCGATGTCGTCCAGCACCGGGACCAGCGACTCCAGGATGTTGGAGACGGCGATCTCACGGACGGTGGAGCGGTCGCGCTCGACCCGCTTGCGGTAGTTCTGGTACTCGGCCTGGAGCCGCTGCAGGTCGGCGGTGCGCTCACTGGCCTCGCGCTTGGCGGCGGCCAGTTCGTCGGCACCCGCACCCGCGACGGCCTCTTCGGCTGCCTTGAGCACGGCCTCCTCGGCGGCGGAGTCGTCGCCGGGCTGCTCGCCCTGCGGCTTCTCCGTCATGCCGCACCACCCTTGGGCTTCTCGTCGTCGACGATCTCGGCGTCGACCACGTCGTCGTCCTTGGCGCCCGCTTCGCCGGCACCGGCCGCGCCGGCCGCCGCGCCCGCGCCGTCGGCCTGCGCGTACAGCGCCGCGCCGAGCTTCTGGGCGGTGGTGGAGACCTTCTCGGTGGCGGTGCGGATTGCCGCGATGTCCTCGCCCTTGAGGGTCTCCTTGAGCTCGCCGATGGCGGTCTCGACCTCGGTCTTGACGTCGGCCGGGAGCTTGTCGGCGTTGTCCGCGATGAACTTCTCGGTCGAGTAGACGAGCTGCTCGCCCTGGTTGCGGGTCTCCACGGCCTCGCGGCGCTTGGTGTCCTCCTCCGCGTAGCGCTCGGCCTCCTCGCGCATGCGGTTGACCTCGTCCTTCGGCAGCGAGGAGCCGCCGGTGACGGTCATCTTCTGCTCCTTGCCGGTGCCGAGGTCCTTCGCGGCCACGTGCATGATGCCGTTGGCGTCGATGTCGAAGGTGACCTCGATCTGCGGCAGGCCGCGCGGGGCCGGCGGCAGGCCGGTCAGCTCGAACATGCCGAGCTTCTTGTTGTACGCCGCGATCTCGCGCTCGCCCTGGTAGACCTGGATCTGCACGGAGGGCTGGTTGTCCTCGGCGGTGGTGAAGATCTCCGAGCGCTTGGTCGGGATCGTGGTGTTGCGCTCGATCAGCTTGGTCATGATGCCGCCCTTGGTCTCGATGCCGAGGGACAGCGGGGTGACGTCGAGCAGCAGGACGTCCTTGACCTCGCCCTTGAGCACGCCGGCCTGCAGGGAGGCGCCGATCGCGACGACCTCGTCCGGGTTGACGCCCTTGTTGGCGTCCTTGCCGCCGGTCAGCTCCTTGACCAGCTCGGCGACGGCCGGCATGCGGGTGGAGCCGCCGACCAGGACCACGTGGTCGATCTCGGACAGCTGGATGCCGGCGTCCTTGATCACGTTGTGGAACGGGACCTTGCAGCGGTCCAGCAGGTCGGCGGTGAGCTGCTGGAACTGGGAGCGGGTGAGCTTCTCGTCCAGGTGCAGCGGGCCCTCGGCGGAGGCCGTGATGTAGGGCAGGTTGATCGAGGTCTCCGAGGAGGAGGACAGCTCGATCTTGGCCTTCTCGGCGGCCTCGCGCAGACGCTGGACGGCCATCTTGTCCTTGGACAGGTCGACGCCGTGGCCGGACTGGAAGACCTTCACCAGGTGGTCGACGACCCGCTGGTCCCAGTCGTCGCCGCCGAGGTGGTTGTCGCCGTTGGTGGCCTTGACCTCGACCACGCCGTCGCCGATCTCCAGCAGCGACACGTCGAAGGTGCCGCCGCCGAGGTCGAAGACCAGGATGGTCTGGTCGTCCTTGTCCAGGCCGTAGGCCAGGGCGGCCGCGGTCGGCTCGTTGACGATGCGCAGGACGTTCAGGCCCGCGATCTCGCCGGCCTCCTTGGTGGCCTGGCGCTCGGAGTCGTTGAAGTACGCCGGGACGGTGATGACGGCGTCGGTGACCGTCTCGCCCAGGTAGGCCTCGGCGTCCCGCTTGAGCTTCTGCAGGACGAAGGCGGAGATCTGCTGCGGCGTGAAGTCCTTGCCGTCGATGCCGATCTTCCAGTCGGTGCCCATGTGGCGCTTGACCGAGCGGATGGTGCGGTCGACGTTGGTGACCGCCTGGCGCTTGGCCACCTCGCCGACGAGCACCTCGCCGTTCTTGGCGAAGGCGACGACGGACGGCGTGGTCCGAGCGCCCTCGGCGTTGGTGATGACCGTGGGCTCACCGCCCTCAAGAACACTGACGACGGAGTTCGTCGTACCGAGGTCGATGCCGACCGCGCGTGCCATCGTGAATACCTCCGAGGAGAAGTTGAGCAGTACGGACTCAAGGATGCACGACCGATCCCAAGACGTCAACGGCTTTGAGTCCGCGTCGCTCAACTTTACTGAGCGCTTATGTCGCCGGCGGGGCGGGGGGCTGCTCCGGGCGGGTGAGTCTGGGCTTAGTGACTGCCGCCATACCTTGAACATCTTCTGGTGGGGTGTTAACGCGCGGTAATGTCCGGCGCGTCGACCCTTTAAGTTACCGACGAGTACACTCCGGGGAAGACCGGGAAGACCGGGACAACCGGACCAAGCCGCTGGAGACGGAGAGCCGATGCAGCTAGCAGCGATCGTCATCTCGCTGGTCACCTTCGTGATCGGCACCGCGCTCGCCGCCCGTGCGGCGCTGTACATCTACAAGGTGGTGCGCACCGGCTCCGCCGACGCCACCCGCTTCGGGCAGCCCGCACAGCGGGTCGCCACCGTGGCCAAGGAGTTCCTCGGCCACACCCGGATGAACCGCTGGGGCGTCGTCGGCGTCGCCCACTGGTTCGTCGCGGTCGGCTTCTTCTCCCTGGTCCTCACCCTGGTGAACGCCTTCGGCCAGCTCTTCGACGCCGAGTTCGTCCTCCCGGTGATCGGCCACTGGCTGCCCTGGAACGTCTTCGTCGAGCTGATCGGCACCCTCACCACCCTGGGCATCCTCACCCTGATGGTGATCCGCCTGCTCAGCCTGCCCTCCCGGGCCGGCCGCAAGTCCCGGTTCGCCGGCTCGATCGCCTGGCAGGCCTTCTACGTCGAGTACACGATCCTCGGCATCGGCCTGTGCATCATGATGCTCCGCGGCCTGGAGGGCGCCCTCGAAGGCGTCGACTCCTACGACCCGGCCTACCTGGTCTCGTACCCGATCGCCGCCGCCTTCCACGGCACCGCGCACGGCACCCTGGTCAACCTGGTCTACCTGTTCGCGATGCTGAAGATCTGCATCTCCTTCGCCTGGGCGATCACCATCGGCGTCAACCCCTCGATGGGCGTCGCCTGGCACCGCTTCCTGGCGTTCTTCAACATCTACTTCAAGCGCGAGGACGACGGCGCCACCGCGCTCGGCGCGCTGCGCCCGATGACCAGCGGCGGCGCCCCGATCGACTTCGAGGACCCGGCGGACGACGCCGTCTTCGGCGTCTCCCAGGTCGAGCACTTCTCCTGGAAGGGCATCCTCGACTTCTCCACCTGCACCGAGTGCGGCCGCTGCCAGTCGCAGTGCCCCGCCTGGAACACCGGCAAGCCGCTGTCGCCCAAGCTGCTGATCATGAGCCTGCGCGAGCACGCCTTCGCCAAGGCCCCCTACCTGCTGGCCGGCGGCGGCAAGTCCATGGAGGGCGAGGAGAAGGCCACCGCCGAGCAGCTGGCCGGCGTCCCCGCCGCCGCCCTCGCCGAGGCCGAGCGCCCGCTGATCGGCACCGCCGAGGAGAACGGCGTCATCGACCCGGACGTCCTGTGGTCCTGCACCACCTGCGGCGCCTGCGTCGAGCAGTGCCCGGTCGACATCGAGCACATCGACCACATCGTCGACATGCGCCGCTACCAGGTGATGATCGAGAGCAGCTTCCCGACCGAGGCCGGGACGATGCTGAAGAACCTGGAGAACAAGGGCAACCCGTGGGGCCTGGCCACCAAGGCCCGGCTCGACTGGGTCAAGGAGCTCAAGAAGGAGACCGGCATCGAGGTGCCGGTGATCGGCGAGGACATCGACCCCGCCGAGGTCGAGTACCTCTACTGGGTCGGCTGCGCCGGCGCGCTGGAGGACCGGGCCAAGAAGACCACCAAGGCCTTCGCCGAACTCCTGCACACCGCGGGCGTCAAGTTCGCGATCCTCGGCAAGGAGGAGACCTGCACCGGTGACTCCCCGCGCCGCCTGGGCAACGAGTTCCTGTTCCAGATGCTCGGCGCGCAGAACGTCGAGACCCTGAACGCCGCCCTGGAGGACGCCCCCACCAAGCGGATCGTCGCCACCTGCCCGCACTGCTTCAACACCATCGCCAACGAGTACCCGCAGCTCGGCGGCCACTTCGAGGTCATCCACCACACCCAGCTGCTCCAGCACCTGATCGACGAGGGCAAGCTGCTGCCGGTGAACCCGGTGGAGGGCCTGATCACCTACCACGACCCGTGCTACCTCGGCCGGCACAACAAGGTCTACACCCCGCCGCGCGAGATCATCGGCAAGGTGCCCGGCCTGCGCAACGAGGAGATGCACCGCCACAAGGAGCGCGGCTTCTGCTGCGGCGCCGGCGGCGCCCGGATGTGGATGGAGGAGCGGATCGGCAAGCGGATCAACACCGAGCGGGTCGACGAGGCGCTCTCCCTCAACCCGGACATCGTCTCCACCGCCTGCCCGTTCTGCCTGGTCATGCTCTCCGACTCGGTCAACGGCAAGAAGAACGAGGGCGCGGCCAAGGAGCACCTGAAGGTCGTCGACGTGGCCCAGCTGCTGCTGGAGTCGGTCAAGGCCGCCCCCGCCGCCGAGGCGGAGCCGGTCGACGCCTGACCCCGCGCCGCCCGCACCACCCGGACCCCGGCCGCCCCCACGGGCCGCCGGGGTCCGGCGCGTCCGCCCGCCGAGGCCGTCCCGCGCCCGCCCGCCGGGGCCGCGCGTCCGCCCCGCCGAGGCCGCACGTCACAGCCCTGTCCCGGCCCCCGCCCGCCCGTGTACCGGCCGCAGGCGATGTCCTAGCATCGGCCGCATGAGTCCTGACGGGGGAGTACCGGGGCCCGGCGGGCCCGCCCACCTACCGCCGGTGAGCAGCGCGACGCCCGACTGGGCCGCCCTCGCCGAGGCCCGGGAGCGGGAGCAGCGCCGCAAGCGGCTGGTCCGGATCGGCGGCGGCGCCGTCGCGGTCGCCGTGGTCGGCGGCCTGGTGGCCGGCGCCCTGCTGCTCACCCGCCCGTCCACCGCCCCCGAGGCCGGGCCCGGACCGGCCGCCGTCACCGTCCGGCCCGACGGCGGCGCCGCGCCCGCCGACGGCGCCGACCTGACCCCGGCACCGTCCGACACCCCGTCCGGCTCCGCGTCCCCGTCCGCCTCCGCCTCGACCTCCGCGTCGGCCTCCGCGTCCGGCGGGAAGCCGACCGGGAAGGCGAGCGGCAAGGCGAGCGGCGGCGCGGCGGCCGGGGCGCCCGCCGCGCTGAACGGGATGGTGCTCGGCGGCGGGACGGCGATCGGCCCGACCGACGGCCACAGCGGGCCCACCGTGCAGCTGTTCGGCAACAGCATCGGCTGGGCCGACAGCCAGGCCCCCGTGGTCGACACCGGCCACTCCTTCACGGTGTCCGCGGTGGTCCGCAACAACGCGCCGACCGGCGGCCGGGCCGTCGTCACCCAGGGCGGCGACAGCTACTACTCCTTCTACCTGGGCCGCGACTACTGGGGCACCCACAACCAGTGGGTCTTCAAGGTGCAGACCGCCGCCGGCGACCAGGACGGCACCACCTACCAGGCGTTCAGCACCGCCCCCGCCACCACCGGCCGGTGGACGCTGCTCACCGGCGTCTACGACGCGTCCGCGAAGCGGATCCTGCTGTACGTGGACGGGACGCTCCAGCAGTCCACCCCGGTCACCGGCATCTGGCAGACCACCGGGGGCCTGCAGATCGGCCGGGTCCGCTACAAGTCCCAGTGGACCGACTTCTGGGACGGCGCGATCGCCGACGTCCAGGTCTGGAACCAGGCGCTGCCGGCCGCCGCCGTGGGCCGCCTGCACGGCTCCGGCGGCACCTCGGCGGGCACGCCCGCCGCCCGCTCCTGGCTGCTGCCGTAGGCCGGACGGGGCCGGAGGGGGCCGGACGGGGGCCGACCAGTAGCCCGACGTGCTGATCCGTACACCCGATCGACCGGGGCAGCGGCACTCAGACGCTGTTCGAGCAAATAGAGTATGCGGCGGGACCGAGGCAAGGACCGGTCCCGTCGGAGGCCATGGCACGCCGCCCCGGCCAGTACACCGAGCGAGCGCACCGGACCCACGTCGTGCCGGGCCGCCGGAATTCGACCACGGGAGACAGCTACATGACCCAGGCGATCATGCTGGTCGGCGGCAAGGGCACCCGCCTCCGTCCGCTGACCACCCACACGCCGAAACCCATGCTCCCCGTGGCGGGCGTCCCCTTCATCGCCCACCAGCTCGCCCGGGCCGCCGCCGCCGGCGTCACCCGGGTGGTGCTCGCCACCTCCTACCTGGCCGACGTCTTCGTCGACCACTTCCAGGACGGCAGCCCCTACGGCATCGAACTGGTCTACCTCACCGAGGAGGAGCCGCTGGGCACC
This sequence comes from Kitasatospora sp. NPDC015121, assembly GCF_055562955.1. Classification (NCBI taxonomy): domain Bacteria; kingdom Bacillati; phylum Actinomycetota; class Actinomycetes; order Kitasatosporales; family Streptomycetaceae; genus Kitasatospora; species Kitasatospora sp. NPDC015121. The sequence continues at coordinate 248,853 of NZ_JBVHEH010000005.1, forward strand.
GGCGGCGCCATCCGCAACGCCGCCACCGGCCTCACCTGCGGCCCGGACGAGCCGGTGCTGGTCTTCAACGGCGACATCCTCTCCGGCCTGGACATCGCCGCCCTGCGCGACGGACACCGCGCCTCCGGCGCCGACGTCACCCTGCACCTCACCCGGGTGGCCGATCCGCGCGCCTTCGGCCTCGTCCCGACCGACCCGGACGGCCGGGTGCTCGCCTTCCTGGAGAAACCCGAGACGCCCGAGCAGATCGTCACCGACCAGATCAACGCCGGCTGCTACGTCTTCACCCGCTCGGTGATCGACCGGATCCCGACCGGCCGCGAGGTCTCCGTCGAGCGCGAGACCTTCCCCGAGCTGCTCACCACCGGCGCGCTGCTGCGCGGCGTCGTCGACACCTCGTACTGGCTGGACCTGGGCACCCCCGGCGCCTTCGTCCGCGGCTCGGCCGACCTGGTGCTCGGCAAGGTCGACTCCCCGGCCGTGCCCGGCCCCACCGGCGAGGCGCTGCTGCTGCCCGGCTCGGACGTCGACCCGGCCGCCGTGCTCGGCTCCGGCACCGTGGTCTCCGAGGGCGCGACGATCGCCGCCGGCGCCATCGTCGAGGGCAGCGTGGTGCTGCCGGGCGCCCGGATCGCCTCCGGCGCCTACGTCAAGGACTCCATCGTCGGCGCCTACGCCGAGATCGGCGAGCACTGCTCGCTGGACGGCGTGGTGATCGGCGACGGCGCCGTCCTGGAGGCCGAGAACGAGCTCCCGGCCGGCCTGCGGATCGCCTGCGGCACTCGCCTCCCGGTCGGCGCCGTCCGGCTCTCCGCCGGCCCCGGCGGCTGCGAGGCCGGCCTCAGCAACGCCGCCGCCGTGCACGCCCCCGGCGCCCCCGTCACCGGCTGACCCGCGCCGCCCGCCGGGCCCGGGCGCACCGTCACAGGACGGCTGCAATCCGGCCCCGGCGGCCATGATCACCCGACGGAGGGTCAGCCGTCCGGGTACCGTCGAGTCGTGGCTGGCAATCGACACGACGACGGACCCGGCGCCGACCCCCGGCAGCACTGGTCCGCGCCCCAGGGCGACCCGTACCCGGGCGACCCCTACCCCGGGCCGCCCACCGGCGCCCCCGAGTACTTCACCGCCCCGCACCCCGCACCGCCCGGCCCCGGCGACCAGCCCGGCCACACCAGGGCCTTCGCGGCCGGCGAGCAGTACGGGCACGCCCCGTACGGCTACGAGGGCGGCGGCTACGAGGGCGGCGCCGGGTACGAGGGCGGGTACCCGGACGACGGGTACCCGGGCGGCGGGTACGAGCAGGGCTACCACCCGGACGGCTACCCGCCCGGGGCCCCCGCCGACAAAGTGGCCGTCTACCGGGCCGGCGGCCAGGCCGCGCCGCACGCCGGCGGGCCCCGGCTGCCCTGGCGGCAGCTGCTGGTGGGGATGTACCGCAGCCCCGGCGCCACCTTCGACCGGATGCGCGACCACCAGGTCTGGCTGCCCGCGCTGTGCGTGTCGCTGCTGTACGGCGTGCTGGCGGTGTTCGCCCTCGACTCCACCTACGACCAGGTGGTGAACTCCACCTTCGCGGTCGCGCTCTGGGCGATCGGCGGCGCCGCGGTCGGCTTCACGCTGGCCGGCGCGGTGCTCTCCGCGGTCACCTACGCGCTGGCCCGGCAGTCCGGCGGCGACGGCCCCTGGCAGTCCACCGTCGGCCTGGCCGCGCTGATCAGCTGGACCACCGACGCGCCGAGGCTGCTGCTCGCACTCTTCCTGCCGGTCGCCAACCCCGTCGTGCAGGTGGTCGGCTGGGCGACCTGGGTGGGCTGCGCGGTGCTGCTGACCACCATGGTGCGCCGGATCCACGACCTGCCCTGGGGCAAGGCGGCCGGCGCGGCGGCGGTGCAGCTGCTGGCGCTGCTGGTGCTGATCAAGCTGCCCGTCCTGGGCTGACCGCCGCGGGCGTCCGCCGCAGGCGTCCAGGGCGGAACCGGTGGGCCGGGACGGGTTTGTAGGGTGGGGTGTTCGGCCCACCCTCACACCCTCGTCGTCCGGAGCCCGCGCATGAGCCTGCCCACCACCCACGTCAGCTTTCCGGCCGGGGCGGTGACCGGTCGGTCGCCGGTCCTCGCGGTGCGCACGCTGCCCGACGGCCGCACCGCGGTGGTCACCTCGGCGACCCCGTTCCACCCCGTCGACCACACCTGGCCCGACCAGCCCGCCGACCACGGCACCCTCACCGTCGACGGCACCGCGCACCCCGTCGTCGACTGCCTGACCGGCGCGCACGGGCCCGACGGCGAGTTCGCGGCCGGCGCCGACATCCCGGTCCGGCGCGGCGACGAGGACTGGGCCTGGCTGGTGCTGCACGTCCTGCCGGCCGGCGCGCTCGGGCCCGAGGCCGTCGGACGCACCGCCGAACTCGCCGTCGACGCCGACCGCCGGGCCCGGCTCTCCGCCGCGCACACCGGCTGCCACCTGCTCGCGCTCGCCCTGAACGCCGCGCTCGCGCCCCGCTGGCGCAAGGACCCGGGCCGCGCCGACGCCCTCGGCCACCCCGACTTCGACAGCCTCGCCATGGACAGCTCGGTGATGGACACCGCCGCCAGCACCGACACCTACCGGATCGGCAAGTCGCTGAAGAAGAAGGGCTTCACCGTCGAGGCCACCGACACCCTCCCCGCCCTGGCCGACGCGCTCCCGGCCCTCACCGCGGACGTCAACGCCCGCCTCGCCGCCTGGGTCGCCGCCGGGTGCCCCGTCGGCATCGACACCCCCGGCCCCGAGCTCACCGCCCGCCGCCGCTGGCACGCCGACCTCCCCGAGGGCCCCGCCGCGATCGCCTGCGGCGGCACCCACCTGCACCACCTCGGCGAGCTCACCGGCCTGACCACCGCCCTCACCCTCACCGCGGACGGCACCGAGCTCGTCGCCGTCACCACCCCCGTCCGCGCCTGACCCCCACCGCCGCGGGCGTCTCCGCACGCCCCTGCGCACGCTCCTCCGTACGCGCCTCCGCACGCGCCGAGGGCCGGCCCCGTACGCCGGGACCGGCCCTCGTCCGCACCCGCGGCCGGTGTCAGACCTGGGTGCGGTGGAAGTTCAGGAACGAGCGGGACGCCGTCGGGCCGCGCTGGCCCTGGTAGCGCGAACCGTAGCGCTCCGAGCCGTACGGGTGCTCGGACGGCGAGGACAGCCGGAACAGGCACAGCTGCCCGATCTTCATCCCCGGGTACAGCTTGATCGGCAGCGTCGCCACGTTCGACAGCTCCAGCGTCACGTGCCCGCTGAACCCCGGGTCGATGAACCCGGCCGTCGAGTGCGTCAGCAACCCGAGCCGGCCCAGGCTCGACTTGCCCTCCAGCCGCGAGGCCACGTCGTCCGGCAGCGTGATCACCTCGTAGGTGGACGCCAGCACGAACTCGCCCGGATGCAGGATGAACGCCTCGTCCCCCTCCGGCTCCACCAGCCGGGTCAGGTCGGGCTGCTCCTCGGAGGGGTCGATGTGCGGGTAGCGGTGGTTCTCGAAGACCCGGAAGAACCGGTCCAGTCGGACGTCGATACTCGACGGCTGGACCATCGACGGCTCGAACGGGTCGATCACGACCCGCCCCTTGTCGATCTCGGCACGGATGTCGTTGTCGGAGAGCAGCACGCCCCCGAGAGTACGTGCCACGGGGCGGACGCCCAAAAGCCGCCCGCCCCGTGGACCACGCCCGGCACCGGCTACGACAGCGACTCCACCGCCACCGACCGCAACCCGCGCGCCAGTTCGTCCGCCGTCAGCTCCGACACGTCCGCCGGCACCGAACTCCGCAACCGCCCGCACCGCGGACACCGCAACAACCGCCCCGGCCCCAACCGCCCGGCCTGCAACTGCTGCATCGGAAACGCCGCCGTACTGAACACGTGCCCCTCGGCACAACGAACCACGGTGCGCTGATCCATCGGTCCCCTTCCCGAACTTCCGCCGACAGCGTCACATTAGGGGATCTACCGGACACCCCGCCCCCAGGCACGCCGCCACCGGAAACCCTGCGACCACCACCCCGGGCCATGGGGTACAGTGGTCCTTGATCGGGCCGTCACTGACAGTTCGTCAGCTGCGGGTGTAGTTTAATGGTAGAACATGAGCTTCCCAAGCTTAGAGCGCGAGTTCGATTCTCGTCACCCGCTCCAGCAGAAAGCCCCAGGTCAGCGACCTGGGGCTTCTTCGTTGCCCTCACGGGCTCCCCGGCTGCCCCAGGGCCCGGACTCGGTGCGGGAACCTCACGCTCCCCGCACGGCCGGAGAGTGGTGGCTCGCCGACGTCCAACGGGCGGGGCCGAGTTGCTCCTCGGCGCCCGGTCGGGGGCGCCCGGCCGCACGACAGTGCGGTGTGTCCGCCGAGCGGACGGGCGGCGACGTCCTCGGCCGGATGATCTCCACCGGCCTCGCACCGGCACCCCGTCCCCGGCGGCGCCGACCGACCGCCCGGGGCTGCTCACCCCGCGGACGGGCGGTCGGGGACGCGGGGGAGGGTGCGGACGGGGCGGGTGAGGAGGAGGGCGAGGGGGGTGAGGAGGGCCACCAGGGTGCCGGCGGCGAGGACCTGGGTGGTGCCGAAGGCCTGGGTGGCGGGGCCGGCGAGGGCGGAGCCGAGGGGGTAGAGGCCGACGGAGCCGGCCACCTCGTAGGCGTGGACGCGGTTGAGGACCTCGCCGGGGACCTGGGTCTGGACGGCGGTGGACCACATGACACCCCAGACGCCGATGCCGGTGCCGACCAGCACCTGGGCGGCGGCGAGCAGCCAGACCGGGGCGTGCAGCAGGATGGCGAGGGGGTAGAGGGGGTACGCGAACATGGCGACCGCGCCGGCGGCGAGCGGACGGCGGGGCTTGTAGCGGATGGCGAGCAGGCCGCCGGCCACGGTGCCCGCGCCCAGGGCGCAGTTGACTAGGCCGAACGCGGTGGGGCCGTGGGTCGGGACGATGATGCCCGCGGCGAGGGAGAGTTGCGGGCCCCAGGCGAGGACGGCGTACACCATCCAGATCAGGATGACGCTCCACAACCAGCTGCGGGAGCGGAACTCGTGCCAGCCGACGGCCAGGTTGTGCCAGAGCGAGTGTCCGGCGGGCGGGGCGGGGACGGGGCCGAGGCGGAGCGCGAACAGGCAGGCGGCGCTGGTGGCGTAGGCGAGCGCGGAGAGGGCCATCACCCAGCCGGTGGAGCCGAAGCCGACCAGGACGCCGGCCAGCGCCGGGCCGCCGAGGCCGGTGATCGCCTCGGAGGTGCGCAGCACGCCGTTGGCGCCCTGGACGTCGCGGGCGATCAGCGGGACGGTCGAGGAGGCGCCCGGCTGGAACAGGGCGTTGGCGGTACCGGCCACCGCGAGCAGGGCGTACAGCTGCCAGAGGTGGTCGACGCCGTGCCAGAACAGGGCGGCGAGCAGGACGTGCGCGGTGAGGTTGGCCAGGTCGGCGACGATCATCATCCGGCGGGCGGTGAACCGGTCGGCGAGGACGCCGCCGAACAGCACCAGGCCGGCGAACGGGGCGACCAGGAAGGCCATCGCGTAGCCCGCGGTGTCCAGGCCGTGCCCGGCGGAGAGCAGCCCGGCCGAGACGGCGACCGGCAGCATCGCCCAACTCAGCAGGCCGGCGCTGCGGGCGGTGAAGTAGCGGCGGAAGTTGCGGGACCAGATGGCGGGTTCGGGGGAGCGGGAGGAGGCGGCCGCGGGCGCGGACCGGTCGGTCAGGTGGGCGGACACGGCGGGGTCAGTCCTTCGAGGGGTCGGTGCGGGCGGCGAGTTCGGCGCGCAGCAGGGCGTTCTCCCGTTCCAGCCGGGCGAGGCGGTCGCGGACCGGGGTCAGGGCGTCGGTGAGTTCGCGCTCGGTGAAGCGCGGGGTGATGTGGTTAGGGCAGTTCCAGGCGTGCGCCTCGACGCGGACGGTGACCAGCTGCTCGACCCGGCCCTCGGTGCGCGGGGTGCTGAGGCGTTCGGCGAGGGCGGGGTCCTGATCGGCGGGGACGGCGGTGGCGCGGCCGAAGACCTTGAGGCGGGCCTGCCGGGCGTGGTCGAGGAAGAACAGGGCGACCCGGCCGTCACCGCCGCGCAGGTTGCCGGTGGTCAGGTACTGCCGGTTGCCGCGGACGTCGAGGTAGCCGAGGGTGTGCGGGTCCAGGACGTGCACGAAGCCGGGCGGGCCGCCGCGGAACTGGATGTACGGCCAGCCGCCCTCGTTGACCGTCGCGAACAGGAAGCCGTCCAGGCCGCGGACGAAGGCGGCCTCGGTGTCGGTGAGCGGTTCGGGCCGGTCGCCGCCGGGCGCGCGCAGGCGGCGGTCGGCCGCGGTGGCGCTGCCCATCTCCTGCTGGAGGCGGCGGACGGCGGGCGTGTACGCGAGTCGGTCGTAGCGGCTCAAGGTGTCACCTCGGGGTCCGGTGCGGGGAGGTGCGACCACCGTAGGGAGCCGGGCTGTACGGCAGGCTGGAGCGGAACCAGAGCCGGGGACGGGCCTCGGGGCAGCGCTGAGCTGCGGTTTCGGGGCGAAGGGGAAGTCCGACGGAACTTCCGGGTCAGTACGCGGTGCTGCCGCCCGCGGCCCGGGTGATCAGCAGGGCCTCCCGGCGGTGCCGGACGGCCTCGGCGTCGGAGCCGAGGGCGGCGGCGGCCAGGGCCAGGGCGAGGTGGGCCCGGGCCTCGCCGGGGCGGTGGCCGGTCTCGCGCTGCCGGGCGAGGGCGTCGCGGCCGAGAGACAGTGCGGTGTGCGGCTCGCCGAGCCGGGTCCGGATCCGGGTGAGGACGGTGAGCGCCTCGCCCTCCAACACCCGGAACTCGGCCTCGCGGGCGAGCGCCAGCGCCCGTTCGGCGGCGCGCAGCGCGGCCCGCGGGTCGGTGTCGAGCAGCGCGGCGGCCAGCCCGGCCAGGGCGGCGGCCTGCGGGTGCCGGTCGCCGGACGCCTCGGCCAGGGCCAGCGCCTCGCGGTGCGCCGCAGCCGCCTCGGCGGTCCGCCGGGCGTGGAAGAGGGCGGCCGCGAGGGCGAGTTGGGCGTTCGCCTGGAGGGCCCGGTGGCGCACGGCACGGGCGGCGGTGAGCGCGGTGTGGGCGAGCAGCTGCCCGGTGGCGTGGTCGCCGAGGTCGGTGTGGGCGGCGGAGAGGCAGGTCAGGGCGACCGCCTCGCTGAACCGGTTGCGGTGCCGGCGGTGCACCGGCAGCGTCTCGCCGAGCAGCCGGATCGCCTCCCCGGGCCGCCCCAGCGCCCGCTGGACGACGGCCAGGTTGGTCCGGGCGATCGCCTCCCGGTCGACCGCCTCGTCGGGACCGCCGCCGGGGCCACCGGGGCCGCCGGAGTCGCCGCCGGGACGGCTGTCGGGGCCGCCGCCGGGACGGCTGCCGGAACCGCCGTCGCCGAGCAGCCGGGCGGCGTGCGTGAAGTGGACGGCGGCCTCGGGCAGTCGGCCGAGCTTCCAGCAGATCAGGCCCAGGACGGTGACGTCGTCGGGGTGCGGGCCGGGCTGCCGGGCGGGGGCGGGCGGTTCGCTGCCGCAGACCCGGACGGCGGCGGTGGCGACGGCGACGGGGGTGAGGAGGGGGAGCTCCTCGCGATCGGTCGTTCGAACGAGGTCAATCAGTTGACTGTGATCGGGTTCGCGAGCGAGGTCGCTCGCCTGCTTGGCGTCAGGCAACTGATTGACGCCAATCGGCCGACCGTCCTCAACCGTCACGGCCGCGCTCTCCCCGGCCGGCAGCCCCGCGGCGTACGGGTGGAGCAGGCCGGGCAGCCGGTAGTGGCCGGGGGGCTGCTCCCGGAGAAGGTGGGCGTCGGTGAGGCGGGCGAGCAGGGTGGTGGTCTCGGCGGGGGTGGTGGCGGTGAGGGCGGCGGCGGTTTCGGCGGTGAGGCCGGTGGCGGGGGCGCGGCCGAGGAGGCGGAACAGGTGGCGGGCGGGGGCGGGGAGGGCGCGGTAGGAGCGGTCGAAGGCGGCGCGGAGGCCGGCCTGCGGGTCGTCGGGGAGGTCGAGGCGGGCGAGCAGGGCGGCGTCGGGCCGGGCGGGGGCGTAGTCGGCGAGGGTGGTGTCGCGGGTCGTCAGGTCGGCGGCGGCGATCCGGAGGGCGAGCGGGAGGCCGCCGCAGGCGTGGACGAGGCGGCGGGCGGCGGCGGGTTCGGCGGCGATCCGGCGGGTGCCGAGGACGGCGCCGAGCAGCAGGGTGCCCTCCGCCGGGTCGAGCGGGTCGAGGGTGAGACGACGGGCGCCGTCGCTGGCCAGCAGACCGGTGAGTCGGCCGCGGCCGGTGACCAGGACGGCGCAGCCGGGCGCGCCGGGGAGCAGCGGGCGGACCTGGGCGGCGTCGCGGGCGTCGTCGAGGACGATCAGCAGGCGGCGGCCGGCGAGCAGGGTGCGGTAGAGCGCGGCGGCCTCGTCGAGGTCGGCGGGCAGCCGGTCGGGCGGGGCGCCGAGGGCGCGCAGGAAGCGGGCCAGGACGGTGTCGGGGCGGGCCGGGGGCCGGTCGGAGTGGCCGCGCAGGTCGGCGTGCAGCTGCCCGTCGGTGAAGCGGTCGCGCTGCCCGTGCGCCCAGTGCGCGACGAGGGCGCTCTTGCCGACACCGGGCGGTCCGACCACCGCGACCAGCGGGGACCCTCCGGCGGGGTCGGCCGGGAGCAGGGCGTCCAGTGCGCGCAGTTGGCGCAGGCGCCCGACGAACTGCCTAGGGGAGGGCGGGAGTTGGGCGGGGACGGGTGAGGGTGCGGGCGGCGGGGGCGGTGCGGTGGTGGTGGGCGGGTGGCCGCGCAGGACGCGGAGGTGGGCGTCCTGGAGCTCGGGGCCCGGGGTGACGCCGAGTTCCTCGTCGAGGCGGACGCGCAGGCGGGTGTAGGTGTCGAGGGCGGCGTCCTGGCGGCCGCTCGCGGCGAGGACGAGGACCAGCCGGGCGTGCAGACCCTCGTGCAGGGGCTCGGCGTGGGCGAGTTCGCGCAGCAGCGGGACGGCGTGCTCGGGGCGGCGCAGCAGCAGCGCGGTGTCGGCGTGCAGCAGGGCGGCGCGGATCCGCCGCTCGTTGGCGGCGACCGCGGCGGGGTGGCGGCGCAGGACGGCGTCGGCGTCGGCGAGGACGGGTCCGCGCCACCAGCGCAGGGCGCGGGTGAGGTCCTGGTGCGCGGTGTCCGGGTCGGGGGCGTGCCGCAGGGAGGTGGTCCGGGTGAGCAGTTCGTCGAAGCGGCCGAGGTCGATCCGGTGGCGGGGCAGGTCGAGCCGGTAGCCGGTGGGGGTGCGGACGACGGCGGGGGCCGGGCCGTCGGGGTCGAGGAGGCGGCGCAGTTGGCTGACGTAGGTGTGGATCAGGCTCTGCTGCGAGTCGGGCGGCCCGGACGGCCACAGGGTGTCGGTGATCTCCTGCCGGGTGGCGGCGGCGGGGTGGGCGAGGGCGAGCAGGCCGAGCAGGCGGCGCAGGGTGGGGCTGCCGACCGGGACGGTGTCGCGGCCGCGGCGCAGGGCGAGCGGACCGAGCACCAGCAGGGTGGTGGTCCCGCTCTCGGGCGGCCCGTCGGCTTCGGCGCGGGTGGCGGCGGCGCGCAGCGCGCCGGCTTCGTCGGCGTCCAGGCCGAGGGCGTCGGCGAGCCGCTGGACGGTGCGCTCGCGGGGCCGCCGGACCCGCCCGTGTTCGAGGTCGCGCAGCGCCCGGGCGCTGAGCCCGGCGCGGGCGGCGACGGCCTGCTGGCTGCTCCCGGCGCGGGTGCGCAGCGCGCGCAGCAGCGGTCCGAAGGCGGGCGGTTCGACCGTCCCGTGCTCCGCCATGCCGCCTCCCCGATCGCCAGACAACCCGATGAACGAACAGCCACACGAACACATGAACACGCGACCGCATGAACACATGGCCATACAGCCGCATGAGCAGCCAAACGGCCAAACGGCCAAACGGCCAACCAGACAACCGTACAGACGGCCAGGCGGACAGGCGGACGAGCGGATCAGCTGGCAAAAGGACAGTCGGTGAATCGGGCAGTACGGAGACCTGTTGGCCACAAGAGCGGACAGTCGGATGTGCAGGTGATCGGTGTGCGCTCGCGGGGGCCGGTGTGAGGAGGGCTTGTGTGGGGGAGTCAAGATCGTTGGAGAAAAGGCCGGTTGGATCCGGACGAGACGTGGAGGTAAGCGGTGGCTGTCTGTGTGATCGGTGCGGGCCTGTCGGGCCTGGCGGCGGCGTACGCGCTGCGCGAGGGCGGGCTGGACTTCGTCTGTCTGGAGAAGTCCCCCGGGGTGGGCGGGATTTGGCGTCGGTCGGCGGCGGGGGAGCCGGGGCCGGCGTACCGGGCGCTGCACCTGAACAGTGCGCGGGAGCTGACCTGCTTCGAGGCGTTCCCGATGGACGAGGAGCACGGGATGTACCCGAGCCACCGTGACATGGCTGTGTACCTCGGGGAGTTCGCGGAGTGGGCCGGCCTGCTGCCGCACATCGAGTTCCGCACCGAGGTGGTGTCGGTGCGTCAGGGCGGCGACGGCATATGGACGGTGGTGAGCCGGGACGCGGACGGGGTGGAGTCGGTCCGGACCTTCGACCAGGTGGTGGTGGCGGCGGGGCACCACGACGTGGCGCTGTTGCCGGATCCGCTGCCGGCGGGCGCGGAGTCGTTCACGGGCCGGGTGCTGCACTCGATGGACTACGTGGACGGCGCGGAGTTCGCCGGGCGCCGGGTGGTCGTGGTGGGTCTGGGGGCGTCGGCGGTGGACATCGCGTCGGACGTGTCGCGGCACGCGGAGCGCACGGTGCTCTCGGTGCGCAACGGCCAGCACGTGGTGCCCAAGCAGCTGTTCGGCGTCTCGGTGGACGCGATCGCGGTGGCGCCGTGGTTCACCGAGAAGTCGCTGGCGGAGCAGCAGGAGTTCATCGAGGAGGCGCTGCGGGTGGCGCGCGGCCCGCTGACCGACTACGGCCTGCCGGAGCCGCCGTACCGGATCTTCCAGTCGCCGGTGACGGTCTCGGACGAGATCCTGCCGCGGATCCGGCAGGGGGCGGTCCGGCCGCGGCCGGGCATCGAGTCGCTGTCCGGGTCGACCGTCCGGTTCACCGACGGGAGCGCGGAGGAGGCGGACGCCATCGTGTTCTGCACCGGGTTCGGCTGGCGGATGCCGTTCCTGGCGGAGGACCACCCGGCGGGCGGGCGGGGGCCGGTGCGGCTGTACCAGCGGATGGTGGACCCGGACCGGCCGGGCCTGTTCTTCCTGGGCCTGATCCGTCCGGTGGGGTCGATCACCCGGCTGGTGGAGGCGCAGGCGCGCTGGGTGGTGCGGCTGGCCAAGGGCGAGTCGGTGCTGCCGGCCGTCGACGTGATGCACAAGGAGGTCGACGAGTTCCTGGCCGGGATCGAGCGCCGCTACGGCCTGTCGGCGGGCGCCTCGGTGCACGTGGACGTGACGCCCTACCAGCGCCGACTGGCGGAGCTCTAGCGGGCAGCGGGCAGCGGGCAGCGCGACGGCGGGCAGCGACGGCGACAGCGGGCGAGCAGGGGGACGCGGAACCGGGGGGCCGCAGCGGAGGGTTCCGGGGACGCTCGTGAGTCAGGGGTTCACGGGTGTCCGCCGGCAGCTGCGGCCGACCGGGGATGCGGCACGTGGGGCGTACGGAACGTGCAGGGCGTACCGGGCGCACGGAACGTACGGATCGGGTGGCGCCGTTCAGCGGACGGGGCGCGGTCCGGTCGGTCGTTGGTTGGGCACGCGGACGCGGTAGGCCTCCGAGGAGAGGTAGGCGGTCAGCCGGGGGAGGCGTTCCTCCTGGTGGACCAGGGCCAGGTAGGCGATCAGGCCGACGCCGTCCTCGGGCCGGCGCGGGGTGAGGGCGCCGAGGGCGTCGCCGAGGACATCGGGGGCGATCCCGTACCGGGTCAGCAGGGTCTCGGCGCGGCCGAGCACTTCGCGGTCGTCGCGGGCGTAGTCGCGGACCGGGACGTGCAGGGTGAAGCCGCTGGGGCGTTCGGCCGCCGGGTCGGTGAAGGAGTGGCAGCTGAGGACGGGGCGGCGGTCGAAGACGCCGTCCTGGCCGGCGGGCAGTCCGGCGGCGGTGTGCAGGAAGGCCTCGGTCTCGGCGGGCGGGGGGCCGTCGGCCATCCGGTTGAGGGTGCCGACGGTGGAGGCCCGCAGCCCGTGGTGGGCGGTGTAGACCTTCAGCCGGGGGGTGTCCCAGGCGCCGAGGTCGAGGGCGAGGAAGACCAGCCGGTCGGCGGGCGGGAGGCTGTCGTACGCCCGGTGGTGGCCGAGCCGGCGCAGTGCCTCGCGGACGGTGGCCTCGGCCCGGTCGGGGCCGGCGGCGGCGGCGTTGAGGTAGACCTTCATCCGGGGGGCGCCGCCGGGGGTGAGTTCCAGGGCGATCCAGAGGGCGAAGCTGCCGTGCGGGTCGTCGGGGAGGAAGAGGTCGCGGACCAGGTCGAGTTGGTCGGTGGCGACGTCCCAGCGCCGGGCGAGCGCGTGCAGGGCGCGCAGGCCGAGCCGGCCGCTCTCGGCGAGGGTGCCGAAGCCGCTGGCCGGTTCGAGCAGGACCCGCAGCGCGGGGGCGGCGCCGGGGGACATGGAGAGCGAGAACTCGACCGGGCTGTGGTCGTCGGAGAGGAAGGTCGGCACGGCGGGCGGCAGGTCGAGCGGTCGGTGCACCACCGGCCCGAGCGCGTCGGTCAGGGCGCGGGCGTAACTCGCCGAGTCGCCCCCGTCCAGACCCACCAGCTCGGACAGGGCGAGCAGTTGACGTGCCGTGTGGCCGCCGACGGTGCGTCCGGCGGGTCTGGGTGGCAACACCGACGTCCCCCGGCCGAGGGGCCGGGGGACGTCGGTGTCGTCTGGACGCCGACCGGGGACGGTCGGCCCGGGAATGAGTGGGCTGCGAGTCTCGGCGGCGTCCTTGGATATGTGGTCCATGACACCCTCCTGTTCTCCGGGATCATCGGCGCCATGGCATATGGCGTCGGCATTTGCGCTGATTACCCGGGTTTTTGAGGGTCCAAGCCGTAATCATGAACACATAAATGTTGCTTAAGTCACTTGGCGAGCCAGTTGAGGAACTGGCTCCACCGCCCTATCTTCTCGGGCTTCTGGGCGGCCTGGGCCGGCTTGGCGGCGGTCTCGGCGGCCTGCGGGCGCCGCACCGTCTCGTCCGGGGTGAACCGGGTGGGCAGCGAGACCAGGGCGCGGTTGAACGGGCCGGGTCGCCAGCTCAACGTCTCCTCGGGGACGGCCAGTTCGATGTCCGGCAGCTGGTTGAACAGGTTCTCCAGCGCGGTCATGGCGATCTGCCGGGCCGGGTCCTTGGCCGGGCAGGCGTGCGGTCCGGCGCTCCAGGCCAGGTGGGCACGGCTGCTGGCGCGCCGCTCGGCGGCCAGGATCGGGCTGCTGTTGGCGGCCGCGTAACTGACCATCAGGAGGTCGCCGGCGTGGACCTTCTGGCCGGCGAGCTCCCCGTCGGTCGCGGGGTAGTGCGGGCCGAGGTTGGTGATCGGCGGGTTCTCCCACAGGGTGTCGTCGATCGCCTCGTCGATCAGGCCGCCCTGGTGCGCGTAGGTGTCGTGGGTGAGCAGCCGGTGCAGGGTGTTGCCGATCAGGTTGCCCAGCGGCTCGGCGCCGGCGCCCAGCAGCACGGCCAGCTGGTACGTCATCTCCTCGTCGGTGAGGTTGGCGTGGTGCTGCAGCAGCCAGGAGGTGACGTCCTCGCCCGGGCGGCTGCGCTTGAGCGCGATCAGCTCGCCGATCGCGCCGAACATCACCTGGGCGGCCTTCTCGGCGTTGATGCCGTCGAACATGCCGGCGATGCCGAACATCACCCGGTCGCCGATGTCGGCGGGGCAGCCGAAGAGCTCGTTGAAGACGAACAGCGGCAGCTGCTTGGCGTAGGAGGTCAGCAGGTCGGCCGAGCCCCGGTAGCCGAACTGGGCGATCAGGAAGTCGGAGGCCTGCCGGGTGCTGCGGGCCAGCCGGCGCTGGTCGACCCGGGCCAGGCAGTCGGTGATGGTCTGGCGCAGCCGCAGGTGCTCGGCGCCGTCGGTGAACAGGGTGTTCGGACGGTAGATCAGCAGCGGCAGGACCGGGCTGTCCATCGGGACCCGGCCCTCGTTGAGGTCCCGCCAGCGCCGGGAGTCCCGGCGGTAGGAGGACGGGTCCTGCAGCAGCTGCAGGGCGGCCGAGTACTCGGTCACCAGGGTGGCCTCCACCCCGGGGGCGATCTCGACCGGAGCGGTCGGACCGTAGTGCCGCAGGTAGTCGTAGTACGACTGCGGGTCGGCGGCGAACTCGGGCCCGTACAGCGGCACTCGGCCGCCGTGGGCCGGGCACCCGGGCGGGGGCACCGGGGCGGAGGAGTGAGTGTCCATGGCTGCGTGTTGCTCCTAGCTGGCGCGGTCCAGCAAATAGCGGACGAGAGTGGTGAGTGCGGCGGCCGACGACTTCTCGTTGCGCGCGTCGCAGGTGACGACCGGGGTTTCGTCGAGCAGGTCGAGGGCCTCCCGCAGCGCCCGTTCGGCGCGCTCCGGGTTGCCGTCGAAGTGGTTGACGGCGATGGCGTAGTCCAGCCCGTACTGCTCGATCAGGTCGATGACGGGGAAGGAGTCGGCGAGCCGTTCGGGGTCGACCAGGATCAGCGCGCCGAGGGCGCCGCGGGCCATGTCCTCCCACATCTGGACGAAGCGGGTCTGCCCGGGGGTGCCGAACAGGTACAGCACCACGCGTTCGCTGAGGGTGAGGCGGCCGAAGTCCAGGGCGACCGTGGTGGTGGTCTTGCCGCGGACGCCCTTGAGGTCGTCGACGGCCTCGGCCGCCTGGGTCATGGTCTCTTCGGTCGACAGCGGTTCGATCTCGGAGATCGAGCCGATGAAGGTGGTCTTGCCGACGGCGAAGTGCCCGACGACGAGGATCTTCACGGCGGTCTGGGTCGCGCCGCCGGCGACGTAGTCGTCGGTGGTCAGCCCGCGCCGTTCACCCGAACTTGCGGTGGAGCCCATTGAGCACCTCCTCCAGAAGGTCCTTGTCGGCGGTCCGGGCCCTCGGGACCGGCGGACGGGTCATCAGGTGGCCGCTCTCGGTGAGCGCGGCCAGGACGATGCGGACCACCCCCAGCGGGAGCCGGGTGTGGCCGGCCACTTCGGCGACCGACAGGTAGCCGGCCGAACAGATGTCCAGCAGGCGCTGCTCCTCCGGGGTGAGCCGGCCGGGGCGGCGGCCCTCCTCGGGAGTGGCGGTGACCAGGGTGATCAGCGACAGCTGCTGTTCGTCCGGCAGCTCGCGGCCCTTGGTGATGATGTAGGCGCGGACTAAGTCCACGGGTTCGAACTCGAAGTCCTCCCCCTCGGCCCTCACCGGCGGACCCCGAGGTCCTCGCGCGGTGGCGCGGCGAGGAACTTGCCGAGCTGACCCACGAGTTGCTGCATCCGGAAGGTGATGTCCTGCATGTCGACGTCCGGCAGCGCGGAGACGCCCAGGTAGGCGCCGTCACCGGCGGAGATCAGGAACACCCAGCCGCCGTCGAACTCCACCAGGGTCTGCTGCCAGCGCTGCGTCGGGTTGTCGCAGAAGAAGCCGAGCGAGCGGCTGAGCGACTGGACGCCGCTCATCGCGGCGGCCACCCGGTCCGCGTTGTCCTTGTCGATGTCCCTGGTGCGGGCCATCAGCAGGCCGTCGGCGGAGATCAGGACCGCGTGCAGGGCCCCCGGGATCTCCAGCGCGCTGTCGAGCATCCAAGACAGATCGTCGTTCACGAGAACTCATGCCCTTCACTGCTTGTACCGCGGGTGCTGGTCGTCTGGTGCGCGTCGTCGTGCTGGGTCGCGCGACCCGACCTGGTGCCGCGCTGGAAAGCCCCCAGCATCGCCGCGGTCTGCGCCCCGGAGCGGGACGCGCCGGCGACGGGCGCCGCGGGCGCGCCGTAGGGGTCGGTCTCGGTCGCCGGGACGATCGCCATCGGTCGCTTGCGGCGCCGGATCGGCAGCCCGTCCTCGGTGGAGCCGTACGACTCGACCGGCTGGGGAGGGGGGACCGCCGCGGCGGGCTGGACCGGCTGCGCCGCCGGGCGGGGCGCCACCGCGGGGGCCTGCGCCTGCGGCCGGTCGACCTGCTGCGCGGGCGGCTGGGAGCGCCGCTCGGGCATGCCGGTCAGCAGCTCGTGCGGCAGCAGCAGCACGGAGCGCACGCCGCCGTACGGGGAGGAGGAGTCCACCGACACCTCGAAGCCGAAGCGCTCGGCGAGCACGCCGATCACGGCGAGGCCGAACTGCGGCGGGTTGCCGAGGCCGCCGACGCCGGTGACCCGCTCGGTGGTGAGCAGCCGCTCGGCGCGGGCCCGCTCCTCGTCGTTCATGCCGACGCCGGCGTCGTCCACCACGATCACCACGCCCTTGGGCACGGTGCGGATGTTGATCTCCACCACGGTGTCGGGGCTGGAGTACGAGGTCGCGTTGTCGAGCAGCTCGGCCAGCGCCAGGGCGACCGGCTCCACCGCGCGGCTGGAGACGCCGAAGTCCACCTGGGAGAGGATCTCCACCCGGCGGTAGTGGCGGATGCGGCCCTGCGCGGAGCGCACCACGTCGTACACCGAGGCGACGTCCCGGTGGCGGCCGAGCCAGCCGCCGCACAGGACGGCGATGGACTGGGCGCGGCGGCCGAACTGGGAGTTCGTGTGGTCGACCTCCAGCAGGTCCTGCAGGATCACCGACTCGCCGTACTTGTCCTGCAGGCGGGAGAGGATCAACTGCTGTTCCGCCGCGAGGCCCTGGAGCGTCCGCATGGCGGACTTCAATACCGTTTTGGTCGCTTCGTCAGCTTGTTCCTGAGCGGAGGCGACCGACTGCGTATAGTGGTGTTCCAGGTCGGTGTAGTGCTCCCGGAGCCCGCTGATCTCCTGGCGGAGTGCCGCGGATGCCTTGCGCTGGCGGACCACGACGAGGACCGCGGCGGCCAGGACGAGGAAGAGAACCCAGAGCAACGGGTTCGCTGTGTATTTCGTCATAAGACTCTCTTCAGGCGACTGGCGGCCGACTGCTGAATCCCCGTCATCGCAGGGTGAACCCGCCGCTCCCCCAAGCGGGATGATCGTATCATCGGGCGAACAGGTGAACGGTCGTCCACATCGACGTGAAGATCCGTCTCCTCCGGGGTGGACAGGGGTAGTTGGAACCCCAGGTCAGAGCGCTGATCATCCGTCAGCGCACCCGCCGGGGCGGCCGCTCCGGCCGGCGCACCGCCTCCCACCGGGCCGTTTATCACAGGAGCGGTCGGGCAAGGGGGAGCAATGCTCGACTTCCCGGCTTTTTCTGACGAAGCGTCGAGCCGGGGCCGGGCCGGCTGCTAGGGCCACCCGGCGGGGGAGAACGTCACGGCACGCAACCTGCTGTTAAGGCACGGACACACCCCCGGAGGGCCGACGGGGGGCGCGGTCCCGCCGCCCCGCCGTCCGACACGGAACCTCCACCGGATCCGCCGCCGATCCACACGGCGGCACGGCGGTGCGGCGGCAGAGCGGCCCGGTGGCGGGTCGGTTCAGGCGGCCGAGCCGCGCAGCTCCCGCACCGCCGCGTCCGGCGCCAGCTCCCGGACCGAGCCGTCCGCCCGGGCGGTCAGCTCGACGGTGCCGGCGGCCAGCCCGCGCGCACCGAGGGTCAGCCGCCAGGGCACGCCGATCAGTTCGGCGTCGGCGAACTTCACCCCGGGACGCTCGTCCCGGTCGTCCAGCAGCACCCGCAGGCCCGCCGCGCCCAGCTCCCCGTACAGCCGCTCGGCGGCCCCGGCGACCGCGCCGCCCCGGTCGGGCAGCACCGTCAGCACCAGGTCGAACGGGGCGACGGCGGCGGGCCAGCGGATGCCCCGCTCGTCGTGGTGCGCCTCCACCAGGGCGGCCAGCAGCCGCTCCACGCCGATGCCGTAACTGCCCATCAGCGGCACCACCCGATCGCCGTCCGGACCGGCGACCGCGACGCCCAGCGCCTCGGTGTAGCGGCGCCCCAGCTGGAAGATGTGGCCGACCTCGATGGTGCGCAGCACCTCCAGCGCGGCGCCGCACTCGACGCAGGGCTCGCCGGCGGCGACCTCGCGCACGTCCGCCCAGCGGGTGACCGGCACGTCCCGGCCGATCGACACGCCGCGCAGGTGGAAGCCGTCCCGGTTGGCGCCGCAGGTCAGGCCGGTGCGCCCGCGCAGCGCCTCGTCCGCGACCACGGGCAGGCCGTGGGCGCCGAGCGGGCCGAGGCTGCCGGGCGAGGTGCCGAGCGCCGCCGCGATCTCCTCGGCGGTGGCGGGACGGGCGGCCGAGGCGCCCAGCGCGTCCAGCAGCTTCCGCTCGACCAGGGCGTGGTCGCCGCGCAGCAGTACCAGCGTCGGCGTGCCGTCGACCACCTGCACCAGGGTCTTCACCTGCCGCTCCGGCGCGATGCCGTGGCGCTCCGCCAGCTCCTCGATGGTGCGCGCGCCGGGCGTCGCGAACTCCGCGGGAGCGGAGGGCGCGGCGGAGTCGGCCGGGTCGGCCGGGTCGGCCGGGTCGGTGACGGCGGGCAGCGCGGAGAGCGCCTTCTCGGTGTTCGCCGCGTAGTCGCAGCCCGGGCAGCGCACCACCAGGTCCTCGCCGGCCGCGGAGGGGCTCATGAACTCCACCGACCCGCTGCCGCCCATCGCCCCGCTGGAGGCCCGCACCCCGAACGCGGGCAGCCCGAGCCGCTCGAAGATCCGCAGGTACGCCAGCCGGTGCGCCTCGAAGGAGCGGGCCATCCCGGCCTCGTCGAGGTCGAAGCTGTACGAGTCCTTCATGGTGAACTCGCGCACCCGCAGCAGACCCGAGCGGGGGCGCGCCTCGTCCCGGAACTTGGTCTGGAACTGGTACCAGGTCTGGGGCAGTTGCCGGTACGAGCGGAGCTCCTCGGCGAGGTGCGCGAAGACCTCCTCGTGCGTCATCCCGAGGGCCTGCTCGGCGCCCTTGCGGTCGGTCAGGCGGAACATCTCCTCGCCCATCGACTCCCAGCGCCCGGTGCGCCGCCACAGCTCCGCGGGGTGCAGCGCGGGCAGCAGGAACTCCTGGGCGCCGATCCGCTCCAGCTCCTCGCGGACCACCGCGACGATCCGGGCCCGCACCCGGGCCGCCAGCGGCAGCAGCGAGTAGTGCCCCGCGGCCAACTGCCGCACGTAGCCGGCCCGGACCAGCAGCCGGTGGCTGGCCGCGTCGGCGTCGGCCGGGTCCTCCCGCAGGGTGGGTACGTACAGCTGCGACCAGCGCATGGGGGACACCGTCCTCTCGGCCCGCGGGTGAAGGAGTTCGGAGTCTAACCACCGCCGCGATTCCGGCGCTCCGAATAAAAAACCGCAGGCCGGGGGCGGTCGGCGCGTCCCCGCGACGGAGCAGGGCGTGAACGCCTGGCGCTGCCCGCGCCGTCGTCCGGCGCGCACCGGGGGACCGGCCGGCGGCGGGAGTCGGTGGTGCTCAGCCGTAGGTGAGGTCGGAGCAGGCGTCCTGGTCGGCGGCGCGGGCCTGGCTGACGCTGCTGGGCAGCGGCCCGGTGGGAACCGGCGGAGCCGCGGCGGGGCCGCCGGCCGCGTAGTCGGCGCCCAGGGTGAGCGTGATGCCGGTGCGGGAGCCGGGTTGCAGGACGGCGCCGGGGAACAGCGCGGCGACCTTCTCGGCGGCGGCCCGCTCGCCCGTCCCGTACTCGACCAGGGTGGTGCGGTGGGTGCGGGAGGCGGCGTTGGCCCGGCCGGTGACGGTGAACCCGGCGCCCTCCAGCGCCTCGGCGGCCCGGCCGGTCAGTCCGGCGGTCTCGGTGCCGTTGTAGACGCTGACCCGGATGCCGGCGCCGTCGGGCTCCATCGGCGCGGCGGGCGCGGTGGCGGACGCGGACGGGCTCGCTCCGGCGCCGGGGCTCGCGGAGGCGTCCTGGCCGTCCAGGGTGTGGTCGGAGCGGAGCGCGGCCCACAGCTGGTCGGCGTCGGGGTGCACGATCGCGACGCGTTCGCCCTGGTAGCGCCAGGGGACGGTGAGGAACCTGATGTCGTGCAGGTCGACGTCCTTGAGCGTCATGGCGAAGTCGACCAGCTTGTTCGCCGAGCCCAGGCCCTCGTCCACGGTGAGCGCCTTGGTGGCGGCGTCGGCCAGCGGCAGCAGCGTGGTGGGGTCCAGGCCGGCCGACTTGACCTGCTTGATCAGTGAGGCGAGGAAGGCCTGCTGGCGCTTGGTGCGGCCGATGTCGGAGCCGTCGCCGAGGCCGTGCCGGATCCGGACGTAGTCGAGCGCGGCCTGGCCGGAGACGGTCTGGTGGCCGGCCCGGAACAGTTCCCTGCCCCGGCGGCCGAGGTTGGGGTCCAGGTCGCCCTCGTGGACGGCCGCGGGCAGGCAGACGTCGACGCCGCCGACGGCCTTGGTCATGTCGGCGAAGCCCTGGAAGTTGACCACCATGGTGTGGTCGATCCGCAGGCCGGTGAGCTTCTCGACGGTGTTCTGGGTGCAGGCCGGGTTGCCCTGCTCGGTGTCGCCGACCGAGAAGGCGCTGTTGAACATGGCGCTGGGCTGGTCCTTGGTCCAGCTCTTGTCCGGCAGCATGCAGGGCGGGACCTCGACCAGCGAGTCGCGCGGGATGGACACCCCGACGGCGTGCTTGTGGTCGGCGTAGACGTGCAGCAGGATCGCGGTGTCCGAGCGGGCGCCGCCGTCGTCGCCGCCGCCGAGGCTCCGGTTGGAGCCGGAGCGCGAGTCGGAGCCGATCAGCAGCAGGTTGACGGGGGTGCGACCCTCGGCGTCGGCGCCGGCCGCGGCCGGGCGGTCCTTGCTGACGCCGTCGCTGCCGAAGGTGCTCAGGTTGCCGTTCAGCCGGTAGTAGACCAGGCCGCCGGCCAGCACGGCCAGCGTGACCGCGCCCGCGGTGGTCCACAGGGCGATCCGCCGGCCCCGGTGGCCCCGGTCGCTCCTCGCCCTGCGCGCCGACATGGCGCCCCCTCGTCCGTTGCCGCCGACCGGACTTCTACAGGTGTGTAGAAACCGAGCGAAGCATACAAACCAGGTCCGGTGAAGTCACACCCGTCGGCGGCGGGGGAGGCGGGGGGAGCGGGTGCGGCGGGGGGTCAGTGGGAGCGCAGCAGGCCGAGGTGGACCACGGTGACCTGGGCGAGGTCGAGGTCGGCATCGCGGCGGTGACGGCGCGCCTCGGCCGACTCGGCGCGCTCGATCGCCTCGCGGCGGGCGTCGTCCTCGGCGGCGGCGTCCACGATGAAGAGGTGGCGGCCGGAGCGGATCTCGTTGGCGTGCGGAATCTCGACGCACCAGCGATGACGGCTCTGGGTGGCGTTCATCGGCCTTCCTCTCCCGGCGCGTCCTCGTACCGGCACATGAGGTGCTACTGCTGCTGCCCTAGACCATAGGTATAGGCCAATTCGTCCGTCAAGAGGACGAGCAGGACGTCAAATAATCCGTTCAACGGTGAAAATGGGGTCCGGGTCCGCTACCGTTCCGTGCATGACAGCCCCCGTCGCCGCCCCGGCACCCTCGGCCCGCCGCCTGCGCACCCGGGCCACCCTGCTCGCCGTCCTCGGCGAACACGGCACGCTCAGCCGTGCCGAGATCAGCCGGCTCACCGGGCTCTCCCGCTCCGCCGTCAGCAGCGCCGTCACCGACCTGCTCGACGAAGGGCTCGTCAGCGAGACCACCTCCCCCTCGCCCTCCGCGGCGGGCCGCGGCCGCCGCGCCGCCGCCGTCACCCTGCGCCGCGCCCACGCCCTCGTCCTCGCCTTCGACTTCGGCCACACCCACGTCACCGCCGCCGTCGCCGACACCACCGGCACCATCCTCGGCGAGGCCACCGCCCACCTGGACGTCGACAACCACCCGCGCGAAGTCCTCGACGCCGCCGCGAGCCTCGCCCGGCAGGCCCTCGACGCCGCCGGCCACCACCTCGACGAGATCACCGCCATCGCCGCCGGCATCCCCGGCGCCCTCGACACCCGCACCAACGTGGTCCGCGCCCCCTCCACCCTCTCCCAGTGGATCGGCATGGACCCCGCCGCCGAACTCGGCCGCCTCTTCGACCGGCCCGTCACCGTCGGCAACGACGCCGAGATGGGCGCCCGCGGCGAACGCGCCTACGGCACCGGCCACACCGTCAACGACCTCGTCTACGTCAAGGCCTCCACCGGCATCGGCGCCGGACTCCTGCTCGACGGACGCATCTACCGCGGCGCCAGCGGCATCTCCGGCGAGATCGGCCACATCCAGCTCCCCGACACCGGCACCTGGTGCCGCTGCGGCAACCGGGGCTGCCTGGAGTCCGTCGCCTCCATCGTCGAGGTCCGCCGCCGCCTCGCCCACGTCCTCGCCCCCGGCGCCCGACCCGGCGAAACCGTCGACCTTCCGCCGCTCGACCAGCTCGCCGACGTCCCCGCCGCCGCCCGCGTCATCGGCGAAGCCGGCCGCACCATCGGCCGCGTCCTCGCCGACCTCGTCAACTGCCTCAACCCCGCCGCCATCATCATCGGCGGCGAACTCGGCCAGGCCGGCGCACCCCTCGTCCACGGCATCCGCGAATCCGTCGACCGCTACGCCCAACCCGCCGTCGCCGAAACCGTCGACATCCGGGCCAGCCGCCTCGGCCTCCGCTCCGAGCTCTACGGCGCCATCGACGCGGCCACCGCCATCGCCACCACCCGCTGAAACCCGCTGCGCGGAGCCACGGACGAAGACCGCCACCAGCCACGCCGCCAACGCGGTCTCCCGCTGCGCGGGGCTTTGCGCTGCGCGGTCTCCCGCTGCGCGGGGCTTTCCGCTGTGCGGTCTCCCGCTGCGCGGGGGTGGGAGCGTGCAGGTTGGCGTTCGGGTCGGCCGGTCCGGGTGGGGGCGCTATCCCTGTTCCGGGCTGTCGGCGTTGTCGAGGCTCCTGGCGCGTTCGGTGAGGTAGCGGCGTTCGGGGAGGCTGGGGGCGAGGGTGGCGGCGCGGCGGAAGGCTTGGGTGGCGGCGGGGGTGCGGCCGGCGCGGGCGAGGAGTTCGGCGCGGACGGCGTGGTAGCGGTGGTGGCGGGACAACTCGGTTTCGAGGGTGGCGAGTTCGCGTAGGGCGGGCTCGGGGCCGCGGACTTCGGCGAGGGCGACGATCCGGCTGAGGGCGGGCATCGGGCCGGGGGCGACCCGGAGCAGCAGGTCGTAGAGCGCGAGGATCTGCGGCCAGTCGGTGGCCGTGACGTCGGGGGCCTCGTCGTGCAGGGCGGCGATCGCGGCCTGGAGTTGGTAGGGCCCGATCCGGCCG
Source organism: Kitasatospora sp. NPDC015121 (assembly GCF_055562955.1). Taxonomy (NCBI): domain Bacteria; kingdom Bacillati; phylum Actinomycetota; class Actinomycetes; order Kitasatosporales; family Streptomycetaceae; genus Kitasatospora; species Kitasatospora sp. NPDC015121. The sequence goes on from NZ_JBVHEH010000005.1 coordinate 272,054, forward strand.
GCCGGGAGGGCGCGTTCGACCAGGGCGGTGCCCTCGGCGATCGCCGTCGCGTCCCACCGGCGGCGGTCCTGTTCGGGGAGGGGGACGAGTTCGCCGTTCGGGCCGGTCCGGGCGGGGCGGCGGGCGTCGGTGAGCAGCATCAGGGCGAGCAGGCCCATCACCTCGGCGTCGGCGGGCAGCAGCCGGTGCAGCAGCCGGGTCAGCCGGATGGCCTCGTCGGTGAGGTCGGTCGCGGTCAGGCCGTCGCCGGCGGTGGTGGTGTAGCCCTCGTTGAAGACCAGGTAGAGCACCTGCAGGACCTCCCGCAGCCGGCCGTCCTCCTCGTCCGGGCCGGGCAGGGCGAACGGCAGGCCGGAGGAGCGGATGGTCTGCTTGGCCCGGCTGATCCGTTGCGCCATCGTCGCTTCGGGCACCAGGAAGGCCGCCGCGATCTGCGCGGTGCTCAGGCCGCCGACCGCGCGCAGGGTCAGCGCGATCCGGCTGGGGGCGGTCAGCGCGGGGTGGCAGCAGAGGAAGAGCAGGGCGAGCGAGTCGTCCCGGTCGGCGTCCGGTCCGGCGTCGGCGGGGCGGCCGAGGAGTTCGGACTGCGGGGTGGCGAGGTACAGCCGTTCCTCGCGCTCGCGGCGGGCCCGGTCGGTCCGGACCAGGTCGACCAGCCGGCGGGAGGCGACGGTCACCAGCCAGCCGCGCGGGTTGTCGGGGCGTCCGTCCCGGGGCCACTGTTCGGCGGCCGCGAGCAGTGCTTCCTGCACCGCGTCCTCGCAGGCGTCGAACGCCCCGGCGTGCCGGCGCAGCAGCGCCGCCAGGACCTGCGGCGCGAGTTCGCGCAGCAGGTCCTGGTCGGTGGGTGCGGGGAGGGTCACTTCGCCTCGTGCAGGATCGGCCACAGCTCGACCGGCTCGCGGTCGGCCCACGGCATGTCGGCGGCGATCTCCAGGGCCCGCTGCTCGCTGTCGACGTCAAGCAGGTAGAAGCTGGCCATGTACTCCTTGGTCTCCAGGTAGGGCCCGTCGCTCACCACGGGCAGCCCGTCCTTGCGCCCCACCATCCGGCAGGCCGCGGCGTCGCCGAGGCCGTACGCGCCGATCAGTTCGCCGCTCTCCTGGTAGCGCTTGTTGAAGGCGTCCTGCTGGGCGATCGCCTCGGGCCACTCCTCGGCCGACAGCGAGTCCCACTTCTCCTGGTTGCCGTAGGTCATCAGCAGGTACTTCACGTGGACCACTTCCTCGTCTGGTGCGTGCGGTGTCGTGCTTGCGTCCGGTGGTCGGAGCCGGGGGAGCGGTTCTCTACACGCCCCCGGAAGATTTTCGGGATTTTTTCCGGGCGGCTCGTCACCGACGCGTCTTCCCAGCTCGGCGGCCGTCCGTGGGACCGGCCCGCCGCGCGCGGCGCCCCCGCTGCCGCGCACGGTGCGCGGGGGTCAGGCGGCGGGCGGGGTCCAGACGTACGGGGTGGTGGTGGTCACGGCGTGCATGCCGAGGCGGCTGAGGACGGGGGCGCTGTCGGGGGAGGCGTCGACCTGGAGGTAGCGGATGCCGTGGTCGAGGGCCCAGCGGGCGCGGTGGGCGACCAGGGCGCGGTAGATGCCGCGGCCGCGCCAGGCGGCGAGGGTGGAGCCGCCCCAGAGGCCGCCGAACTCGCCGCCGGGAGTGCGGGTGAGCCAGGCGGCGGAGACCACCCGGGGGTGCGGTTCGTCGGTCTCGGCGGCCAGGACGAGGAAGTCCTCGGTCCGGCCCGCGCGGGCGGCGAGGTCGTCGGCGAGCCAGGACCAGTCCTCGTCCCAGACCTCGGTCTCCATCGCGGCGATCCGCCGCATGTCGGCGGGCTCGGTGACCCGGCGGATGGTGACGTCGTCGGGGGCGGGGGTGGGGGTGGCGAGTTCGGCGGCGAGGCCGATCAGGACGGTCTCCGGGTCCTCGCCGACGAAGCCGGCGGCGGTGAGCCGGTCCGGGAGGTCGGCGGGGAGGTCGTGGCCGCGGGTCTTCCACTCGACGGACTCGCCCCGGGCGGCGAAGAAGTCGCGCTGGCGGGCGATGAGTTCGTCGAGTTCCCGGCCGCGCAGGCCGAGGTCGGGGCGGGGGGAGGTGACGAAGCCGCGGAAGCCGCCGTACTTGCGCAGCAGCGGTCCGTCGCTCTCGTGGGTCTCGCCCTCGCCGCGGGCGCCGAGGCCGCGCATGTGCTCGTCGTAGGCCGCGAGCAGGGCCGTGGTCAGTTCGGTCATCAGGCGAGCGTAACGATCATCGCAAGGGGGCCGGCGGGGATCCGGGACCGGCGGGGATCCGGAGCCGGCGGGGACCCGGGGCTGGCGTTGACGCGGGGGTGAAGGTCTAGCGTCGTGGCATGCGGATCGGCGAACTGGCACGGCGGGCGGGCACCACCACCCGGGCGCTGCGGTACTACGAGTCGCGCGGGCTGCTGCCCGCGCGGCGCGGCGGCAACGGCTACCGGGCGTACGACGAGGAGGACCTGCGGCTGCTGCGGCAGATCCGGGTGCTGCGGGACTTCGGGTTCGAGCTGGAGGAGACCCGGCCGTTCGTGGAGTGCCTGCGGGCGGGTCATCCGGAGGGTGACTCGTGCCCGGCCTCGCTGGAGGTGTACCGGGCGAAGCTGGCCGAGCTGGACGCGATGGTGGCCCGGCTGAGCGAGGTCCGGGAGGTGGTGGCGGGGCAGCTGGCCCGGGCCGAGGCGGCGCGCGACGCGCTGGCGGGGGCCGGGGGCGGCGAGCCGCGCTGCGAGCTGGCCCGCAGCGACGAGTGACGACGAGCAGTGACGAGCGTCGACGGGTGTCGACGGGTGTCGACGAGAGCGAGGAGGAGCCGATGGGTGGAGTGCGGACGGTGACGGACCGGGACTTCGCGAGCGAGGTGCTGGCGGCCGAGGGCCCGGTGCTGGTGGAGTTCACCGCCGAGTGGTGCCCGCCGTGCAAGCAGTTGGCGCCGGTGCTGGCGGAGCTGGCGGCGGAGCAGGCGGGGCGGCTGACGGTGGTGGCGCTGGACGTGGACGCGAACCCGGAGACCCGGATCGCGTACGGGGTGCTGTCGATGCCGACGCTGATGGTGTTCAAGGGCGGCGAGCCGGTGCGGTCGATGGTGGGGGCGCGGGCGAAGAGTCGGCTGCTGCGGGACATCGACGACCTGCTGTAGGCGGGTGAGCTGTGTCACGGGGCGGGGCGGGGGATGGATGCGAAGCATCTCTGCGTTGTAAAGTACAACCGAATATTAGTTGTACTTGCCAACCATGGAGTTGCGATGTCCTCGCTGCCAGCGGTGTCCCGCCCCGCCCTGCGGCACGTCCTCACCCACCTGGTCACCCCGCTGCTGATGTGCCTCGGCATGGGGATCGCCTACCTCTCGGCCTTCCACGCCCCCGCCCCGCACCACCTGCCGGTCGCCGTGGTCGGCCAGGGCCCGCAGGCCCAGGCGCTGGCCCAGGGCCTCCAGGGCAAGGCCGGCGACAAGCTGGAGGTCACCACCGCCGCCGACGCCGACGCCGCCCGCACTCGGCTGCTCGACCGCGAGCTGGCCGCCGCCTACGTGCCGGACGCCGACGCGCCGACCCTGCTGGTGGCCACCGCCAACTCGGAGACCTCGGTGAGCGCCGCCGAGAAGGTCTTCACCCAGGTCGCCGCCCAGCAGGGCAGGCCGCTGGCCGTCCAGGAGCTGACCCCGATGGCGTCCGGCGACCCGACCGGGCAGGGCCTGTTCTTCCTGCTGGTGGCGCTGAGCATCGGCTCGTACGGTTCGGTCGCGGTGCTCGGCGCGGCCGGCGCGGCGCTGGCGATGCGGGTCCGGGCGCTGCTGGGCCTGGGCGTGGCGCTGGTGGTCAGCCTGTTCGGCGCGGCGCTGGCCGGTCCGGTGTTCCACCTGGTCGACCATGGCCTGTTCGGCGTCTGGGCGATGAGCTGGCTGTACGCGGCGGGCATCATCGCGATCGGCACCGCCCTGCACACCTTCCTCGGCCGGTGGACCACGCTCACCATGATGGTGCTGTTCGTGATGCTCAACTTCACCAGCTCCGGCGGCATCTTCCTGCCCGAGCTGCAGAACGGCTTCTACGGCGCGCTGCACGCGTTCTGGAACGGCGCGGGCTTCCTGGAGGGCGCCCGCGACCACGTCTACTTCGGCGGCCGGGCCGGTCTCGGCGGCCACGTCGCGGCCCTGTTCGGCTGGTTCGCGGCCGGCGCCGCGCTGCTCGTGCTGGCCGCCCGCACCGAGCGGAAGCGGGCCCGGGCCCTGGTCGCCGAGCGGGCCGCGGAGGAGGAGATGGAGGAGGCGGTCGGCGTCTGACCCCGGCTGCCCCTACCGTGGTCCGCAACACCGCACGACGAAGGAGCCACCGCCATGCCCGACCGCGACGCCGCGCTGGAGACCATCCAGCGCGAGCTCACCGCGTTCGCCCGCCGGGCCCGCCACAAGGCAGCCCAGCTGCACCCCGAGCTCTCGCTGGTCACGTACAGCATGCTCGACCTGGTCAAGGAGCGCGGTTCCTGCCGGGCCGCCGACCTGGCGGCGCACTTCATGCTCGACAAGTCCACCGTGAGCCGGCAGGTCGGCGCGCTGGAGCGGCTCGGGCTGCTGGGCCGCAAGGCCGACCCGGACGACCAGCGCGGCCAGCTGCTGCACCTGACGGACGCCGGGGAGCAGCTCCTCGCGGAGGCGTACGAGCAGCGGCGGCGGGCCTTCACCGACCGCTTCACCTCGTGGGGCGACGAGGACCTGGGCCGGTTCGCCGCCTACCTGGTCCGCTACGGCGAGTCCGAGTAGGCGCGGGGGCGCGGGAGTTGCGAGGATGGCGGCCATGCCCACGATGACCGAGCCCGAGTGGCGCGCCTTCCTCGCCCACGGCACCCGCACCGGAAAACTCGCCACCACCCGCGCCGACGGCCGCCCGCACGTCGCCCCGGTCTGGTTCCTGCTGGACGGCGACGACCTGGTCTTCAACACCGGCCGGGACACCGTCAAGGGCCGCACCCTGCTCCGCGACGGCCGGGCCGCGCTGTGCGTGGACGACGACCGGCCGCCGTTCGCCTTCGTGCTGGTCGAGGGCGTGGCCACGGCCAGCGAGGAGCTCGGGGAGGTCCGGCACTGGGCGGGCCGGATCGCCGCCCGCTACATGGGCGAGGAGCGGGCCGAGGAGTACGCGGCCCGCAACGGCGTCCCCGGCGAGCTGCTGGTCCGGCTGCGGATCGACAAGGTGGTCGCCCAGGGCGGCGTCGCCGACTGAGCCCCCGCCCGGCTCCGGCTTGACCCTCACGTCGCGTGAGCCCCCAGGCTGGTCGCCGAGACGGGGAGGAGGGAACGCGCGATGGACGAGGGCTACACGGTCGGCCGGCTCGCCGAGCTCGCCGGGGTCACGGTGCGCACCCTGCACCACTACGACGAGATCGGCCTGCTGTCGCCCGGCGGCCGCACCCCGGCCGGCTACCGGCGCTACGGCGAGGCCGAGCTGGACCGGCTGCAGCAGATCCTGTTCTACCGCGAACTCGGCTTCCCGCTGGAGGAGATCGCGGCGATCCTGGACGACCGGACGGTCGGCCCGAGCGAGCACCTGCGCCGGCAGCGCGAGCTGATCGGCGACCGGATCCGCAAGCTGGAGGAACTCGCCGCGGCGGTCGAACGAGCGATGGAGGCGAGGACCTTGGGGATCCAGTTGACCCCGGAGGAGAAGTTCGAGGTGTTCGGCGCGGACTACCAGGAGGAGTGGGAGGACGAGGCCCGGCAGCGCTGGGGCGGGACCGCCGCCTGGCAGCAGTCCCGGCAGCGCACCGCCCGCTACACCAAGGCGGACTGGGAGCGGATCAAGGCCGAGGCCGACGCCGTCAACGACGCCCTGGTGGCGGCGTTCACGGCCGGCGCGGCCCCGGACGGCGAACGGGCCGCGGCCGCGGTCGAGCGGCACCGCGCGCACATCGGCCTGAACTTCTACGACTGCGGCCCGGAGATGCACCGCTGCCTCGGCGACATGTACGTCGCCGACCCGCGGTTCACCGAGACGTACGAGAAGCTCGCCCCCGGCCTGGCCGGGTGGCTGCGCGACGCGATCCACGCCAACGCGGACCGGCTGGAGCGCACCGGCGAGCAGGACTGACGGGCGGAGCCGGTGAACGGGACCGGCGAGCGGGGCCGACGGCCCGCCGGACGGCCCGGCCCCTGACAGGGGCCGGGCCGTCCGGCGCGCGTGCTTCAGGCCGCCCGGCCGAAGGTGCGCCGGTAGGCGGTCGGGGAGGTGCGCATGGTGCGGCCGAAGTGGTGCCGGAAGGTCGCGGCCGACTCGAAGCCCACCGCGGCGGCGATCTCCTCGACGCTGCCCTCCGGCGACTCCAGCAGCGGCAGGCTGGCCGCGATCCGCTGGATCGCCACCCAGCGCATCGGGCTGACCCCGTTGCGGGCGGTGAAGTGCCGCAGGTACGAGCGGTCGGACATGCCGGCCGCCCGGGCCAGCAGCGGCACGGTCAGCGGCCGGGCGAGCCGGTCCAGCGCCCAGCGCATCGACCGGGCGACCCCGTCCTCCGGCTCCTCCACCGGCCGGACCGCGGCCTGGATGAACTGGGCCTGTCCGCCGTCCCGGTGCGGCGGGACGACGAAGCGGCGGGCGACGGTGTTGGCGACCTTGGCGCCGTGGTCCTGCCGGACCAGGTGCAGGCACAGGTCGATCCCGGCGGCGCTGCCCGCGCTGGTCAGCACCTGCCCGTTGTCGACGTACAGCACGTCCGGGTCGACCCGGACCTCCGGGTGGCGGCGGCTCAGCTCCGCCGCGTACCGCCAGTGCGTGGTCGCGGGCAGGCCGTCCAGCAGTCCGGCGGCGGCCAGCGCGAAGGCGCCGGAGCAGATCGACACCACCCGGGCGCCGCGGCCGTGCGCGGTGCGCAGCGCGGCGGTCACGGCGGGCGGGACGTCGCCGTACGGGTCCGGCACCCCGACCACCACGACGGTGTCGGCGGCGGCCAGTTCCTCCAGCCCGTGCCGGGGCGTCAGCGAGAACCCGCCGACCGCCTCCAGCGGGTGCCCGGGCCGCTCGGCGCACACCCGGACGTCGTACCAGGGGGCGGCCAGCAGCCCGGCGAGCTCGGGCCGGGCCAGCGCGAACACCTCGACCACCACGCCGAGTTCGAACGGGGCCATGCCCGCGAAGGCGTACACCGCGACGGTGTGCACCGGCGGCGGGCGCCGGCCGATGGTGAGGAGTACGGGCTCGGGCATCTGGTGCTCCCGGGGGCGGCCGTCGGCGGGTTCGCCGTCGAGTGTAGTGGCCGGGCCGGTGGGGGCGCCGGGGGCGGCCGGTCGGGGGGCGGATGCGCACGGACCGCGGCGCGGGCCGGTCGGACGGGCGCGGACGGCGGCGGAAAACCCTTGGAACCGGGGCACAACCACCCGGGAGGATGGGGCGTCACCTCTAGGGGGCCGGTGCGGCCGTTCCCGATCCCCTTCTTCCGCCACCACGTTCGGAGAGCTTCAGATGACCATGTCGAACCGTGCCCGTTATGCGACGAAGATCCCGGTCCGCTCGGCCCGTTCGGGCTGGGGACGGCGCCACTGAGCGCACCGGAGCCCCCGCCGGCGGACCGGACGGGGGCTCCGTGGCGAGCGCGGCGGGTCAGGCGGTGAGCCCGGCCATCCAGGCCTCGACCTCGTCGGCCCGGCGCGGCAGGGCCGCGGACAGGTTCTCGTTGCCGTCGGCGGTGACCAGGATGTCGTCCTCGATCCGGACGCCGATGCCCCGGTACTCCTCGGGCACGGTCAGGTCGTCGGCCTGGAAGTACAGGCCGGGTTCGACGGTCAGCACCACGCCCGGCTCCAGCACCGCGTCCACGTAGTCCTCCCGGCGGGCGTGCGCGCAGTCGTGCACGTCGAGGCCGAGCATGTGGCCGGTGCCGTGCAGCGTCCAGCGGCGCTGCAGGCCGAGCTCCAGGACCTTCTCCAGGTCGTACACCGAGGCGTCGATCAGGCCCCACTCCAGCAGCCGCGCGGCCAGCACCCGCTGCGCGGCGTCGTGGAAGTCGCGGAACCTCGCGCCCGGCCGCACGGCGGCGATGCCCGCCTCCTGGGCGTCGTACACCGCGTCGTAGATCTTGCGCTGCAGCGGGGAGAAGGTGCCGTTGACCGGCAGGGTGCGGGTCACGTCGGCGGTGTAGAGGGTGTGGGTCTCCACGCCCGCGTCCAGCAGCAGCAGCTCGCCGGGGCGGACGTCGCCGTCGTTGCGGACCCAGTGCAGGGTGGTGGCGTGCGGGCCGGCCGCGGCGATCGTGCCGTAGCCGACGTCGTTGCCCTCGACCCGGGCGCGGCGCCAGAAGGTGCCCTCGATCCAGCGCTCCGAGGAGGCGACGGCCCGGTCCAGCTCGCGCACCACGTCGGTGAAGCCCTTGGTGGTGGCGTCGCAGGCGGCGCGCAGCTCGCCGATCTCCCACTCGTCCTTGACCCGGCGCAGCCCGGACAGGAACACCGTCAGCTCGTCGTCCCTCTCCGCGTCGAGCTGCTCGGCGAGGGCGGCCTCCAGCGCGGCGTCGTAGCCGCGGACGATCCGGGTCGGGACCTCGACCGCGGCCAGCTCCTCGGCGACCTTGCGGACGTCCCGCACCGGCAGGCCGTACAGCTGCTCGGACTCGGCCAGCGAGTGCCGGCGGCCGACCCACAGCTCGCCCTGGCCGCTCAGCCAGAACTCGCCGTTCTCCCGGTCGGAGCGCGGCAGCAGGTACAGCGCGAACGCGTGCCCGCCGTCGACCGGCTCGCCGACCAGGACGGCGTCCTCGGTCCGGTTGCCGGTCAGGTGGACGTACTCGCTGGCGGCGCGGAACGCGTACTCGGTGTCGTTGGCGCGGGTGCGCAGGTTGCCGGCCGGCACCACCAGGCGCTCGCCGGGGAACGCGGCGGACAGCCGGGCCCGGCGCTCGGCCGCGTACGGGGCCTGGACGTCCGGCTGCAGGCCGTGCAGCTCGGTGTCGGCCCAGCCGGTCCGCATGGACGCGGCGAGCTCGTCCGAGACGCCGTCGTACAGGCCGTTCTTGCGGCTCTTGACCGGCTGCTCGTCCTTCTCGCCCTCGGCGGAACCCTCGGGGTTCTCGGACACCGCCGGGCTGCGGTCCTCGGTCACTACGTCGCCTCCTCGCGCGCGCTACCGCCCGCCCGTCCCCGGGTCGCGGGGCGTGCGGGCGGATGTCGCCCCCATGGTACGTAGGGGCGTTCGAGCGGAGGAAGGGCGTCCGGTATCCGGCCGCGGCCGTCCTACTCGAAGCGGGCCGCCAGCAGCACCAGGTCGTCCACGCCGGGTTCGGCGCCGCCGGCCCGCTCCAGCAGGTGGGCGCAGAGCCGCTCGGGGTCGAGCCGGACGTCCCGCGGGGCGTCGGCGGCGGCCCGGCGCAGCGCGCTCTGCCCGGCGTGCAGGGCGGGGGCGAAGCGGCGGGCCAGGCCCTCGGTGTACAGCACCAGCACGTCGCCGCGCTCGGCGGTCAGCTCCACGCCGGGCGCCTCCCAGCAGCTGAGCATGCCCAGCGGGGCGGAGAGCGAGGTCTCGACGAAGTTCGCCCCGTAGCGGGTGAGCAGCACCGGCGGGCAGTTCGCGGCGCCGGCCAGCGCGATCCGGCGCTCGGCCGGGTCGACGCAGGCGTAGACGGCGGTGGCGGAACGGGTCGGCTCGGTGGTCTTCAGCAGCAGTTCGAGGTCGCCGAGCACCGAGACCGGGTCCTCGCCCTCCAACACCGCGTAGGCGCGCAGCGCGGCCCGCACCCGGCCCATCGCGGCGGCCGCGCCGACGCCCGCGCCGGGGCCGGCGCTCGGGCCGCCGCCGAGCACGCTGCCCACGGTCAGGCCCATCGTGTCGTCGGGCAGCGCGATCGCGTCGTACCAGTCGCTGCCGGCGGCCCGCTCCAGCACGGCGGGGACGCAGCGGGCGGCGACCTTCAGGCCGGGGCGAGCGGGCAGGTGGTCGGGCAGCAGCGCGCGGCGCAGCGTCTCGGCGGCCCGCACCGCCCGGTCGGCGGCCAGCTGGCGGTCCAGCAGCGGGGCGGCGAACTCGCAGTAGCGGCGGACGAGTTGCTCGCGGCGCTCGTCGGGGCTGCCAGGCTCGTCGTAGAACCAGGCGGCGGCGCCGAGCGGCTGCCCGTCGGCGCCGGTCAGCGGCAGCGCGTAGCAGGCGCCGAGGCCGAGCTGTTCGGCGACCTCGCGGAAGCGCGGGCCGACGGCGGGGTCGGCGGCCAGGTCGGCGATCAGCAGCCGGCCCTCCGGTCCGGGCCGGCCGAGCAGTCCGGCGAACGGGCCGTGCTCGACCGGGACGGTCTCCAGCGCGCCGAGCATCGCCCGGTCCAGGCCGAGTCCGACCGGGCGGGCCGGCGAGCGGTCCCGGCCGGGGGAGCGGGCCGGGGAGAGCGTCACCACCAGGCCGCGGCGGGCGCCGAGCAGGGCCGCGCCGGAGTCCAGCAGCGCGTCCAGGGTGCCGGGCAGGTCGTCGGCGCGGGCCAGCAGCTCCAGGTGCTCCTGCAGGCTGGTGAAATCGGACAGCCATCCGGCCAAACGGTCCTGCAGGTCGGCCCCGGGCCCCTCGCCGAGCTCCGGCAGCAGCGCGGCCAGCGGGTCCGGCAGCGGGTCCGGCGCCGTCGGCGGGGCCGGGGCGGGCCCCGGCGGGGCCGGGGCGGGCGCCGCGGCCGCCGGCGCGGTGGACGTCAACGGGTGGACGTCGGTCATGTCGCAACTCCCCACAATCCGGAACGTGTCACGCAAGACCACCGAGACCGACCGAAACGATGTCTTTACTCACTACTCGGCAGGTTTCCCCCACTTGTACACAGGCCGATCGGGGCATGTCCAGGAGTAGGGGGCCGAACGTGCCAGGGATCGTATGCGCAGGCCGCCGGGGCGCCAGCCGGGGCGGCGCGGGCTCACTCGTACGGTGGAACCGGGGCTCGCCCGGCCGCGTCCATCCGGACGTATGCGGGATTCTCGTTCCAGCGGCGGGTAGCCGAGACGCACACGCACCGCCCGCCATCCCGAGCACGCCGACCACGACGTCCGACCGGTCAGACGATCGCACCGACCGTGCCGTGCGCCCCGATGCGAACGCGGAAAGGAACGAGCCGCCATGCGCCCACCCCGCCGAGAGCTGCTGCCCGAGCGCGTCGGCCGGTGGTGGCCGGGCCGCCGCGGCCGTTCGCTGGCCCTCGCCGCCGCCCTGGAGGCCGCCGTCGGGTACGGCTGGCCGGTGCTGCCCGGCGCCCGGGCGCTGCGCGGCGCGGCCGGGCCCTGCTCGTGCGCCGACCGGGCCTGCGCGCTGCCCGGCGGGCACCCGCACGACCCGCCGCTGGAGGCGGCCACCACCGACCCGCGGATGGTGCGCTGGTGGTGGGAGCGGCGCGCCCCGGGCGCCCCGGTGCTGGCGGCCACCGGACGGGCGCTGGGCGCGGTGAGCCTGCCGCGCCCGGCCGGGCCGTGGCTGCTGCGGCACCTGGAGGGGATCGGCGTCCCGTACGGCCCGGTGCTGGGCACGCCGGGGCGGTTCGTGCTGCTGACCGCGCCGTACACGCTGCCGGAACTGGGCGGGCTGCTGGCCGAACGGCCCTGGGTGCCGGGCGTGCTGCGCTACCACGGGCCGGGCGGCTACCTGGTGCTGCCGCCGTCCCGGACGGCGGCGGGGCCGGTGCACTGGGTGCGCCGGCCGGGGCCGGGGCGGCCCTGGCTGCCGGAGGTCGGGACGCTGCTGGGCGGGCTGATCACGGCCAGCGCGGTGGCGCTCCCGCAGCGCTGAGCGGCGGCGCCCGGCCCGGAGCACGGCCCGGGCACGGCCCGGGCACGAAAAAGCCCGACCGCTGGCGACGGGGGATGCACCAGCGGTCGGACCTTTCAAACAGTAACAAAGATCCGGCTCCGCGCCAATTTGTCCGCGTGGAAAGGGCTTTGACGGAGTGGGAAGTGTGACTCAGGTCACCCGGCGGTCGGCCGCGGTCAGTTCAGGGTGATCTGACGGCTCACCAGGTTGGCTCGGGCCCGGCGCTCCTCCGCGGTCAGCGGCGCGGGCGCGGCCAGCACCTCGGCCAGCTTCGCGGCGAACTCCACGGCGGGCTTCTCCACCTCGGCGGCGGTCATCTCCACCGGCAGGTCCCACACCGGGACGGTCAGTCCGTGCGCTCGGAACGAGCCGACCAGCTTGGTGCCCTCGCCCAGCGAGCTGTCGCCGGCCGCCGACAGCCGGGCCAGCGCGTCCAGCAACTGCTCCTCGGGGACGGTCATCACCCAGCGCAGGTGGTTCTTGTCCGGGGTGCCGCACCAGTACGCGGAGTCCACGCCGGCCAGCTTCTCGGTCGGGATCGCGGAGGCGTTGGCCCGCTCCAGCGAGGCCGCGACCTCGCCGGTCGCCGTGTCGGCGTCCTCCAGCCAGAACTCGAAGCCGGTGTGCACCGCGGGCTCGAACGGGGCCGTGGTGTCCAGCAGTTCCTGCAGGCGGCGGCCGCCCGGGCTGGTCCGGCGGGCCGGCACCGGGGTGCCCGGCTCGGTGGCCAGCGCCAGCTCCAGCGCGTCCGCCAGGTCACGGCTCAGGTCGCCCGAGGAGGACTGCGTCTGCAGGCCCAGCAGGACCGACCCGTCCGCCCGGCGCAGGGCCGGCCAGGCCAGCGGCAGCACCGTCGCCAGCGTCACCGACGGCACCTCGCCCACGGCCTGCTCGGCCACCCCGGCGGCCAGCGTCAGCGGCACCGTGGCGGCCGGGACCAGCTCGCGCAGCGCGACCCAGTCGGCCTCGCCCGGCAGGCCCTCGAACGGGCGGTGCACCAACTCCTGCACCGCGTGCGCGGCCTGACGGCCGTGACAGGCCTTGTAGCGGCGGCCCGAGCCGCACGGGCACGCCTCGCGCGCCCCGACGACGGGAACCTCGCCCTCGACTGCGGTGGACTGGCTGGGCTGCTTCTTCGCGGCCTTCTTGGCCATGGTGCGGCTCTCCCGGGGACGTCGGACGTTGCACCGGGCAGCCTACTTCGCCCGCGCCGCCCGGCCCCGGCCGCGCTCAGGCGCTGCGCCGCCGCCCGCCCCCCGCGACCTGCCCGAACGCGGACAGCTCGGCCCACACCGTCACCTGACCGGGTGCGTGCCGCACGCCCCAGTCCCGCGCCAGCTCGCCCACGATGCTCAACCCCCGCCCGCCGTGCGCCGTCACCGACGGCCGGGCCGGGACCGGACGGGTGCTGGCGCCGCCGTCCGTCACCTCCAGGGTCAGCAGGCCGTCGCCGCGCACCCGCCAACTCACCAGCACCGTGCCCGCGTCGTCCTCGTCGCCGTTCGCGCCGCCGTTCCCGTCGGCCGGGCCGACCGCGCGCAGCGGTCTCGCGTGGCGACAGGAATTGCTGAGCAGTTCGGAGAGGATCAACACCGCGTCGTCAATCACCGCTTCCGGTATCGACCGGCCGCCGAGGTCGCCGCGCAGCCTGCGCCGCGCGGTCGAAACACTGGCCGGTCCGTGCGGAACCGTCATGGCCGATGAGGTCGACCCGGCCTGAACTGGCACAGCTCGCGCCACCATCAACGCCACCCCCGGACCTCCTTCAGCTTCTGCCGAGGGATGGATGCCCGCAGGTAATGCGTCGGAAACGGGCGTTCGACGATCCGATGGACGCATTAACGGCGTCCGTGCGGACGGCGGGCAAAAGATGAGGCAGGTCTCACGTTCCGTTGTGGCGACCGGCGGGAAACGCGGCCGGAAATACCCCGTTCGGTATTTCTGTCGGGTGATTGGGCGGCCGTCGACGCCCCCGATCAGCGGCCGAGCCGGGCCAGCACCTCGGCCGGGCGGTTGGTGATCAGCGCCTCCACGCCCAGCTCCAGGCAGAGGTCGACGTCCTCCGGACGGTCCACCGTCCACACGTGCACCCGGTGCCCGGCCCGGCGCAGCGCCGTCACCAGACCCGGGTCGCGACGGACCAGGTCGATGCCCGGGCCGGCGATCGCGGCGCCGCCCGGCAGCGACCTGGTCCGGCCGAGCACCGGCAGCCGGCGCTCCCACAGGTACACCCGGGGCACCGCCGGAGCGGCCCGCCGGACGCGGTGCAGGGCCAGCTCGGAGAAGCTCATCACCCGCACCGAGGACTCCTCCGGCACGGCCGGCAGCAGCCCGAACCGGCCCAGCGTCCGCAGCAGTTCGGCCTCCACCCGGCCCGCGTACCGCACCGGGTGCTTGGTCTCGATCGCCAGCTCCACCCGGCGCCCGGCGTCCGCGACCAGCTCCAGCAGCCGCTCCAGGGTGAGCACCGCACCGGGCCGGGGATCCTCCGGGTGCTTCCAGGAGCCGAAGTCCAGCGCGGACAGCTGCGCCAGCGTCATCGCCGACACCACGCCCCGCCCGTCCGAGGTGCGGGCCACCGTGCGGTCGTGCACGCACACCAACTGCCCGTCGGCGGTGACCCGGACGTCGCACTCCAGCCCGTCCGCACCCTCCTCCAGGGCCCGCCGGTACGCCTCCTCGGTGTGCTCCGGCAGCGCCGCCGAGGAACCCCGGTGGGCGATCACCCGGACCGCCGAGGGGTCGACGCGGCGGTCCGGAGCGGCGGGCGAACCGGCCGCGCTGTGCTGGGTGTCCACGCCGACCACCGTACGCGGCGCCCGCCCGCCGCCGTCCCCCGGCACGGCGACGGGCGGGTGAACAACAGGCCCTCAGCCCGCCGGGACCGCCCTCGGCCGCTCCAGCGCGGTCACCGCGAGGGTGGCCAGCGCCGCGACCAGGAACGAGAACAGCGACGCCGAGGTCCAGGCCTGCGGCTCGAAGTGCAGCGCCCGCTGGACGTCCGCCCACAGCCCCGTCCACCAGTCGCCGATCCTCGACGGGGCGAGCAGCTGGTACACCGCGAAGCCCACCGCCCACGGCAGCAGCATCACCCAGCGCGCCGGGGCGTCCTGCGCCAGGTTCCAGCCGCGCCGGCCCGCGCCCAGGAAGTAGTCCGCGGCCAGCACCGCGAACAGCGGCACGAACACCGAGCCGATCAGGCCCAGGAAGCCGTAGTACGAGTCGGTGAACTCCTTGATCCGCAGCGCCAGCACCGTCACCAGCGCGCCGATCCCGGCGGTCAGCACCCGGCGGTCCACCCGCGGCCACAGGTTGTGGACCGACATCGCCGTCGAGTACACGTTCGCGAACGACTGGTCGGTCTCCCGCAGCACCAGCACCAGCAGGAACGCCCAGCCCGCCGCCACGCCGGTGAACGAGTCGAAGATCAGGTTCGGGTCGCCGCCGGACTGCAGCAGCGCCACCACGCCCAGCACGTAGCACCACACCTGGGCCACCGTGTAACCGGAGAACGTCGCCCAGAACGCCTTCGCCGAGCTGCGCGCGTGCCGGGTGTAGTCCGCGGCCAGCGGCACGAAGGACACCGACACCGCGATCACCGCGTCCGTCGCGCCCAGGAAGCCGTGCCAGTTGCCCGCGCCCGGGTCGGGGAAGCCCTGCCGGGCGAACTGCACCGTGAAGTACACCATCGCCACGCCCACCGCGACCGCCACGTACTTGCGCAGCACCGCGATCGCGCCCAGCGGCCAGATCGTCAGCACCGTGGTCAGCACGCCCGCCAGCAGCACGAACAGCCACCGCCAGCCCGCCGTGCCCGCCACCGTCTGCGCGCCCCAGGCGACCACCGTCAGCTCGTAGACGCCCCAGCCGACGCACTGCACGATGTTCAGCACCGTCGGCACGTACGACAGCCGGGTGCCGAACAGGCCGCGCAGCACCGCCATCGCCGGCGCGCCGGTGCGGGCGCCCACCAGGGCCGCCACCGCCAGCATCGCGGTGCCGATCGCGGTGCCCGCCAGGATCGCGGTCACCGCGGCGGTGAAGCCCAGCTCCTGGCCCTGCGCGCCCAGCACCGTCGCGGCGCTGGTGAAGCCGATCAGGCTCACGCCCAGGTTCGCCCAGAGCGCGAACAGCGCCCGGAAGTCCAGGGTGCGGGGCGGCGCGGTGTCGAGGGTCAGCGGGGCCTCGGGCCGCGCCCCGGGGGCGAGATCACGCGTCTGGGCGGACGGAACAGCCGTCATGGCCGATACTCCCTACGCCGGCATTACCCGGACAGGTTCCGGCGGTCAGCGCCCCCTCGCCCGTGGTGGCGTCACCGCCATGCCCTACGGTCGAACCGGCGCACTCTCAGCCTGGCTGGTCCAAGCTCCCGCGACGTTCTTCGGTTTACAGGAGCGACAGGCTAGCCTCCGGGCGGGGGAACGCCAAGACCAGGGGGCGGGACGTCCGCATCGCGGGACCACTGATGTCCATGTCAGAGCGGCCTAAGGCTTCTCATGATTTATTCAGGGGCCCGCTTACGGTGTCCGAATCCGGCATAGGAAAAACTGTGCACCGAGGTCGCGCACCGTGCCCCAGCGCCGCGGTTCGCGACCGAAGGTTCTGTTCAGCGATGGAGGTCGTCCGTGAGCACCGAGCACGCGAGTGGTACCACCCCGCCGGAGAAGGCCACCGGGCCGACCGGCACCGAGACGGTGGCCGCCGGCTCCGGTGCGCCCGCCGCCGCGCCCTCCTACCTGGACGCGCCGCCGCCGGCCGCGCCGTCCGCCCCGGAGGTGCCCGCGGCCGACCGGACCATCCAGTTCGGCAAGGTCCCGTCCGCGCCCGCGCCCTCCTACCTGGACGCGCCGCCGCCGGCCCCCGCGCAGGCCCCGGTCCCCGCCCCGCACCCGTACGGCCGGCCCGACGAGGCGCAGACCGCGATCGCCCCGGCCGTGCCCGCCGCGCCCGCGCCGCTGCTCCAGGACGGCCCGGCCGCCCCCCAGCAGCCGCACCACCCGTTCGGCGCCGGCCAGCCGGTCGGCGGCTGGGGCGGCCCGTCCGGCGGCGAGCTGCCCGGCGGGCCCGCCGGGCCCGGTGACCCCGGCGCGCCGTGGGGCGTCCAGCAGCCCGGCGCGGGCGGCCCCGGCAAGCGCAAGCGCGGCTCGCTGATCGCCCTGGTCGCGGCCGTCGCCCTGGTCGCGGGCCTGGCCGGCGGCGCGATCGGCGCCTCCGTGACCGACGACCGCAAGGACAACGGCGCCAGCAGCGCCAGCCACAACAGCACCACCGTCACGGTCGGCAACACCCACCAGAACCTCGACCGGGCCCCCGAGTCGGTGGCCGGCATCGCCGCGAAGGCCCTGCCCTCCACCGTCACCATCAAGGCCGAGGGCTCCAGCGAGTCCGGCACCGGCACCGGTTTCGTCTTCGACACCGAGGGCCACATCCTGACCAACAACCACGTGGTCGCCCCCGCCGCCAACGGCGGCAAGCTCACCGTCAAGTTCTCCGACGGCTCCTCGTACCCGGCCTCCGTCGTCGGCCGCGCCCAGGGCTACGACGTCGCCGTCGTCCGCCTGGACAACCCGCCGACCGACAAGCTCGTCCCGCTGCCGCTCGGCGACTCCGACAAGGTCGCCATCGGCGACGCCACCATCGCCATCGGCGCCCCCTACGGCCTCGAAGGCACCGTCACCACCGGCATCATCTCCGCCAAGGACCGCCCGGTCGCCTCCGGCGACGAGACCGGCGCCCAGGCCTCGTACATGAACGCCCTGCAGACCGACGCCTCGATCAACCCCGGCAACTCCGGCGGCCCGCTGCTCGACGCCTCCGGCTCCGTGATCGGCATCAACTCGGCCATCCAGTCCAACACCAGCGGCAGCGGCCGGGCCGGCTCCATCGGCCTCGGCTTCGCCATCCCGATCAACCAGGCCAAGTGGGTCGCCCAGACCCTCATCAAGGACGGCACCCCCGTCTACGCCATCCTCGGCGTCCTCCGCAACGACAACTACAAGGGCGACGACGGCGCCCAGATCGCCACCGCCGCCGTCCAGGGCACCCCCGCCGTCACCCCCGGCGGCCCCGCCGACCTCGCCGGCCTCAAGGCGGGCGACGTCATCACCAAGCTCGGCGGCATCACCATCGACAGCGGCCCCACCCTGGTCAGCGAGATCTGGACCCACAAGCCCGGCGAGAAGGTCGAGGTCGAGTACAAGCGCGACGGCAAGCCCGCCAAGACCACCGTCACCCTCGGCGAACGCAAGGGCGACAACTGACCCGACCCGAAACGGTGTGCACCTGCACCGCTCCGACCCGTTAGGCTGGCCTCCGCCGAGGAGGGTTGCCCGAGCGGCCTAAGGGACCAGTCTTGAAAACTGTCGTGGCTTCGCGCCACCGTGGGTTCAAATCCCACACCCTCCGCCACAGCGGATGAACCGCCAGCTCAGGGCGGGTACCGGAGAGATTCCGGTACCCGCCCTGAGTCATTCCGTGCCGGGCTGTCCCACCGCTGTGCCGCCTCCGGTCAGTGTTCGTGGGCCAGCTGTGGGCCGGATCCGAGCCCGTACTCCGTGCTCAGGAACTTCTCGATCAGCTCGTTGGCCTGCTCCCGCCGACCGTTGAGCACCTTGGCGTAGAAGTGGAACAGCACCGCCACGCTGTGGCCGGCCCGGTACGCCACCTCGGCCGGGTCGACCCCGGAGACGATCCAGCCCGACACGCAGGTCGCCCGCAGCTTGCCCGCCGTCTCGGCCAGCGGGGTGTCCACCTGGCGTGGCGTCAGGACCAGCCCGCGGGCCTCCTTCCACACGTCCGAGTACTCCTTGGTGGACACCAGCCCGCCGGTCGCCGACTGGAACAGCCGACCGTCCAGCCCGAGCCCGAACTCCTCGATGTGTGCGCGCAGCCGCTGCACGTAGATCGGCGGGATCGGCACCGTCCGGGTGGAGTTCCGGGCCCGGTGCTTCAACCCGCGCTCCTCGTACGTCTTGCCGTCGTCCGTCCACCGCGACCCGACCCGCGGCGAGGTCTTCGCCAGCACGGCCGACCCCCAGCCCTCGGCCGGCAGGTGGCAGTCCTCCTGCCGGAGGTTCACCGCCTCCGAGGGCCGGGTGGCGATCCAGTTGGTCGCGCCGTACAGCGTCGACATGTGCCGGCCGCGGACGCCGAGCGTGGCGGTGGCGTCGACCAGCTCCCGTGCCTGGCGGGGCCCCGGGACGTAGCGCCAGTCGATCTCGGAGTCGGTCTCCGGCGGGGACCAGTCGATGAAGGTCAGCGGGTTGGCGGGGAAGAACCGCCGCTCCACCGCGTAGCGCAGGGCGCCGCTGAACGTGGAGTACTTCCGGCGGATCGTGTTGTCCGCAGCCCGGGTGCCGTCCAGCTTCAGGGTGATGGCGGTCAGCGCCTCCCGGATCACGTCCGACTCGTCCAACCGCGAGATGGGCACGGACCGTTCGGCGACCCACTTCAGCGCTGCGGCGATCTCGGGCGGCGGATCGCCTTTCTGCGGTGAGCAGTTGAACGCCCAGCAGCTCAATGCCCGCCGCAGCACCCGGGCCGGCGGACCATCGCGCGGGTCCGTGACCAGCGCGGGCGTGAGCGTCGCCAGGCCGTCCGCCCGCGCCGAGCGCTCCTTCGCGGAGTCGTCGGGCCACTTCATCGAGACGTGCTTCACCGCGTGGCCGAACCAGGTCTCCTCCGGCGGCGCGTCCTTCGCCCGGAGCGCCTCCAGCTCAGAGACCGGCAGGCCGGTCTCCTCGTCGAACTGCTCGCCGTTCTTCATCGCCGTCTTCAGCTCGGACAACCGGCCGATGGCCAGCGTCTTCGTCACGTAGCTCTTCGAGTGGGGTACCGCTCCGACCTTCCAGCGGAGTTCGAACGGGCGCCGGCGCCCCTCGCGCTTGCGGATCGTGTAGAGGCGGACGTCATAGGTCAGCAAGAGGTACTCCTGAGCGGGGCCCCGGCAACTCCGGGGCCCCGCGAGTCGAGGGGTGGTCAGGCGGCGGTGCTCTGCTCCTGCGCGCGCCACCAGGCGTCGAGGTCGGAGCGGCGTACCCGGAGCTGGCCGTTGGGCAGCTTCAGCGTTCGCGGACCCCTGCCGCGGGCCACCATGCGGTAGAAGGCCGAGCGCGACATGTCGAGCTCTTCGAGGACGGCGGCGAGCTTGAGCTTCTCGTCCCGGTTGACGGGCATGTGCGGCTCCTCATTTGGTGATCCTGGGCTTTCGCCTTCTCGTGCTGAGGTCCGCTACCGCCGCTACATCCGCTACCTCCCTGGTCAGAGGCTTGCGTCGGGTAGCGCTTCGCGTAGCGGTAGCGGATCGGTGCCGTTCCCGGGCGGTGCCGGGAACGGCGGGTGATCGCTATCGGGCGGAGCTCTGCTCGGCGACGGAACCCGGGTCGGCATCCGCTACCGCTACCGGTTCCGCTACCGGGAACAACGGCCTGACCTGCGCGGTAGCGGCGGAAGCGGAAGTAGCGGACGCCTCGGGGGTGGGCTGGCAGTAGCGCGTCCAGGCATCGGCGAGGTCGGCGGCGTAGTAGCCCTTGGCGACGGACTTGGAGCCGGTCTTGATGTTGCGGGGCTTGATCGGGTCGCCGTCGGCGTTGACGTAGTCGCCGAGCATCCGGGCCAGTGCGCGGGCGACGATGGGCTTGCCGTCGAGGTCGGCCCACGGGGCGTCGTCCAGCTCGGCGAGCCTGCCGAGCAGGTCGGAGGTGAGCATCCGTTCGGCGGGCCCGAAGAGGTCGCGCAGATCGGTGAGCAGGCGGATGCCGACGCTGCCCTTGTCGTTGGCGCGGGCGGCGGTGACGAGCTGGACGCAGGCGGCGCGGGCGCGCGCGGGCCAGTGGCCGCCGGCGGCGTCGGCGACGGCGAGCAGGGGCTCCCAGACGTCGGCGGGGCGGTCGCTGATGCCCTCGGGCAACTCCGGCCAGACGTCCTGCATGCTGTCGCGCACGCTCTCGGCCCAGGCAGTCAGGCGCACGCGCAGGGCGTGGCCCTCGGCGGCATGGACGCGCTCCCGGAAGGGCTCGACCCTCTCGTTGGGTGCGCGCCGGCGCATCCGGATGATGACGGACCGGCTCATGATCGTGTCGGGTAGGTCGCCGAGCCCGCCCATGGCGAGGGCGGCGTAGACGGGGAAGCGCTGGACGGTCTGGGAGTTGCCGTCACCGACACAGCGCAGGACGACGCCGGAGCGGCGGTGGCCGGAGTTGATGAGCCCGCGCAGGTCCTCGTTGCCGGCGGCCTTCGGCCCGAAGGTGGTGTCGACCTCGTCGAACAGCACCGTCGGGCGGGACTCCGGGTCGGAGACGGAGCGGAACAGCGCGGCCGGCGAGACGTCGGTGGTGAGCATCGGACGCGGGGTCAGCGTCTCGATGATCTCCAGCGCGCGGGTCTTGCCGGAGCCGGGCTCCGGGGAGAGGAACGCGATGCGCGGGGTGGACTCGAACGCGTCGAGGAGGTGGGTGTGGGCGACCCACAGCACCACGGCGACGAACGCGGCTTCGCTCGGGAAGACGTTGAAGCGGCGGTGGTGGGCTTCGACGGTGTCGAGGAGCGCGGCGCCGTCCTCGGGCTGGTCGGGGGCGGTCTGGGGAGAGGCGGGTTCGGTCATTGGGGTGGACTCCTGGGGTGTTCGCGGCGGGCCGTCGGGCCGCTGGTCAGGCGGCGGTGCCGGCGGCGTCGAAGCCGCGGGTGACGGCGCGGGCGGCGTAGTCGTCGGGGACGCCGACCGAGGTGGCGGCGGCGATGAGGTGGGCGGCGATGGTGCTCAGGCCGCAGGGCCCGGGGCAGTGGGCGTGCTGGGCGGCGAGGAAGCGGGCGACACCGAAGGTCTGCGATCCGGCCCCGGACTCGGGCAGGGCGCGGATCTTGGCAAGGCCGCGGCTGAGCCCGTCGGTGACGTAGCGCTCGGTGTGGCGGCACCCGGTGGCGACGTGCCGCGACCACGGGGCGGGGGTGGAAGAGGCCAACCGCCCCCCGATCGGGGCGGGGTTGGCCTCTTCAGCCCGGACCACCAGCGCGCGGACGGCGTCGGTGAAGCGGGCCATGGTGCCGCTGCCGGGGCCGAGCCAACGGGCGTACTGCATCAGCGACTTGACGTCCACGCCAGGTCGCACGCCGTTGGAGGAGGGCATGGCGCCGAGGTAGATCCAGTGCTCGCCCCGGGTGGTCACCACGGTGCGGGTGGGCGGCATGTGCGCACGGGCCCAGGCGACGGCGTCCGCGTGGTCGAGGTCGAGCACGGTCAGGCCGGCGCCACCCGGGTGGTAGCCGACGGCGCGGGCCTCGCGCCAGGCGTCCAGCCACGGCCGGGACAGGATCACCTCCCGGTCGGTGCTGGCGGCAGCCCAGGCGTGGCACGGCCTCGGGCACTCGCAGGGGCCAGGGCTGCGCATGTTCGGCCGGCCGCCGCACCGGGAGCGGGTCGGGCTGATCTTCTCGCAGGCCCGGCAGTTGCCGAGGGGCACCTTGCCCTCGCGCAGCGGCAGCACCGGCACGCCCGCCGCCGCGAGCCGGAGCGCGTCGGCGACCAGGTGGTGCGTCGGGTCGGTCATCCGGAGTCCTCCCAGACCGACCGGCGGGCCGGTCGCACCGGCACGGGCCAGGCCCCGGTGCTCACCGCCAGGCCCCGGCGAGGAGGTCGTTGACCAGGTGGGCGTGGTTGTTCGTCCAGGCCGCCAGCGCGGTGACGGCGTTCTTGGCCTGGGCGGTCATCTCCCGGCCCGGCTCCGCGACGGTCGGCGTCACGAGGAGGTGCCCGGGGACGGGCAGCAGGAGCGAGGCGGTGACGAGCAGCTCGTTGCGGCCGGTCGGGCGGGGCTCGGTCAGGGCGGTGAAGTCGCCGTCGGTGGCCCACACGTCGCGCTGCCAGTCCGAGAGGCGGTGGTCGGGTCGGGCGGCGAGCTGGTGGTGACGTAGGGGGACGTCGACGCGCACGGCGACCTGGTCCATGTCCTCGCCGTGGCTCACAAGGGTCAGGGAGTGCAGGTCGGGGCGGACACGGACGTAGCCCGGCGCCATGACCGGGCCGGTGGCGATCTGCCAGGCGGCGAACACGAACTCCCGGGCGGAGAGCGGGGCGCCGTCCTCGTGCAGCAGGCCGGCGTTGTAGCCGAGGTAGGCGCCGAAGCGCGAGAAGCCGTCGGAGGCGTCGCGCCGGTCGGCGACGTCGTCGGTGTAGGCGAGCACAGAAGGGTCGAAGGAGGGCATGCTTGTCCTTGTTCGTCTCGTACGGATCGATGGCCCCGCAGCAGCCGACGAGTCCGCCAAGATCTGGCGGCTGCTGCGGGGTTTCGTGCTTCCTACCGGGCTGTCCGGCTCAATCCGCCCAGCAGCCTTCGCTCAGGCGGGTGTGGGACGGAACGGAGCCCGGTGCAGGCCGGTCAGTCCTCGTCGCCGAGGGCGTAGTCCCAGCCGTCGTGGTCGTATTCGGCGTCCGTGCCGCGGCAGCCCTCGCAGGGCTCGGTGTGGCCGGCGGTGGGTGCCCGGCCGGGGGAGAGGATCACGCGGCGGTGCTGTGGACGACGATCGTCCGGGCGGGGTTGTCGGGGTCGGCCTGTAGGACGAACCCCTCCCGGGTGGACCACGTCTGCGTGTTGTTGGCGTTGTTGTTGTTGCTCTGACCTGCGACAACAACGGGGTACGGGGCGCCCTCGGAGGGGGAGGGGAGCGGGGGCACGTCGTCGCGGTGGATACCGGGCACGCTGACGCCGTCCACCCGGACCCCTCCGCGGACCTCCACGCGGGCCTCCTGGAGGAGCGCGCGGACGGCCTTCCCGGACCGCTTCCAGCGGGGGTGTTCGGCGGCCAGGTGGGCGGTCACGGCGGTGAGCGCGACGTGGGTGCCGGCCGCCCCCAGGAGGGCCACCGAGAGGCGGGCGTCGGCGGCGGTCGGGGAGGTGCTTCCCAGGGGCACCGGAGTGGGCTTCTGACAGGGCACCGGGGCGGGCTCCTCCTCGTCCTGGCCCTCCCCGGTCTCGGGGGCTTCCTCGGTG
The DNA here is from genome assembly GCF_055562955.1 of Kitasatospora sp. NPDC015121. Lineage (NCBI taxonomy): Bacteria > Bacillati > Actinomycetota > Actinomycetes > Kitasatosporales > Streptomycetaceae > Kitasatospora > Kitasatospora sp. NPDC015121. The sequence continues at coordinate 295,789 of NZ_JBVHEH010000005.1, forward strand.
GTCTCCTTGGCGGCGCAGTCGGCGGCCTCGGTGGCGGAGGGGGCGTGGATGAGTGCGGCGATCCACCACACCCCGATCAGGAGGCCGACGCCGGGGCCGATCAGGGGCCGGGCGAGCGACCAGACGAGCGGGCCGCCGACGATCAGCAGCAGGGCGCCCGCGCCGGCGGCGTCGCCGAGCTTGCTCCGCTTCTCCTTCCGGGCGGCCTTGGCCTGGTCAAGTTCGAAGGTGCGGGCGGCCACGGCGGCGGCCTCCCGCGCCTGGACGAGCGCCACCTTCTTGGCGGGGTCGGGTTCGGCGGCGACCTTCTTGGCGAACTCGGCGTCGGCGTTGGCGGAAGCCTGGGTGGTGAGCTCCGCCTGCTTGGCCTTGAGCTGGGCGGCCTCGGTCCGGCGGGCGCGCTGGGGGGCCGTCAGCTTGCGGACCAGGACGGGCGTACCGGTGAACAGGCCGGTCACCGGCCACACCAGGACGTTGCGCAGACCCTCGGCGGGGATGATCTTCTCCACGCCGGTCAGCCGATGAACGAGGTGATCAGGCCGGTCAGGACGGACGCGGGCAGGGCCCACAGACCACCGGCGGCCGCGAACAGCGACGGGGCGACGGCGCCGCACAGCGCGTCCTTCCACGGCCGGGGCTTGAGCCCGAACACCGCGATCGTCAGGACGGCGGCGGTGGCACCGGTCTGCCAGTCCCCCAGCGCCGCGTTGCCCTGGAAGGACTCGGACAGCTGCTGCCCGATCCCGGCGAGGTTCTGGAAGGCCGTCCCGGCATTCGCCGAGAGCAGGCCGATTCCGAACGCCCAGTAGGGGACGTGGTCGTCCTCCACCTTGATCTTGTTCTTCCCGCGGACACCGACGTACAGGTACATGGTGGTGACGGTGGCGGCGCCGCCGGTGCCGAGGGCGATGAGGCTGCTCATGGTGAGTCTCCTAACGGGCAGTCAGTGCAGGGGGAGGCGGGTGAGCAGGCCGAGCAGGTGGTCGACGCCGGTGGCGACGGCGAGGCCGGAAGCGACGGGGACGCGGAGCAGGAGCATCAGGACCAGCGCCCAGCCACGGACCTCGCTGACGCGCTGGCGGCCGCCGTCGCGGGCGTAGAGGTCGAGGGCCAGGCCGAACGCGGCCACCAGCAGGCCGACGAACGGGCCGCCGACGGAGATCAGCGGGACGAACCCGACGGCGTAGCCGCCAGTGGCGCTGATCGCGGTCAGCACGCACCAGCGCCTGAATTGGCGGGTGCGATCGCTCGGTCCGACGGCGCGGGCGTCGCGCCGGCGCTTGCGGCGGGCCCGGAGTGACGCCTCGCGCTTGTCGGCCAGCTGCTGCTCGCGGTGGCGCCGGGTGCGCTGCTCGGGGGTCTCCCCGGCCGCCTTGAACATCGCGTCGCGCTCGGCCCGCTGGGCGGCGGCCAGGGTCTCGAACTCGACCTGTTGACGGGCGGCGCGCTGGGCCTCGGTCTCGGTGAGGAACTGGCCGATCTGGTCGCCGACCTGCGAGGCGATCAAGGCGGCCTGCTGGGAGAACAGCTTCCCGGCCGGGGCCCAGAACGTGGCGGCCATCTGCTCGACCGACGGCGCCTCGGCGGGGCCGGCGCCGACCGGCACCGGGGTGTACACGGGGACGTCCGGCTCGATGGGCTCGACCGGACCACCGCGCCACCACTGCTGGCCAGCGGGACCCGGGTCGGGGCCCGGCACGCCGACGGTGGGCGGCTGGGCCGGGGGCGGGGGGATCGTCATCGCGACCGCCGGACCGCGCAGATGAACTTCAGGGCGAAGCCCAGCATCAGGGCGGCGTCGGCGACGAACAGCAGCAGGAGGAACAGGTTCATGGCGTGCTCCCAGGTCAAGAAGGGTGCGCACCCCGGGTGGTCAGGGGTGCGCATCTGCGGGTCAGGACGAGGAGGGGCGGCCGAACGGCCAGCCGCGGGCGGGCTTCGGGGCGGCGTCGAACACCTCGCCCGTGCGGGCGTCGCTGGTCGGCGCGGCCTTCTTCGTGGCGCCCTCGTAGGCCCGGTCGTAGAACTCGTCGGAGTCTCCGTCGCCGTTCTGGCGCCGGGCGTTGGCGGTCCACCAGTTCGGCATGTCAGCGGCCCCCGATGAACCGGCCCCGGACGGCGAGGATGTCGCCGTCCACCTCGGCCAGGAGGGTGTAGGTGCCGCCGTCGCCGGTCGTGCCGGCGTCGCTGGTGCGGCACCCCTTGCACCACTTCGACCGGATGACCTCGGCGAGTTCCCGGGTGCTGATCGGCTCGGCGGCGGTGTAGCCGCCCCGGGACTTTGTGATCATGCCGATGATCGGCAGCGAGCGGAGGGCGGTCACTTCGACCCACCCCCCAACAGGCGGGCGGCGGCAGCCTCCGTGGCGGCGGCGCGGTAGCCGACGGCGATCAGCCCGGCGGCGTCGGTGCGGCGCTGGGAGGCGGTGGCGAGGGAGACGTCGAGGGCGTCGGCGATGGTCTGGAGAGTGACGGCCTCGGGGTTGCCGCCGACGGCGAGGATCATCCGGGCGACCTTGCGGGTGGCGCGGGCGGCGGGCGTCAGCTTCGCCGCGTCCTCCGCTTCGACGGCGCGCAGTTCGGCTTCAGCGGCACGCTCGCGGGCTTCAGCACCGCGCCGCAGCGCTTCGGCCCCGGCCTGCGCGTGCTCGGCGCGGGCCTGCCTGGCGGCGGCGGTGTCGCGCTCGGCTTCGGCCGTACGGCGCTCCGCTTCAGCGGCGGCCTTTGCCGTTTCGGCGGCTCCTAGGCGAGCCTCGGCGGCCTGCTGCTCGGCCGTCGCCGCGGCCAGCTCCTCGCTGGCCTGGTCGAGGCGCTCGGCGGCCTCTGCTTCACGGTCGGCGGCGAGCTTGCGGGCGGTGGCGTGGGCCTTGGCGGTCGCCGTTTCGGCGCCGACCTCGTACCCGGCGGCCTCCACCCGGCCCGCGGTGCGGAGCTTGGCGATCTCCAGCGCGGCAGCCCGCTCCTCGGCCCGGGTAGCGGCCTCGGCCTCGAACTCTGCGGCGCGCTCGACCCGCAGGCGGGCGCGTTCGTCGGCTTCCTGCGGCAGCGCCAGGGCCTCGTCCACACCCATGCCGAAGCGCTCCATCACCAGGGGAAGCAGCAGCTCAGCGGGCGCCTTCCTGAGGCCCTTGCCGTAGTCGCGCTCCAGCATCACCCGGTAGACGGTGCGCTCGCGCTCCAGCTCGATCGCCTGACGGTAGGAGTCGATGCCCCACAGCCGCATCCGCCGGTACATCGCGAACGACGGCCCCGGGGCGAGGAGCCAGCGGTGCAGCGGGACGCCGTCCCGCTGGTGGCCGGCCTCGATCCGGGTGATCCGGATGACCAGGCGCCGCCCGGCCTCCACCACCGCGACGAACATCACCGGGATCACCGCGTGCATCGCGGTGCCGGTCGGATTCGCCAGCGGCGGCCCGGCGGAGGCGGCGTTGAAGTAGATCGTCGCGGCGGTGAAACCGTGCGCCAGGAGCCGCAGCATCGGCCACGGCGTGCCCTTGCGGATCAGGTGCAGATCCATCGCCAGCAACGCCACGATCCCGGCGTCCACACCCACTGGGAACGCATAGCTGAAGCCGCCGAAGCGGTGGTCGAAGCCGAGGTCGCGCAGCGCGGTGTAGGAGCCGCTGAAGCCGATCCCGGCCAGCGCCACCGCACCGACCGCCGCCACGATCGTCAGGCCCAGCATCAGCCTGTCCGAAGCCGCCGAGTGTGTGGTCGAAACGGGAGCGGCCGGCGCCGAAGGGAGGAGACGCGGAAAAGCCGACGCGCTCACGCCGTACCTCCGAGCCCCGCCTCGGTGGCGGCCTGCTCGCGGCGCCAGCGGCTGCGCAGTGGGGCAATCGGTTTCTTGAGCTGGCGGCGTTCGTCGGCGGTCAGCCCGCCGAAGATGCCCGCAGGTTCGTCCCGCTCCAGCGCGTCTTTCAGGCACAGCAGCCGCACCGGGCACCCGGCGCAGATCATCTTCGCCCGGCGCTCCGCGAACTCGAATGCGCACTCCCCTGCGGGGGCATCCGGATCGACCTCGGGGAAGAACAGGTCCGGGTCAACGCCCTTGCAGGCCGCGCCCGGCAGAGAACCGCCGGTCGGCGCCGCGAACTGGAACGCGACGGCGACAACGTGCGGGTGGCGGGTGCCGCGCAGGCCCCGCCGGTGGACTCGCTGCCCGGCCATCACGCCGCCGCCTTCCACGCCCGCACCCGACCGCGCTCGGCCCTGGCCCCCATCAGCCGACGGGCCACGCTTCGGGCGGTGAAGTCCAGCTCCCGCAGCACCTCCCGGGCCACGTCCAGGCGGGCTGCCGCCTCCTGGTCGCTCTCACCCTCCACCCCGGCGAACAGCTCGGCGTCCACGCCGACGCCGAGCGCCAGCTCCTTCAACTCCCGGGCCCCAAGGGGCCTCTGCCCTGCGACAATCAGTTTCACGGGTCTACCTCTCGACTTGTAGGCAGGCCCGGGGGCCGCCGCGCCTTCCTTGGCCGGAGCGCGGCGGCCCCACATCGGGCCCGGACCACTCGGTGCATCACGAGCAGCCGCGGCACCCGACACGCGCCAACCACCCACCAGAGGGCGGCAGTTGCGTGCCGAGCACCGTGATCACTCATGGGCGATCAGAAGCGTTTAGCCCCACCGGCGATCAGTGGCGGGGCCGGCGTAAGTGCGGCCCACGGGGCCCGTGACGGTCTTGAAAGTCCATGGGCACCTCCTTCTCGGCTCGAATGGACACGGGAACAGCACTGCAAGGGGGACCACGTCCCCACGCTCCGGCCGTTGCTCGCGGTCACCGGGCCACCTCGCCAGTCGGGTCCGAAGCCCCTGTCCCCTGGCCTTTGCGGAGATTGCAGCGTCCTCCGCCTCAGCTCGCGCCCAGGAAAGAGCGCGTTCGTGCAGCTCAGGGCAGCCCAAAGAAGGCCACTCTGTGTCGCTCCTGTCTCACCGTGTGGCGACATGCACAACATAGGCAACCTGCTTAGGCAGGTCAAGAGGGTTGGGTTTCTCGCGCATGTTGGGCACCCGCCCTAGGATTGCTCCATGAGCCTTGACCCGGATGACTCCCGGCCGCCGTATCAGCAGGTCAGCAGCTCTCTGCGAGCCTCGATCCTGACCAAGAGGCCGGGTTTCGAGACCGGCGACAAACTCCCGTCCGGCCCTGAACTCGCCAAGCACTTCGGCGTTGCCCGCGGCACCGTCGACAAGGCTCTCGACCTGCTCAGGCAGGAAGGGCTCATCGTCACCCGGCAGGGCAGCGGCTCATTCGTCAGGGAGCGGACGTCCCGCCCGGTCGGCCTCCGGCCGCACCTCGAAGCCGCCTTCGAGCATAAGCACGTCACGCTCGACTTTGCCGGCTTCTCCAGCGAGACCCTGCACAACGCCCTGACCGAACCGCTCGACAAGATCCGGAGCGGCCGGCTCGCACCCGAATCCATCGCGGTGCGCCTGCTGCTGCCCGACACCTCGGCCCCGATGGCCGTCCCGGTACTGGTCGACGGCCTCCAGGACGAGCCGGCCCTCCGCGAGCGGGCCCGCGACATCGCCCTCACCAACGCCAAGGGCATCGCCCACTCCGTCGAGGTCCTGGCGGAACTCGGCCTCGTCCAGTCCGCTAGCGTCGAGGTCAAGGTGCACCGGGCATCGAGCCTGTTCAAGCTCTACATCCTGAACCGGGCCGAAGCGTTCTTCGGCTTCTACCCGCTACGCGAGCGAACCGTGGCGATCGACGGCGACTCGCACACGTTCTTCGACATCACGGGCAAGGACACGACCCTCTTCCACCACGCCGTGGGCCCTGACGACTCGTCGCTCGGTTCCCAGTACGTGCAGCAGGCCCAGACGTGGTTCGACAGCGTGTGGTCCACGATCGCCTACGAGCGCCAGCCATGACCGAAACGAACGCTTCCCTCGCGGACCTGCTTCGCCCGGTCAAGCACGTGCTGCTCGACTTCGACGGCCCGGTCTGCTCCGTGTTCGCGGGCTTTCCCGCGGCTGACGTGGCACAGAGCCTCCAGCAGGCGCTGGCGTTCCTCGGCTGGAAGATGCCGGCGGAGGACCAGGTCGAAACCGACCCGCTGGCTCTCCTCCGCCTCGTCGCGGAGCACCGCTCGGACCTCGTCTCGCCCGCAGACCGGCGACTCACCTTGCTCGAAACCGAGGCCGTGCACTCCGGGTGCCCGAACCCCGGCGGCGAGGCGGTCCTGCGGGCCTGCGCCGAGTCCGGACGGGCGGTGTCGATCGTCAGCAACAACGCCACCTCGGCGATCGAGTCCTACCTTGCCGCGCACGATCTCGACCGATACGTCGCACGGACCATAGGCCGGACGCCAGGCGACCCGACATCCATGAAGCCGAGCCCCCGACTCCTCTTTGAAGCCATGGGAAGCGATGCCGGGACCGGAAGCTTCATCTTCGTCGGCGACGCGGTGCGCGACATTGAGGCCGGTCATGCGGCAGGTGTTGGAACCATCGGCTATGCAAATAAGCCCGGCAAGCGTGAACGACTTGAAGGCGCTGGTGCTCTCCTGGTGGTCGACTCGATGGACTCCATCGCAACTGCCCTGAGCACCAGCACATAGGCGAAAACAGACCGGGCAGCTCAGTGATGGCGAGGTTGGACGGAGAACCAACCCGGAGAGCCAAACACGGAGGTCATCGGCCCAGGAGGAGCGAAGGTGTTACGACTTTCGCTACTTCATCAAGGGCGCAAGCGCGCCGCGCGAGGCCTCAGCCGCTCGCCGTCGCTCCTGCCTTCGCCCCGCTTCGGCCGCGCCCGGGGAGGAACGGTCCGAGGGTGGCCAACCCCGCCGTGGCTGAGGGCGGGCAGTTTCACGGTTTTACCCATCTGTCGAGCCCGGGGCCCGCACCGAGCAAGATCGGGGGCTACTCGGCCAGATTGCAGGCAGGCGAGGAGCCTGCCCGATTCGCGGGTCAGCTTACGGCCCCGATCATGCTCGGACCCAATCCCGACAGGACACCGGCCAAAACCGCTCCACCGCCCACGTTCTCTGGAAGGCCGGCAGAGGTGCATTTCACGTCTTGCTTTCGCTCAATCTTCCAAGCTCGATCCATCGTCGGATTCATCCCAAGGGCGGTCATAGACGATCGCCCTAATCAAGGTCACATCGAATTCTCGAACTATGCCTGCTTCGTTGCCCAGCTCAAACCAGCCACTGAGGCGACCGGAAACTGATACGCCGATTGTCTCGTGTGCTTCGGGGGCCAATGGCATCAAGAAGTCAGCAGAGAGAAATCCAACGACTATTCCTGTGGCAGAATATGCATTTCTGACCTTGATGTCGGAGAGCAAGGCGGACTCGATGGGGCCGAAGTCTTCCGGGCTCCGGTCGGCAAAGTCTGAAAAGTTCCGCAGATCCCAGTGTGTGGCAACTTGATCAATGGTGGAGATTAGAACATCTTCCGGGAATGAATCGGCGCTAAGGGTGATTTCAGCCTTTGAGCAGAGTGATCCGAGAACGGATTCGAGGCTAGTGTGATAGTAGAAGTCGGCTGCTCGGTCGCCCAGTTCGCTTGCAAGGTCTGGGTGCAGCGAGAGATCACCCTTTCGCTTGGCGAAGTCATCGGTATTGTTTGATGCAAAATGAGTAGCGCCGGACTGAGTCAAGTGGGATCGCTTGACGCACAGCCAAATGGCCGAGTCGCGTGCTCCAGTTCCATCGGACTTCGCTGGCTTTATCCTGAGTGCTTCGCGTTCCAGCGCCTCTACCGCATCCTGGCCATCCAGTTCGAGAACTGTAAAGGAAGACCTTAGTTCCTCCTCCCAGGCCTCTACGAGCGTCTCAACCGGCGGTACATAGTAAGGATCAATTGCGCAGAACTTCGACAGATTTGATAGGGCCTTGTTGTGCTTATCGACGGCTTCCTGTACGTCCCGGCGTCGCGCACTTACCGATTCGGCAAGTACAACACTAGTGATTGCGACTTCAGCTCCGAGCGTCTGCGCAACTCGAAGCAAGGTTGAAATTGTGACACTGCGTACGCGTCCCTGGCGAGGGATGAGATTTGTGTCTAAGGTGATCAACAATTCTACCTACCTGCGATTTCATCGGCTCGCATGGAGATTTCGGTCGCAAGGGAGCCGAATAGATTTACCGCATTTCTGGCCCGCGTATAGTGAGCTCCTCGGGCCTCGCTGCCGCTGAGTTCAAAAACAGCTTTGTGCGTCCGCTGGGCGATTGGAACAAGGCTCGACAAATTTGGAACTTCTCCAATCGAAGCGCTGGAGGACGGAGGCTTCGAGCCAACACGTCCTAGCACTTCTACGATGCCAGACTGGTAGGCCTGGGGCATCCGATCATTCCAGTGCTTATATGCCGCCGCAGGCTGGTCCTTGTACACGGTGAACTGCTGGCTGACATAGCCTAGGGGACTCGGAAGGCCAGCGGGAAGCTCAAAGTCAAACTCAATTCCCCGTGCCTCTGCGGAGCTTTTTGCGATCCTCCATAGCTCGATCCAGTTTGCGACGCTCTTTCCAACACTGGGAAGTGCTGTCAATGAGAACAAGTCGGGGGCCAGAGGCACAACAAAGCCAGTGGAGCCAATGATTACATTTCTATTCAGTGCACCAACATTAGGGCCGAGATCCACCAGGACGTAGTCAGCCGAGATGATTGATGCAACGTCTCGAATGAGACGGTAAAACGCGGTAGTGACTTGGAAGCCGCGGGGCAAGCCAGCAAGTGCCTCGGTCCATCCGGTAGGGGCAAACTCTTCGTAGTCACTGAGTCGGATATCGCCGGGGAGAATCCAGGCAGTATTTCTAATCTGAACGGGATGTGCGGCCTGTAGAGGGCCAGACCCTTCGATTATGGGCCGCAGGCAGGAGTAGATTGTCTTGCCTGTGTTGAACAGGCTCTCGACCTGGCCGATGGGCAGGGCTGCGCTGGTCAGATTGGCCTGGGCGTCGGCATCAATAAATAGAACCCGCTTGGTCTTGGCCAGGGCAATGCCGATGTTGTAGACGAGAGTGGTCTTTCCGACCCCACCTTTGTGATTAAAGAAGGGAATGATCTTCACGTATTCTCCATGGGGCTTGGCTGGAGTCAGTTTAGCGGATTGCGTCGTTGTCTGAATGGGGTTCGATGAAAAAAGTTCCGTTGAAATCCAGCGAGGGTGGATCCGTTGCCGTGTTGATCATCGTTCATTACTAGGATGCTCGGTGGGTGTCGGACTGAGTTGGGCTTGCTAGATAGAACGGGGGTCGAGCCCTAAGGCGGTTTGACTCGTCCGTGCCATCGCGGCGATGCCAGGTCAGGCGGCACGTGGAGCTCCCGCAGGATGGTGTCTGGCCCAAAGTGCAAGACAGAAGAGGTCTGCCTTCAGCAAGGTCTCGCGGTCTTGCACCCTAGGCACGCCAGCCAAGATCTGGACCAGTCGCGGACCTTCGGGGACCGTGTGCGCAGGTCAGTGGCAGTTCCCCCACAGGCTGCGAGAATGCTCGGGCTGCTTCGGGGTAAAGAGGAAGCCGTTGTGGATCTTTCTGGCGGGCGCATGGTTACTTGCCGTGGGCCAGGTGTGGGCCAAGCAGCATCCCGCAGCGCGAGGGATTGCCATAGACCCTGGTCGGACCGGTTAGGGGGTGGAGCCCCGGTCCAGTCTTGAAAACTGTCGTGGCCTCGCGCCACCGTGGGTTCAAATCCCACACCCTCCGCGCAGGCGGATGAAACCGCCAGGTGGGAGCGGGTGCTGACGGGCCGTCGGCACCCGCTCTCGCGTTTCCGGACGCAGAGGCAGACGCACGTGCTCGGTGGCGCTCGCGGGGGGTTCCGGTGCGTGGCTCAGAACAGCGTCGGCGGGACCTCCGGGCCGGGCAGGCCGGGGAGCGCGTCCTGCCACAGCACGGCGTCGGTGAGCGGGAGTTGGCGCATGCTGCCGGTGCACAGGCTGAGTGAGCGGCGGTCGCGCTTGTGGTCGTGGACGATGCCGTAGCCGGCGCGGCGGGTGGGCATGAGGGCGACCGGTCGGTCGCAGTCGGGGCACTGGATCCGGGGTGCGCGCATGGGTCCAGGGTGCCGGAACGGACCGACAGCGGGACAGCGCGCGGCGGGAGGTTGCCGGGGGTGGGGCGGGGGAGGAGAGTGCGGACGAGGCGAGTGGAGGATGCCGTGGGTGAGTTGGTCGAACGGCTGCGCGCGGGGCTGCCGGACGGGGCGGTCGCGGTGGACCCGGACGTGACGGCGGCGTACGCGCGGGACATGGCCGGGTTCTGCGAGGCGGGCGAACCGGCGGTGCTGGTGTTCCCGACGGACGTGGAGCAGGTGCGGTTCGTGCTGCGGACGGCGACCGAGCTGCGGGTCCCGGTCGTTCCGCAGGGCGCCCGGACCGGGCTCTCGGGCGGGGCGAACGCGGTGGACGGCTGCATCCTGCTGTCGCTGACCAGGATGAACCGGATCCTGCGGGTCGACCCGGTCGACCGGATCGCGGTGGTCCAGCCGGGCGTGGTCAACGCCGAACTCTCCCGGGCCGCCGAGGCCGTGGGGCTGTCCTACCCGCCGGACCCGTCCAGCTGGGAGTCCTGCACCATCGGCGGCAACATCGGCACCGGCGCCGGCGGCCTGTGCTGCGTGAAGTACGGCGTGACCGGCGAGTACGTGCTCGGTCTCGACGTGGTGCTGGCGGACGGCCGCCTGCTGCGGACCGGTCGGCGCACCGCGAAGGGCGTCGCCGGCTACGACCTGACCCGGCTGCTGGTCGGCTCGGAGGGCACGCTGGGCGTGGTGGTCGAAGCGGTGCTGGCACTGCGGCCCGCGCCGGGGCCGCAGCTGGTGCTGGCCGCGGAGTTCGACTCGGTGGACGCCGCGGGGGCCGCGGTGTGCGAGGTGATGGCGGCCGGGCACACGCCCTCGCTGATGGAGCTGATGGACGCCACCACCGTCCGCGCGGTGAACGAGCTGGCCCGGATGGGGCTGCCGGAGTCGACCCGGGCGCTGCTGCTGGTCGCCTTCGACGGCCCGGACCAGCGCGAACGGCTGGACGAGGTGGCGTCCCTGTGCACGGCCGCCGGCGCGACCGGCGTGGTCCCGGCGGAGGACCGGGCGGAGTCGGAGCTGCTGCTGCAGGCCCGGCGGCTCTCGCTGCCCGCCCTGGAGCGGCTGGGCACCACGATGATCGACGACGTGGCCGTCCCGCGCAGCGCCCTGGCGGCGATGCTGAACGGCGTCGCGGCCATCGCCGACCGCCACGGCCTCACCATCGGCGTGGTCTCGCACGCGGGCGACGGCAACACCCACCCGGTGGTGATCTTCGACGCCAAGGACGAGGACCAGACCGCCCGGGCCCGGACCTCCTTCGACGAGATCATGGCCCTCGGCCTGGAACTCGGCGGGACGGTCACCGGGGAGCACGGCGTCGGCCTGCTGAAGCGCGAGTGGCTGGCCCGGGAGCTCGGCCCGGTCGGGCTGGAGCTGCAGCGGCAGATCAAGGCGGCGTTCGACCCGCTGGGCATCCTCAACCCGGGCAAGGTGTTCTGACCCCTCCGGCGTCCCGGCGCCGGCGCCTCGAACAGGCGAGGACACTTCCCGACCATCACAAGATGATGGTCGGGAAATTCGCCTGCGATGAAACCGGTCACCCTCAGCCGGCAGCCGGATGGTAGGAGGAATCCGGAGCTTGGCGAAATATCGACTTCGCGCGGTCGTCCCACCTCCCCAGGGCGCGGGCGGGTCGTTCGTGCGCCCCGGGGCTCGTGCGACTCGCCGAGAACCGGCCTCCGTGCGCCCGTCCGGGTGGGGCTCCGACTGCGGCCTTCCGGGGGAAATCCCAGCTGGCGGGCGGTGTGTCTGTCGACGAACCGATCCGCGCGGGATTATGCGCCACTGCTGCCGCGTCACGCTAATGGGGGAAAAGGCTCAGTGGTGCTGGTGCTTTGTCGATTTGTTGCGGAAGTCTGTTCCTCGGCGTCGCAGCCCCCGGAGCACCGTCTGGCCACGGACTCCGGAACACCTTTTGCATCTGGCAATGACCGGTGAGAACCAACGGAGGAAATCCCATGGCGCGCTTCCGCACCACACGCTTGGCCGCGCTGGTCGCGTCCGTCCCGCTCGCGGCGGGCCTGCTGCTGGCCGGGGCGGGTGCCGCGGCGGCCGACAACGGTGCGGCTGCCGACCACGGCTCCAACAGCGGCGTGGTCTCGAACTTCGGCAGCGGCAACATCTTCGGATCGGTCGACGGCAACTACAACGCCACCCAGCAGACGGCGACCGGCGCCGGGGCGTCGAACCAGAACAACACCCTCGGGGTGAAGGACAACGCGGGCATCGTCTACGCGGACCAGTCCAACAGGAACTTCACCTTCGTCTTCGCGCCGGTCTACTCGTACTGACCTGCCGGCGGGAGGTGCGGACGGGACGGCGGGGGCGCCGGACCGGAGGGAGCACGGACCGCCGCGGACACCCGGGAGTGGAAAGGGTCAACCGCCTCGGGGCACAGGGACGGACGACGATCGGAAGAACCCCTCGGGGGCGCGGCCACCGCCACGGCGGACGCCGCGCCCCCGAGGCGTTCCCCGGCGGATAGCAGATATCCGGGCCGCTCAGCGGCGTGCGGTGAGCGTCGCGCCGACGCTCGCGGCGACCACGCAGCAGATGCCCAGCAGCTGCGGCAGACCCAGCACCTGGCCGAGCACCAGCAGGCCGACCAGGGCGCTGACCGCCGGGTCGAGGCTGACGATCACGCTGAACACCCGCTGCGACATCCGGCGCAGCGCGGTCATCTCCAGCGCGTACGGCAGCACCGGGAAGAGCAGGGCGACGCCCGCGACGGCGAGCAGTAGCAGGCCGGGGGAGTCGGAACCGGCCAGGCCGCGCACCGCCTCGGCGGCGCCGAACGGGGCGAGGACGACGGTGCCGATGGTGAACGAGACCGCCAGGCCCTCGAAGCCCTTGAAGGCCGCGCCGACCTTGTGGGTGAACAGGATGTAGCCGGCGTAGCAGGCGGCCGCGCCGAACGCGTAGGCCAGGCCGACCGGGTCGAGGCCGCCGGAGCCGCCCTCGCCGCCGCCCAGCAGGGTGAGCAGGGCGACCCCGCCGGCGGCGAGCAGGGCCCACAGCACGTGTCCGGCGCGGCGGGCGAAGACCAGGGCGACGGCCAGCGGGCCGAGGAACTCGATGGTGGCGGCGGTGCCCATCGGCAGCCGGTCGACGGCGCCCGCGAACAGCAGGGTCATCCCGGCCGAGGCGACGCCGAGCAGCCCGGCCATCGCCAGGTCGCGCGGGCTGCGGCCGCGCAGCCGGGGCCGGGTGAAGGCGAGCAGCACGACGGCGGCGAAGGAGATCCGCAGGAAGGTCGCGCCCGCCACCCCCAGCACGCCGAACAGCGGCTTGGACGCCGCCACGCCGAGCTGCACCGCCAGCATCGACACCAGGCACAGCACCGGCGCGGGTACCCGGCCCAGCCGCCGCCGGACGTCCCGCCCGGCTTGGCGGGCTCGATCAGAGCCGGTGGTGACCTTGGAAACGGAGGTGATGCTCCGGGCTTCGCTTGTGCTTTCAACGGTGAGGGACGCGCCTGACATGTGATCGAGTCTGGCGTAAGGGCTGCAAATGGTCAAAGCCGGTTACCGGTGGGCTGCGTCACGGGGCCGCCCGGGTGACCCGGCGGCACCGGCGGCGTGTCCTGCCGACCGTCCCGGCGGCGCCTCAGTAGTTCTGGAGGGTGCGCTACCTCGGCCCGGCGGCCCTGACGGCCGCGTCACTCGTCCTGCTGCTCGCCACCGACCAGAACGCCGTCGGCATGCTGGCGCCCGGCCAGTCGGCCACCCCCGCCCGAGCCGAGGCCCGGGCCGAAGCTCCGGTCGCGGCGTCCGCCGACGCCCGGCCGCGACCGCAGCAGCTCGCCCCGGAGCTCGCCGCCCAGCACCTGCCCGCCGTGGCGCACCAGGCGGCCCCGCTGACGGCCGCCGCGACGCTCACCGGGGCGCTCGCCGCGACGCCCGCCGGCACGGCCGTCGCCGCCGAGGCGCCGCCCGTCCGGCTGCGCCGCACGCGGCTGGCCGACCCGCTGCGTTCGCGCCGGGACCCGCTGCCGGCCGAGGTGTTCACGGGGGCCGGGTTCGACGCCTGCACCGCGCCGTCGCTGGAGACCCTGCGCGCCTGGTGGGGTACCTCCCCGTACGGCGCGGTCGGGATCTACAGCAGCGGCCGGCAGCGGGCCTGCGCCCAGCCCCGGCTGACCGCCGCCTGGGTGCGCGAGGCGCGGGCGATGGGCTGGCGGCTGATCCCGACGCACGTCGGACGGCAGGCGCCGTGCATGGCGGGGAGCGCGAAGACGCAGCGGATCGACCCGGCGAAGGCGGTGCAGCAGGGCAAGGAGGAGGCGGCCGAGGCGGTGCGCGCGGTGAAGAACCTCGGCCTGCGCACCGGTACCCCGGTCTACCTGGACGTCGAGGCCTACCCGCGCGGCGACTCGGCGTGCAGCCAGGCGGTGATGGACTTCACCGTCGGCTGGACCCAGGCGCTGCACAAGGCCGGTTTCCGCTCGGGCTTCTACTCCTCGACCGACGCCGGGGTGGCCGACCTGGCCGCCGCCGCCCGGGCCGGCAGCGGGCCGCTGCCGGACGCGGTCTGGTACGCCCGCTGGGACGACCGGGCCACCACCACCGACGGCGCGGGCCGGCTCGGCGACGACCTGTGGACCGACCACGCCCGGATCCACCAGCACCACGGCAACGCCCAGGAGGCCTACGGCGGCGCCGCGCTGACCATCGACCGCGACCAGCTGGACGGTCCGGTCGCCCGCTGAGCGGGGAGGAACGCGACGAGGAGAACGGGCGGACGGGCGGCCCCGCCCCCGTTCGGAACCGGCGCGACCGCGTCGCCGTACGAGCGCGCACCCGGGCCACGCCACGCCCCGGACCCGGGTGGACACGCCCCGCGACCTGCGGGCGAGGGGTCGGTCTCATCTCGGTTGCGACTGCTGACAGCGGGGGTGCCGCGGGGAAACAATCGGATGAATCGCTTGCTACCTGCGGGTAGCAACGTGCCGGCCGGTCAAGGAGGACCCGCGTGTACAGCACGATGCAGGACGTTCCGCTCACCGTCGCCCGAATTCTGCAGCACGGGTCCACCGTCCACGGCCGGTCGACCGTCACCACCTGGACCGAGGACGGCCCGGTGGTGCGGACCTTCGCCGAGATCGGCGCCCGCGCCGCGCAGCTCGCCCACGCACTCCGGGACGAACTCGGCGTGACGGACGGGAGTGTCGTGGCGACGTTGATGTGGAACAACACCGAGCACCAGGAGGCGTACCTGGCGATACCGTCGATGGGCGCGGTGCTGCACACCCTGAACCTGCGGCTGCCCGCCCACCAGCTGGTCTACATCGTCAAGCACGCCGCGGACCGGGTGGTCCTCGTCAACGGCTCGGTGCTGCCGCTGCTGGCCGCCGTGCTGCCGCAGCTGGCCGGCACCGTCGAGCACGTCGTGGTGGCCGGGGCGTACGACCCGGCGCTGCTGGCCGGGTTCGGCGGGACGGTGCACGACTACGAGGAACTGCTCGCGGGCCGGCCGACCGACTACCCGTGGCAGACCGACATCGACGAGAAGCAGGCCGCCGCGCTCTGCTACACCTCCGGCACCACCGGCGACCCCAAGGGCGTGGTCTACAGCCACCGCTCGATCTACCTGCACTCGATGCAGATCATCGCCGCCTCCAGCTTCGGCCTGACCGCCCGCGACACCGTGCTGCCGGTCGTCCCGATGTTCCACGTCAACGCCTGGGGCATCCCGCACGCGGCGTTCATGACCGGCGCGAGCCTGCTGATGCCGGACCGCTTCCTGCAGCCCAAGCCGCTCGCCGCGATGATCGACCGGATCAAGCCGACCTTCGGCGCCGCCGTCCCGACCATCTGGACCGGCCTGCTGGACGAGCTGGACGCCGGCGACTACGACACCTCCACCCTGGAGACCGTCGTCATCGGCGGCTCGGCCTGCCCGCCCGCGCTGATGAAGGCCTTCGAGGAGCGGCACGGCATCCGGGTGGTCCACGCCTGGGGCATGACCGAGACCTCCCCGCTGGGCACCGTCGCGCACCCGCCGGCCGGCGTCACCGGCGAGGACGAGTGGGCGTACCGGGTCACCCAGGGCGTCTTCCCGGCCTCCGTGCAGGCCCGGCTGATCGGCCCCGGCGGCGAGGCGGTGCCGCACGACGGCGTCGCCGAGGGCGAGCTGGAGGTGCGCGGGCCGTGGATCGCCTCGGCGTACTTCGGCGGCGCGGGCAACGAGGCCGAGGCCCCCGAGGACAAGTTCAGCCCGGACGGGTGGCTGCGCACCGGTGACGTCGGCACCATCACCGCCGACGGCTACCTGACGCTCACCGACCGCGCCAAGGACGTGATCAAGTCCGGCGGCGAGTGGATCAGCTCGGTCGCGCTGGAGAACCACCTGATGGCGCACCCCGAGGTCGCCGAGGCCGCCGTGGTGGCCGTCCCGGACGAGAAGTGGGGCGAGCGCCCGCTGGCCACCGTCGTGCTGCGCCCCGGCGCCACGGCCGGCCTCCCCGAACTGCGGGCCTTCCTGGCCGGACGGGTCGCCTCCTGGCAGCTGCCGGAGCGCTGGTCGGTGATCGAGTCGGTGCCGAAGACCTCGGTCGGCAAGTTCGACAAGAAGGTGATCCGCGCGGACTACGCGGCCGACCGCCTGGACGTGACGGTGCTCGGCAAGGCGGACGGCGCCGGGACGGCCGAGCGGGGCTGACCCGCGGGCTGCCGGGCGGCCCTCCTCGCGAAGATCCGGAAAACCGGTTCGGAATACCCCAGGGGGGTATAACGTTCCTCGGGGCCGGGGGACCCCGCCGGGTCGGACGAGGAGGGCCGTCATGGAACACAGCGCGCACACCGGGCACGGACAGGAGCACGAGCACCACCACGCGCAGCACGCGCACGCGCAGCACGCCGACCACGCGCACCACCACGGACAGCACGAGCACGAGCACGCACACGCGCAGCACGCCGGTCACGCGCACGCCCACGGCGGCGGCACCAGTTGGCGCACCGCCGCGCAGGCCACGCTGCACTGCCTGACCGGCTGCGCCATCGGCGAGGTGCTGGGTCAGGTGATCGGCGTCGGCCTCGGCCTGCACAACGGCGCGACCGTGGCGCTGTCGGTCGCGCTCGCCTTCGTCTTCGGCTACGCGCTGACCATGCGCGGCGTGCTGAAGGCCGGCCTGTCGTTCCAGGACGCGCTGAAGGTCGCACTGGCCGCCGACACCGTGTCGATCATCGTCATGGAGCTGATCGACAACGGCGTCATGGTGGCCGTCCCGGGGGCGATGGACGCGGGGCTCGGCCAGCTCCTGTTCTGGGTGTCGCTGGCCGGTTCGCTGGTGCTGGCCTTCCTGGTGACCGTCCCGGTCAACCGCTGGCTGATCGGCCGCGGCCGGGGCCACGCGGTGGTGCACGCCTACCACTGACCCCGGTGCGGACCGGCTCAGCGCCCGCCGGTGACGCTGTTGCCGGTGACCGACCCGTCGGTGCCGTCCACGGTCACCAGGTGGCGGACGCCGTCCGCGCCCAGCACCTCCACCGACCAGGAGCTGCCGCCGCCCTCGCGGGGGACCACCGCGAGGGCGGCGACCCTTCCGTTCGGGACGGCCGCGGCGGCCTTGGCCAGCGCCTGGTCGGCGGGGACGGCGGGCAGCGCGGCGGGGGCCGGCCGCCCGGCGGCGACGCCGCCCTCGAAGCCCGGGACCCCGGGCAGCGGGACCTTGCCGCCGGGCAGGACCCGGACCGAACCGTCCTCGCCGCGGAACACCGGCTTCCCGAGCCCGCCCGGCAGCTCGGGGACGTCCGGGGCGCCGGGGACGAGCACCGGCCCCCTCCCTCCGGCGAAGTGCCGGTCGAACACGGTCACCCCGCGCTCGTGGTGGCGCTCCAGCGCGACCCCGGTACCGACGGCCACCGCACCCAGCACCACCACCACGGCGGCACCGAGCACCCAGCGGAGCCCGCGCCGGGCCGGCAGCCGCAGCGCCCGCCGCGACGCCCGCGCGGCCGACGCCTCCTCGACCGACGGCTCCTCGACCGACGGCCCCGGTCCCGGCCCCGGACCGGTCCCGGCCCCCGTCTCCGGTGCGGCCGGCTTGGTCAGCTCGACCGGCTCGACCGGCCCGGAACCCGACGACCCCGACGACCCCGACGGCTGCGACTGCGGTTCGGACATGTGCGTACGACCCCCTCGTGGGAAACGGCCGGGCGACCCGGCCGGGCGCCCAGCATGCCGCCGCCCGCCTGAAGCCAGGCTGAAGCCGCCGTGTCCGTCCCGCCGGGCGCCTGCGACGCTGTCCCCCATGCGCGTACTGGTGGTGGAGGACGAACGGCGGCTCGCCGCCACGCTGCAGCGCGGGCTGCGGGCCGAGGGCTTCGCCGTCGACCTGGCCCACGACGGCGAGGAGGGGCTGTGGCTGGCCACCGAGCACGACTACGACGTGATCGTGCTCGACATCATGCTGCCCCGGCTGAACGGCTACCGGGTCTGCTCCCGGCTGCGCGCGGCCGGTGACGACACCCCGATCCTGATGCTGACCGCGAAGGACGGCGAACTCGACGAGGCCGAGGCCCTGGACACCGGCGCCGACGACTTCCTCTCCAAGCCGTTCTCGTACGTGGTGCTGGTGGCCCGGCTGCGCGCCCTGGTCCGTCGCACCGGGCGCCGACTGCCGCAGACCCTGGAGTTCGGCGACCTGGCGATCGACCCGGCCCGCCGGACGTGCACCCGGGCGGGCGTCGACGTGCGGCTGACCACCCGGGAGTTCGCGGTGCTGGAGTGCCTGGCCCGGGCCGCCGGCGGGGTGGTGTCCAAGCGGGAGATCCTGGAGAGCGTCTGGGACTCCGCGTTCGACGGCGACCCCAACATCGTCGAGGTGCACGTCAGCGCCCTGCGCCGGAAGATCGACACCCCGTTCGGCCGCACCGCGGTCGGCACGGTGCGCGGCGCCGGCTACCGGCTGGCGGTGGACGGTGGCTGACCGCACGGCGGTCGGCCCGTCGCGCCTCGGCGCGCTGCGCCGTCGGCTGGGCCGCGGGCTGGGCCGGCTGCGCCCGCGCTCGGTGCGGGCCCGGGCGACGTTCGCCGCCACCGCCGTGGTGGCGCTCGCGCTGGGCGGGACGGCGCTGGCGCTGCTCGGCGTGCTGCAGGCCAACCTGACCCGGGACGTCCGGGAGAACGCCACCCGGCAGGTCGACAAGGTGGCCGCGCTGGCGGCGCGCGAGCACCTGCCGCCGGTCATCGCGTGGCCCGGCGGCAGCTCGATCCAGGTCTTCGACGCGGAGGGGCGGCTGATCTCGGCGACCATCGACGTGGCGCCCCACCCCGTCCCGCCGGTCCCCCTCCCGCCGGACCCCGACGGACCCGACGCGCCCGGCGCGCGGGCCCCGTACGGGCTGCGGCCCCCGCGCCCGGAGGCCGGCCCGGAGGAGGTTCAGCCGGCCGACCGGGACCGGCAGCGGGTGGTGTCGGCGACCGTCACCGGCCGGGACGGGAAGGTCACCATCTACGCGTCGGCCTCGCTCGGACAGGTGGACACCGCCGGGCAGACCGCCGCCGCCGCACTCGCGGTCGGACTGCCGCTGCTGGTGGCGCTGGTGGCGCTGGTGACCTGGCGGGTCACCGGCCGGGCGCTGGGCCCGGTGGAGGCGATCCGCTCGGAGGTCGCCGAGATCACCGGCCACGACCTGCACCGCCGGGTGCCGGTGCCGCCCACCGGCGACGAGGTCTCCCGGCTGGCGGTCACGGTCAACTCCACCCTGGACCGGCTGGAGGACGCCGGGCAGCGCCAGCGCCGCTTCATCGCCGACGCCTCGCACGAACTGCGCAGCCCCATCGCCGTGTTGCGCACCCAGCTGGAGGTCGCGCTGGCCCACCCCGACCCCGACCTCTGGCCCGAACTGCTCGCCGGCGCCCTGCAGGACACCGTCCGCCTGCAGGACCTCGCCGCCGACCTGCTGCTGCTCGCCCGGCTGGACGCCGCCGACCCGGTCGCCACCCGGCTCCTCGACCTGGACGTGCTGGTGGCCGACGTGCTGGACGCCCGGGCCGCCGACCGGGTCCCGGTCACGGCCGAACTCGCCGACGGCGTAAGGGTGTCGGGCAACCGCACCTGGCTGACCCGGCTGCTCACCAACCTGGTCGACAACGCCCAGCGCTACGCGGAGGGCCGGGTCGAGGTCCGGCTGACCGCGGAGGGGGACGAGGCGGTGCTGGAGGTGCGCGACGACGGGCCGGGCATCCCGGAGCCGGACCGGGAGCGGGTGTTCGAGCGGTTCACCCGGCTCGACGACGCCCGCAGCCGCGAACTCGGCGGCGCCGGACTGGGGTTGGCCATCGCCCGGGACCTCGCCGAACACCACGGCGGCACCCTGTCCGTCGCCGGGGACTCCGAGGGCGCCGAACGCCCTTGCGGTGCAAGGCTGGTGGCCCGCCTCCCACTGGCCGGGCCACCCGTGCGCGGAAGTTGACGCCGCGTCAGAACGAAGCGCCGCTGCCGGCCGTCACGGCCTGGCCCAACGCGCCGACCCGGGCGAGCAGTTCGACGATCCGACCCTGCACGTCCTCGGTGGTGGAGCGCTCGGCCAGGAAGAGCACGTTCTCGCCGGTGCGCAGCCCGGCCCGGGCCTGCGGGTCCAGGTCGGCCGAGGTGTAGACGACCAGCGGGGTGCGGTGCAGCCGGTCGTTGGCGCGCAGCCAGTCGAGCAGCCCGAGGTGCTGCCGCTCGATCCGCTGCAGGTCCAGCACCACCAGGTTCGGCTGGATGCTGCTGGCCCGGGCCACCGCCTCGTTCTCGTCGGAGGCGTGCTCGACGTGCATGCCGCGCCGCTCCAGGCTGGCCACCAGCGCGGCCGCGACCTCCGGGTCGGACTCGACCAGCAGCACCCGGGCGGCGTGGTTCTCGCCGTCCCGGGGCGCGAGCGCCCGCAGCAGCACCGCCGGGTCGGCGCCGTACGCGGCGTCCCGGGTGGCCTGGCCGAGACCGGCGGCCAGCAGCACCGGGATCCGCCCGGCCAGCGCCGCGGTGCGCAGCGACTGCAGCGCGGTGCGGGTGATCGGACCGGTCAGCGGGTCGACGAACAGCGCGGCGGGGGTCCGCCCCACCTGCGCGTCCACCTCCTCGCGGGAGGCGACCACGACCGGGTCGAAGCCGCGGGCCTCCAGCGCGCCCCGGGTGGACGGGTCGGGCTCGGGCCACACCAGCAGCGGGCGCGGGCCGTCCTGCGGGTGGTCCTTGGCGGGGGCGAGCTCGGCCATCGGCCGGGGCGGGGTGCGCCCCTCGACCTGGCCGTTCCCGGCGGCCGGGGCGCCGGACAGCGCCAGGGCCGAACCGGCGGCGGTGCCCTCGCCGGTGCCGCCCAGGCGCTGCCCGTTCAGCAGCGCGGGGTCGACGGCGGCGGGGGTGCTCCCGGCGGCGGGCAGCGCGTTCGCGTGCGCGGGCGGCTGGCCGGGGGCCGGGGGAGCGGGGAACGCGCCGGGGAAGGCGGTCTGGAAGCCGCCCAGCGGGCGCGGCGGCAGCAGCTCGCCCAGCCCGCTGCCGACCGGCCGGGGCCGCTCGTCCTCGGCGGGCGCGTCCGCCGGGGGCAGCGCGGGCACGGCCGGGCGGGCGACCTCCAGCGCGCCGCCGGACGGCGCCGCGGGCGGCTCGGCGGGCTGCGGCGGGGCGGCCGGCGGCTCGGGCGCGACGGGCGTCGCCCCGGGGGCGGCGGCGGGGACGGGCGGCAGGACCGCCGTGACCTCCTCCGCGCTCTCGGTGGCGTCGGCGGGCAGCGCGAGCCGCCGCCGGCGCCCGGTGGGCTGGGCGGTCGGGGTGACCGGCTCCGGCGTCGAGGTCGCCAGCGCGTTCTCCAGGCCGGGGTAGACCGGCGTCCCGGGGTCGGGCACGCCGGGGATGTGCAGCGCCCCCGAGCTGTCCCCGGCGGCCGGACCGGCGGCGGACCGGCGGGCCCGGCGGCCGGAGCGGCCCGCGCCCTCGGTGCCGTCGGCGCCCTCGCCGAGGGCGAGGCCGGTGCCGGAGGTGTCGTCGGCGGCCGGTCCGGCGCCGAGCGCGATCGGCCCGCGCGGGGCCTGCCCGTCCTGCGCGGCGTCCCGGTCCCCGGCGGCCCGGGCCCGGCGCCGGCCGGAGCCCTGGGTGTCGTCGGCGCGCGCCTCGGCCGCCCGCGCCCCCGCCGCGGGCTCGGCCGCGGCGGGCCGCAGCTCGGGCGGGACGTCCTGGCCCGGCAGGTCCGGGATCATCGCGGTGTCGGAGTCCTTGGGGACGTGCTGCTGCTTGTCCGGCCCGCCGGCCGCGTCGCCGTCGGGGTCGAGCGGCAGTTCCACCACGTAGGTGGCGCCGGCCCCGTCGGGCAGGTCGTGCCGCTGCAGCACGCCGCCGTGCCGCAGCACGGCGGCCCGGGCGATCGGCAGGTGCACGGCGCTGGAGGTGCGGGCGGGGCCGCGCACCTCCACCCGGGCGACGTCGCCGCGCCGGGCGGCGGCCAGCACCACCATGGGCGGCTGCTCGCCGGCCGGCGCGGGCCCGGCGAACGGCACCCCGGCGGGGGCCGGCTCGCCCTCGGCCCGGGCGGGCTCGGGGACGGGCGTGACCCCGCTGACGTCGGCGACCAGGTGGGCGAGGGCCCGGGCGAGGCGCTCGCGGTCGGCGAGCACCTTCACGGCGCCGGCGTGCACCGAGTAGCGGACCCGGCCGGGCCCGACCAGTTCCCCGGCGCGGTCGACGGCGAGCTGCACGACCTCGTCCAGGCCGATCCGCTCGCGCTCCAGCGCGGCCTTGCCGCGGTCGGCGTCGGCCTCGAAGCGCTGGTGCTCCAGCACGCCGTCGATCAGCTTCCCGAACCGGCGGCACTCGTCGGCGAGCCGGCGCAGCGTCCAGTTGGCCTCGGGCCAGAGCTGCCCGGCGGGGTCGGCGGCGAGCGCGTCGATCCGGCCGTGCAGCGCGGTGAGGGCGCCGCCGAGCTCGGACTCCAGGACGGCGGTGAGGTGCTCGTTGCGGGCGGCGAGGGCGAGCTCGCGGGTGCGGTCGGTGAAGGTCATCACGGCGCCGACCAGCTGTTCGCCGTCCCGGACGGGGGCGGTGGTCAGGTCGACGGTGACGGGCCGGCCGTCCTTGCGCCACAGCACGGTGTTGCGGATCCGGTGCTTGCGGCCGGAGTGCAGGGTGTCCACCAGCGCGGAGCTCTCGGCGGCCAGCGGGCTGCCGTCGGGCTGCGAGTGCTGGATCAGCGGGTGCAGCTCGCGGCCGCCGAGCTCGCTGGCCCGGAAGTCCAGGATGTGCGCGGCGGCCGGGTTGACCAGCACCACGCGCCCTTCCAGGTCCACGCCGAGGACGCCCTCGGCGGCGGCCCGCAGGATCATCTCGGTCTGCTTGTGCTGGCGCCGCAGTTCGGACTCCACCCCGAGCCGCGCCGACATGTCGCGGACCAGGAGCAGGAGCAGGTCCTGGTCGCTGGTCGCGAAGGACAGGAAGCCGTGGGCCTCCCCGCCGCCCTCGTCGGTGAAGTCGTTGCCGGACACCTCGACGGTGAAGGCGGTGCCGTCGGTGCGGCGGGCGGTCATCCGGACCGGTCGGTCAAGGCTCTCGGTCTCGCTCGCGGGGGGCCGCATGGAACCCGGGATCCGACTGGGGTCGAACTCCGGCAGCAGGTCCAGCACGCCCATTCCGACCAGCGAGGTGCCGGGTGCCTGCAGGCTCTCCACGGCGGCCTTGTTGACGTCGACCACGGTGCCGTTGCTGTTCACCAGCAGCAGCGGGTCGGGCAGTGCATCGAGTATCGCGGCGAGGCGAGCAGCGCCTCGGGTCGGCCTGCTGCTCACGTCGACAGGTCTCCTCACGGCTTCGGGCCGCCGCTGCCACGGGCGGCTCTGGCTCTCCTCGGAGACGGAAGTATCTCATTCTTCTTTGCGCCGTGGTCGACCCGGCCAGTATCGTTGTGGTGGTTGGTGCCGGGGCCGTCGGCTGTGGCATCATCGCAGTCGCACGGAACGCGCCGGAGTGCCGGTAGCGGTCCGGGTGTTGGAGGCGTCGCCTAGTCCGGTCTATGGCGCCGCACTGCTAATGCGGTTTGGGTTTTACCGCCCATCGAGGGTTCAAATCCCTCCGCCTCCGCTCACCGGGAGCCCCGTCGGTCACTGACCGGCGGGGCTCCTGCGTTTCCGGTCGGAGCCGGCTCGCGCCGGTACGGGGACGGGGTGGGGACGGGCCCGGCGGGGCCGGTGGCAATCGATTTCGCCCCAGGTCGACGGTCATGTAATGTTGTCCCCGCACCGCCCAGGAGGCCAGTCCGCCGGGGCGAGCGCTCATAGCTCAACGGATAGAGCACTTGACTACGGATCAAGAGGTTGCAGGTTCGAATCCTGCTGAGCGCACCACATCTCCGCTCGCGGTTCCGCAAGGGGCCGTCCGAGCGCTCATAGCTCAACGGATAGAGCACTTGACTACGGATCAAGAGGTTGCAGGTTCGAATCCTGCTGAGCGCACCAGCCGAAGGCCCCGGGTACCCACTCGGGGCCTTCGCCGTTCCCCGGCCCGTTTCGGCCTCCGCTTTGCTACGCAGAGTGACGCTCGGCCCACTCTTCGGCTGGCTGATGCATCAGATGGGACCTGGCGATGCCCCCGCCCATACCTGCGGCGGTGTCGGCGGCCCGGCCGGGCATCTGCTGACCGCCTGTCACCTGCCGCCCGTTCCGGGTCCGCTCGCTCCGGCGGGCGTCGCCGGTCCTGCCGCCCCCCGTTGTGGTGGTCGGGGGGCGGCAGGACCGGCGTCAGCCGAGTTCGGTCCGGTTGATCCAGGGCACGTCGCGTTCTTCGAGGAACCACTCCGCGGGGGTGAGCGGGCGGCTGCGGTTGAAGGTGGGCGTGGCCGGGTCGTGCCGGATGTGCGCGGATTCGGCTCCCTGGGCCAGGAGTTGGGCGCCGATGCCGGGGACGAGGTCGGGTGGCCCGGACAGGTGGATGTCGTGGCCGGAGCAGTCCCCGTACTCGTGCAGGCCCTCGCGCAGCAGCCGGACGCCCTCGGCGCGGGAGGCGCCGCGTTCGGGTGCGGCGAGCACGGCGTGCAGCCAGGCGTGTTCCCTGACCATGGCGTGCACGGCCTCCAGGTCGTACAGGTCCTCGTCCCCGCGGGCGGCGACGAAGACCGTGGCGGGCCGTCCGCCGTCCTGGGCGAGTTGTTCCAGCAGGGCCTTGACCGGGGCCCAGCCGGTGCCGGCGGCGACCATCAGCAGCGGACGGTCGGAGTCGGGGGCGAGCACGGCCTCGCCGAGCGGCGGGCCGAGCCGGACGGTTTCGCCGAGCCGGACGTCGTTGACCAGCGCGGTGGACAGCAGCCCGTCGGGGACCCGGCGGACGTGCAGTTCCAGGGTGTTGTCGGCGCGGGGGGCGCACGCGACGGAGTAGGGCCGCCAGACCTGGGGGCGGCGGTCGGAGCAGGCGGTCAGGTACTGGCCCGCGGTGTAGGGGTACGGCCGGTCGGGCCGCAGGGTGAGCACCGCGAGGTCGGGGGTGGCGCGGCGGCGGTCGACGACCTCGGCGTTCCACCAGCGCGGGACGGAGTCGGGGACGGCGGCGGCCGCGTCGATCATGGCCTGCGAGATGACGGTGAAGGCCTCGATCCAGGCCTTCTCGATCTCCGGCGTCCAGGAGTGGCCGGAGAAGTGCTTGAGCGCGGCGATCAGGCTGGCGCCGACGGCGGGGTAGTGCTCGGGCGCGGCCTGGAACTTCCGGTGGTCGCGCCCGAGTGCCGCCAGGTAGCCGGTGAGCTTCTCGGGTTCCTCCAGCCGCGTCACGAGTTGGGTGAGCGCGGCGAAGAGGCGGTCGCGCTGTTCGGCGAGCCTGGCCGGGAAGAGCTCTTCGACACCGGGGTTGTTGGTGAACAGGTGGGCGTAGAAGAACTTGGTCAGCTGATCGGCGCGGCGCTCGACGACGGCGAAGCTGGCGCGGATGACCGCGGGGTCGAAGGGCACCGGGGGGCTCTCAGCCCGCGGCTTCTTCGGTCAGCGCCGCGCTCATGACCTCGGTGA
Organism: Kitasatospora sp. NPDC015121; assembly: GCF_055562955.1. Lineage (NCBI taxonomy): Bacteria > Bacillati > Actinomycetota > Actinomycetes > Kitasatosporales > Streptomycetaceae > Kitasatospora > Kitasatospora sp. NPDC015121. The sequence goes on from NZ_JBVHEH010000005.1 coordinate 321,791, forward strand.
TCACGCCGTAGAGCGCCGTCCAGGACGCCTCGATCTCCGGTGTCCAGGCGTCGCCGGCGAAGTGCGCGAGGGAGGCGAGCAGGCTGGCCCCGACGGCCGGGAAGTGCTCGGGGAGGGCGCCGTAGCCGGCGTGCCGGCGGCCCAGGCCCTGGAGCACGTTGACCACGGTGTCGGTGTCGTCGAGCTTGTTGACCAGGGTGCCGAGGGCGGCCCAGAGGCGGTCCTGCTGCTCGTTCATGTGCTCGGCGAAGAGCTTGCGCACGTCCGGGTTGTGCTCGAACAGGTGCGTGTAGAAGTAGGCGGTGACCTCGCTGCCGTGGGGCTCGACGGCGGCGAAGCTGCTCTTGATGAGTGTGGGATCGATCGTCACGCCCGCCGACTCTACTGATAAACCCATCAATTCGAACAGGGCAGATTGACAGGAAGTCAACAACTGGGCGGTAGCGCCCGATTGATGCCTGTTCGCGGGAGTTGACGGTGAGTCGGACGGGTATCCCGATGCTGCTGACCGAGTGGCCACCAATCGGGTGGTGTAGGTGGAAATGACCAGGTGTCGCGGTATGACCGAAACCAGATCGTGATTCCCTTTTGTCGGATCGTCATGAGCATTCGGATGCACGGCGATCGGACCGCGATCGCGGCGGACGACGACACCGAGAGGAGTGCCGGATGTGCCGACAGTTCCCCCACCGGGCCCCGGCCCCCGACGCCCGCCCGGCCGACCGTGACCGGCCGCGTTCCGGAATCGGACGGCGCACCGCCGCCCTGCTCGCGGCCGGCCTGCTGGCCGGCCTCGGCGCCCCGCCGACGGCCGCCCAGCAGACCCCGGACGCCTGGTCCGCCGAGCGGCGCGCCGTGCTGCCCTCCGGCCTCGCGGTCCAGTTCGACTACGCGGCCGTCCCCGGGGTGAGCGTCGACACCGCCCCCGGGAAGCTCGCCGACCGTCCCGGCGGCAGCCCCTACACCGACGGCATCCGCCCCGGCGACCCGGCCGAGACCTTCCTGGCCGCCGAGCGCCGCCCGCGCGCCGACGGCTCCTGGCACACCCTCGGCACCCTCCAGCTCTCCTTCTCCCGCTCCGTCCGCAACCCCCGGCTGCACGTCAGCGGCCTGAGCGCGACGGCCACCTCGAAGGACGGCAGCACCGGCACCAGCACCCGGCTGACCGTCACCGGCGGCACCCCCGCCGCCCCCGCCCTGGTCGGCCGCACCGCCTGGCGCGGCTGGACGGTCGGCGCCGGCGAACTCGCCCCCGCCCCCGACGCCGGTCCGGACGGCTCGGCCGACGGCACCGGCACCCTCGAACTGGCCGGCACCGTCTCCACCGTGTCGCTGCGGGTCGAGCAGCGCTCCACCGCCCAGGGCGGCTCCGCCACCCCGCCCGCCCCGCTCCGCCAGGCGTACACCGTCACCCTCGACGAGGGCCTCGGCAGCGCGCCGCAGGCCTACGGGAACGTCTCGCACCTGGTCTCCGACCTGTTCCTCGGCCAGGACGCCGCCACCACCGCGACCCGCTCCCGGCCCGGCCTCGCCCAGGCCGTCGAGGAGCCGCTGCTGCCCGGCCCGCCGGCCGACCCGCCCGCGCCGCCGCCCGACGCGGGCCCGGTCGCCCCCAGCGTGGAGCTCGACGGCGGGCAGGGCCGCCGCAGCCCCTGGGCCAGCCCGCCCCCGCCGCTACTGCAACCCGGCCGCGCCGAGTACCAGGGCGCCGACCCGACGCTGGCCTTCCCCACCGAGACCGCCGTCGGCCGCTACTACCACCTGGACGTGCCGGTCGACGCGGGCGGCGCCCCCGCCGTCCTGGCCGGCTGGATCGACTTCGACCACAACGGCCGCTTCGACCCGCTGGAGCGGGTGCAGACCGACGTCCCCGCCGGGGCGGACCGCACCGCCCTGGAGTGGCAGGTCCCGGCCGGGGCCACCGGCGGCGACACCTGGGTCCGGCTGCGGCTGGCCCGCAACGGCGCCCAACTGGTCGCCCCCGGCGGCTTCGCCGACTCCGGCCAGGTCGTCGACCAGAAGGTCGGCATCGCGATCGGCGCCGCCAAGCCCCAGGTCGCCCTCCCGCTCCCCGGCGCCACCACCCGGGACCCCCGCCCCGAGTTCCGCGGCGACGGCGCGGTCGCCGGGGCGAGCATCGCCGTCCAGGAGAACGGCACCACCCTGTGCACCGCCAAGGCCGGCACCGACGGCTCGTGGAGCTGCCGCCCCGACCGCCCGCTCGCCGAGGGCACCCACGCCCTCGCCCCGGTCGAGACCACCCGCAGCGGCATGGTGCTGCACGGCGACGAGTTCCGGCTGACCGTCCGCACCACCCCGCCCACCGCTCCCGTCCTCACCCTGCCCGCCTACACCAACGACCCCGGCCTGCTGCTCACCGGCCTCGGCGAACCCGGCTCCACCGTCACCGTCACCGCGGACGCCGACGGCCGGGGCGGCGGCGAACTCTGCTCCACCGCGGTCGCCGCCGACGGCACCTGGTCCTGCCTCCCGGTCGAGAACCTCGCCGACGGCCCCCACCAGCTCACCCCGCACGCCGTCGACGGCGCCGGCAACCGCTCCGACGGCAAGGCGGCCACCCTCACCGTCGACACCGCCGCCCCCGACCGCCCCCGCCTCACCTCCCCCGGCAGCGGCGACCTCCTGCACACCGCCCGCCCCAAGCTCACCGGCCGCGCCGAACCCGGCACCACCGTCACCGTCACCGCCACCACCGGCCACGGCGACGAACGCACCACCGTCTGCAGCGCCGTCACCACCCCCGACGGCACCTGGTCCTGCACCCCCGCCCGCGACCTCGCCCCCGGCGACCTCACCCTCCTCCCCACCGCGACCGACCCGGCGGGCAACGGCACCCCGGGCGACCCGGTGCAGATCCGCGTCGCCGCGACGACGGGCGGAGCCGGCAGCGCGAGCCCGAGCCCGAGCGTGAGCGTCGTTCCGAGCGCGAGCCCGAGCGTGAGCCCGAGTGCGAGCCCGAGCCCGAGTGCATCGGCCTCGCCGACCGCGGTGGTGTCGGACGCGCCGTCGAGCGCGTCGCCGTCCCCGTCGGCCTCGGCGGTGCCGGACGTGACGGTGCCGGTGCTGCCGATCGTGGTGCCGCCGACGGACGAACCGGACGGTCCGACTGCCGCCCCGTCGCCCACGCCGTCCGGGTCCGCGTCCCCGTCCCCGTCCGCGAGCGCGTCGCCGTCGGTCTCCGCCTCGTCGAGCGCGTCCGCGTCCCCATCGCCCTCTCCGTCGGACGTGACGGTCGGGCCCGTGCCGCCGGTGCCGGTGCCGCCGGACGTGCTGCCGATCGTGGTGCCGGTGGCGGACGAGCCGGGGAGCCCCGCGCTGTCGGCCTCCGCCTCGCCGAGTGCGTCTGCCTCCACCTCCCCGTCCGCGTTCCCGTCGTCCTCTCCGTCGGACGAGGCGGCCGGGCCCGTGCTGACGGTGCCGGTGCCGGTGCCGCCGGACGTGCTGCCGGTCGTGGTGCCGGTGGTGGAGCAGCCGTCCGCTCCAGAGAGTCCGGCGGTGCCGCCGGTGGTCGAGCCGATGGACGGTCGGGTCGCTCCGGTGCCCGCGCCTCCCGGGGTGTCGGACCGGCCGGTCGAGTCCGCGACGGTGCGGCCGACGGCCTCGAAGACGCCGCCGCCTCCGATCGGCACGCCGTCCGCGGTGGTGCCGAGCGCGACTCGGAAGGCCTCGCCCGCCGCGACGGTCCTGTCCGCCGCGCCGTCGCCCGCTCAGGCGCCGTCCTCGTCGCCGACCGCCACCCCCGCCGTCGCGGAGCCCGGGTCGGAGTCGGAGCCGGAGCCGGAGCTGGAGGACGGCGCCGAGGCGGCGGACGCTCCGAGCGGGGCGGTGTCGCCGTCGCGGGTGGTGGTCGCCCCGCCGCCGGACGCGGTGGCGGCGGCGCACCGGGCCGCGGCCACCGGGTGGCGCGGGCTGGCCTGCGGGGCGCTGCTGATCGCGGCGGCCGTGGGGCTGCTGACCCGGCGGGTGTTCGGCCGGGGGAGTGGTACCCGGCGCCGCTGACGGCCCGTTCGGTCCGGTTCCCGTCTCCGTTCGGCCCGCTCGTTCCCGCAGTTCAGGGCGGGCGGGCCGACTCGCTCCCGCATATCCGACAAACCGACACACCGCTTGGTAAATGTCGCATTTGAGTACTTATCAACCTAGCCTGAGTCTGGCACTGCCCGTCAGATCCGGGCCGCCCGGTGCGCGACACTCTGACCCCTAGGACACGTGCATGGACGTCACCCGCGACCCTTCGCCGCGACCCCACTCCTGGCCCCCCGCCGCACCCGAGCCCCCGGTCGGTGCGACCCAACTCACCAAGGCGGTCGCCAAGGCGGTGACCAAGCCGCTGATCACGGTCTCCCCGTCCGCCGAGGACGCCCTCGACCGGGGCCCGGCCACCCAGCCGCTGCCCGTGGTCGGTGCGGACGAGCCGTCCGCGCTCCCGCCCGCGCCCCGCGCCATCCCCGAGCCGGTGGCCGTCGAGCCGCCCGCCGCCGTACCCGCCGCCTCCGGCGGGTTGCGCCGGCTCAGCGCGGCCACCGCGCAGCGGTCGGCGGCGCACCCGACGGTGGCGGAGGCCGCGACGCACCGCCGGCCGCCGCGCGCGGACCAGTCGCTGCGCGAGGGGCGGGCGTTTACGCTGCCGGGCTGGCTGCCGCTGCTGGTGCTGCTGGCCGGGACGGCCGGGGTGCTGCTGGTGCTGGCCCGGGCCGGGGCGCTCCCGGAGCTGTCGGGGGTGCCCGACCTGCGCGGCCCGGCCGCGCGGGCCTCCGGGGAGGCCGAGGTCGGCGACGGGACGCTCGCCGCGGTGAGCGCGATCGGGCTGGCGATGCTGGCCGCGCTCGGCGGCCTGCTCTCCAACCCGGGCGGCGAGACCCGGGTGCTGACCCGCTGGGGCCGCTACCGCGGCACCGTGCGCCGCACCGGCCTGCTCTGGGTGAACCCGCTGCTGCGCCGCCGCCGGGTGGACGTCCGGCTGCGGCACTGGCGCAGCGAGCCGGTGCACGTCACCGACCGGGCGGGGACGCCGCTGGTGGTGCGGCTGCTGATCGTGTGGCGGGTCAAGGACACCGCGCGGGTGACGCTGGGCATCGCCGATCACGAAACGTATCTGCGCGAGCAGGTGCAGGCCGTCCTCACCCGAACCGCCTCCCTCCTGCCGTGCGACTCGAACTCCGCGCCGGGTCCCGCGCTGCGCGACGGCCAGTGGTTCGCCGACGAGCTGACCCGGGCGCTGGCCGCCGAGACCGCCCCGGCCGGCGTCGAGGTGTACTCGGTGCAGCCGCTGGCCCTGGACTACGCGCCGGAGGTCGCCGAGTCGATGCGCCGCCGCCGGCTCGCCGACCTGGACGCCGGGCTGCGGACCGTCCTGGTGGACGACGCGGTGGAGGCCGCGGCCCTCGCGGTGCGGCGCCTGGAGCGCGCCACCGCCCACGAGTTGGACGACAGCGCGCGCAGCGCCCTGATGGAGCAGCTGCTGGTCGCGTTCGTCGCCCCGGCCGGGGTCACCGCTCCGGTGCCCGCCCCGGCCGCCCGCCCGAACCGCAAGGAAGGGAAACCCGCGTGACGACCGCGCTCGCCTCGATATCCACCGACCCCGCCGACCTCCCGGACTTCTCCGGCGCCCCCCTGCTGGGCTTCGCCGAATCCGACGGTGCGTCAGCCTGCCGGTGCGCCGCGTGCGCCCGGCCGGCGGCCCGCACCGGCGGGTCCGCCGCGGCCGAGCGGACGGGCCGAATACACCGCGCCGTTCGCTCGACCTGCCTGGCCACCACGGTGCTGGCGGGTGCCGGGGCGGTCGGCCTCGGCCTCGGCGCGACCACCGCGCAGGCGCTGCCCGCGCCGTCCGGTCCCGGCTGGGACGGCAGGGTCTACTGGTTCAAGAACGCGGCCGGCGAGTGGCGCTACACCAAGTGGTACGACGTCTACCTCGACCGCACCGGCGGCGGGAGCGCCGCGAAGCCGCAGTCCCGGCCGGCCGAGCCCGCCCCCGCGCAGTCCTCCGGCGGGATCCGGCAGGGCTGGGACGGCAAGGTCTACTGGTTCAGGAACGCGGCCGGCGAGTGGCGCTACACCAGCCACCACGACGTCTACGTCGACCGGACCGGCGACCGAGGCGGCGCCCGGCAGCCCGGCCAGGCCACCCAGTCCGGCCAGTCCGCCCCGGCCGGGGTAGAGGCGGCGGTGTCGTACGCGCTTGCGCAGGTCGGCAAGCCGTACGTGTGGGGCGGCAACGGGCCGGACGGGTTCGACTGCTCGGGCCTGGTCCAGCAGGCGTTCCGCCGGGCCGGGGTGGCCACCCCGCGGGTCGCCGACGACCAGTACCGGGCCGCCACCCCGATCGGCTCCGGGCAGCTGCAGCGCGGCGACCTGGTGTTCTGGTCCGGCAACGGCCGGGTCTCGGGCATCCACCACGTGGCCATCTACCTCGGCGACGGGACGTACGTGGAGGCCCCGCGTCCCGGCAAGGACGTCCGGGTCTCCCGCCTCAACAGCGGGTACTACCCGGACTTCTTCGGCCGCCCCTGACCCCGGCGGCGGCCGGACCCGACGACGGCGCCCCTCCCACAGCGTGGTGGGAGGGGCGCCGTTCCGCGCGCGGCGGGTCAGTCGGAGGCGGCGGTGAGCAGCTTCAGCTCGGCCTCGGTCAGCCGGAGCGCGGCGGCGGCCAGCAGCGGGGGCAGCTGCTCGGGGGTGCGGGCGCTGGCCAGCGGCGCCGCGACGGTGGGCCGGGCGGCCAGCCAGGCCAGCGCAACGGTGGCGGGCTCGGTGCCGTGCGCGGCGGCCACCTCGTCCAGCGCGGCGAGCACCCGCAGGCCGCGCGGGTCGTCCAGGTGGGCGCCGGCGCCCTGGGCCCGGGCCGAGTCGACGGCGGTGCCCGGGCGGTACTTGCCGGTCAGGAAGCCGGAGGCGAGCGCGTAGTACGGGACGGCGGACAGGCCGTGCGCGGCGACCACCCCGGCCAGCGGGCCCTCGTAGGTGGCGCGGGAGACCAGGTTGTAGTGCGGCTGCACCGCCACGTACTTCGCCAGGCCCTCGCGCTCGGCGAACTCCAGCGAGGCGGCCAGCCGCTCCGGGCCGATGTTGGACGCGGCGACCTCGCGCACCTTGCCCGCGCGGACCAGCCCGTCCAGCGCGGTGACGATCTCCTCGACCGGGACGTCCGGGTCGTCCCGGTGGGTGTAGAACAGGTCGATCCGCTCCACGCCGAGCCGGCGCAGCGAGTCCTCGGCGCCCCGCCGGATGGTCTCCGGGCGCAGGTTGTCCAGCCCGGCGAGCATGCCGACCTTGGTGGCGACGACGATCCGCTCGCGGTTGCCCCGGCTGCGCAGCCAGTCGCCGATGACGGTCTCGGACTCGCCGCCGGAGTTGCCCGGCGCCCAGGCCGAGTACACGTCCGCGGTGTCGAGGAAGTTGCCGCCGGCGGCGTCGTACGCGTCGAGGACGGCGAAGGACCGCTCGGCGTCGGCCGTCCAGCCGAAGACGTTGCCGCCGAGCGCCAGCGGCGAGACGGCGAGGTCGGAGGGGCCGAGGGTCACCCGGGGGGCGTCACTGTTGGTCATGACCGGTGGCAACCCGTTCGGGTCCGGCTTGATTCCGCCGGGCCGTCCGGCCGTGCCCCGGCGGGCCGGGGTGAGGGGTCCGTGCAGACCCGGTCCGGGGGCGGGGTCCTGGGTGTCGGCGGGCCGTCCGGGGCGGCTAGAGTCCCGTTCCATGGCTGACAACGACTACGACCCCGCCGGCTCCACCCAGATGTTCCGGGCGTTCGTCGACGAGGCCCCGGCCGCGCAGGCCCCGGGCACCGTCACCACCTACGGCAGCAGCAGTTCCTCGTCGAACCGCACCCCGATGATCGTGGTCGGGGCCATCGTGGCCCTGGCGGTCGTCGTCGGCGTGATCTGGCTGGCCGTCAAGTAGCACCCGGGCCCGTCCGCACGGGACCGGCCGGAGGCACTCCGGGCGGTCCCGCGGACCGGCGTGCCTAGACTGACCGGGTCCCACCGCACCAGCGCAGGAGGAACCCGTGACCGCGCCGTCCGCCGAGATCGCCAGGAGCCTCGGCCTGGCCGCCGCCGTCAACGCCCGTGACCTCGGCGGCTACCGCACCGCGGACGGCCGCACCGTGCGCGGCGGCGTGCTGCTGCGCACCGAGGCGCTCAGCCGGCTCGGCGCGGACGACCTGGCGCTGCTCGGCGCGATCGGGCTGCGCCACGTCGTGGACCTGCGCAGCCTCGACGAGGTCCGCCACCTGGGCGCCGACCGCGTCCCCGGCCTGCCCGAGGCCGTGCTGCCGGCGGACGCCGCCGAGGCGCTCAGCGTCGCGGCCGAGGGCGGGCTCGGGCCCGACCTGCACCACCTGCCGGTGTTCTCCGCCGACTTCGACCTGTACGTGGAGCTGCGGCGGGCGCTGGGCAGCGGCGACCCGGCGGCGATGCGCGCCGTCCTCGGGGGCGGGCGGGGCGAGGCGATGATGACCTCGATGTACCGCTGGTTCGTCACCGACGAGGCGGCCCGCTCCCGCTTCGCCGCCGTGCTGCGGCTGGTCGCCGGGGCGGACGGCGCGCCGGTGCTGTTCCACTGCACCGCCGGCAAGGACCGCACCGGCTGGACGGCCGCGCTGCTGCTCACCGCCCTCGGCGTCGACCGGGCGGACGTCCGCGCGGACTACCTGCTCACCAACGAGCGGTCGGCGGCGCTGATCGCCGCCGTCGACCCGCTGCTGCGGCCGCTGGCCCGCGCGGAGGAGTCCTACCTGGACGCGGCCTTCGAGGAGGTCGCCCGCGGCTGGTCGGGCTTCGAGCACTTCTGGCAGGACGGGCTGGGGCTCACCGAGCAGGAGCTGGAGCGGATCCGGCGGTCCTGCACGGTGTAGCGCCCGGTGCCCCACGGGCCCTACTCGGCGGTGAGGCCCTCGCGGAGGTGGGCCAGGGTCTTGGTGAGGAGGCGGGAGACGTGCATCTGGGAGATGCCGATCTCCTCGCCGATCTGGGACTGGGTCAGGTTGCCGAAGAAGCGCAGCATGATGATCCGGCGCTCGCGAGGCGGGAGCTTGGCGAGCAGCGGCTTGAGGGACTCGCGGTACTCGACGCCTTCGAGGGCGAGGTCCTCGTAGCCGAGGCGGTCGGCGAGCGGGCCGTCGCCGCCGTCGTCCTCGGCGGGGCTGGAGTCGAGGGAGCTGGCGGTGTAGGCGTTGCCGACGGCGAGGCCCTCCACCACGTCGTCCTCGGAGACGCCGAGGTAGACGGCGAGTTCGGGGACGGTGGGGGAGCGGTCGAGGCGCTGGGAGAGCTCGTCGCCGGCCTTGGTGAGGGCGAGGCGGAGCTCCTGGAGGCGGCGCGGGACGCGGACGGACCAGCTGGTGTCGCGGAAGAAGCGCTTGATCTCGCCGACCACGGTGGGCATGGCGAAGGTGGGGAACTCGACGCCGCGGTCGGGGTCGAAGCGGTCGATGGCCTTGATCAGGCCGATGGTGCCGACCTGGACGATGTCCTCCATCGGCTCGTTGCGGCTGCGGAAGCGCGCGGACGCGTACCGGACCAGCGGCAGGTTGAGCTCGATCAGGGTGTCCCGGACGTAGGTGTGCTCCGTGCTGCCGGTCTCCAGGCCGGCCAGGCGGCGGAACAGCGCGCGGGACAGCGTGCGGGTGTCGAGGGCCCGGTCGGGGGCCTCGGCGGGACCGGCCTGGGCCGGGAGCGATACGACGACGGCTTCGGTCCCGGTCTCGGCCCCGGATTCGGCTTCGATGACCGCACTGCCCGGTTCTGTGAACACGCGCCCACCCCACTCGTGACTGTCTGTCGAACGGTCGCCACCGCGCAGTGGTTCCCGGCTGACGGGTCTGACTCCTCCATACCGGCCCACCGGCCCCGGCAAACCCGAACGTCGCGACTCGTCACCCGGCGGTGACGCGGGGCAACAGGAGGTGACTCACTCCTCCCAGGAGTTCCCGCTGCGCAGCCGGGACAGGATCCGGGACAGCAGCCGGGAGACGTGCATCTGGGACATGCCGAGTTCGGTGGAGATCTGCGACTGGGTCAGGTTGGCGAAGAACCGCAGCATGATGATCCGGCGCTCGCGCTCGGGGAGTTGGACCAGCAGGTGGCGGACCATGTCGCGGTGCTCGACGTCGGTGAGGGCGGAGTCCTCGTAGCCGAGCCGGTCGAGCAGGGCGAGGCCGCCCTCGTGCTCCTGGGCGGCCTCCAGGGAGGCGGCGTTGTAGGCGCGGCCGGCGTCCAGGCAGGCCCGGACGTCCTCCTCGGGGATGCGCAGGTTGGCGGCGATCTCGGGGACCTTGGGGACCCGTCCGTGGGTGACCGTCAGCTCCTCCATGGCGCCGCTGACCTGGACCCAGAGCTCCTGGAGCCGGCGCGGGACGTGCATGGTGCGGACGTTGTCGCGGAAGTAGCGCTTGATCTCGCCGAGGATGGTGGGCAGCGCGTAGGTGGGGAACTGGACGCCGCGCTCGGGGTCGAAGCGGTCGATGGCGTTGATCAGGCCGATGGTGCCGACCTGGACGATGTCCTCCATCGGTTCGCTGCGGCTGCGGAAGCGGGTGGCGGCGTAGCGGACCAGCGGGATGTTGATCTCGATCAGGGCGGAGCGGACCCGGGCGCGTTCGGGGGTGCCGGGCGGGAGCTCGGAGAGCCGCTCGAACAGGACCCTGGTGAGCGTCCGGACGTCCACCGTGCCGCGCCCGCCGGGGCGGCGGGCGGCCAGCTCGACAGGGTCCGGCAGGTCCTCGATCCGGTCCTCCGGCACACTGTCCTGCTGCGTCCGCACGGACACGTCACCCCTCCCTTGTGAACCACCTCGCCAATTTCCGGCAAAACCGGTCATAGCATCACAAGTCGCTCTGTAGGCGGGCAAGTACCCGACGGAGGCGTGTTGACGGACCGTCCAGCATTCGGCGGAGTGTGCTACGGCTCCCGTCCTCCGGTGGAGGGCGGGAGCCGCCGGGTCGTGCGTGTACGAGGGGTGGCGGGGGAGGGTCAGACCTCCAGGTCGGCGATCACCCAGGTGGCGAACTCGCGCCACTGCGCGGCGGCGGCCTGATGGGCCGGGTGGCCGAGGTAGGCGGCCAGTGCCTCGCGGTCCTCGACCAGGCTGTTGATCGCGAAGTCCTGGGCGATGTCGCGCTCGGCGAAGTTCCAGCCGCACTCCCACTCGCGCAGCTCGGGGACCAGCGCGCCGAGCCCGGCGAACGCCTCGGCGCCCGCGACGGCCCGCGGATCCTCCTTGGTGACGCCCTCGTTGAGCTTGAACAGGACCAGGTGCCGGATCACGATGCCGCTCCTCGCGGGTGGGGGAGGGCGCGCCCGGTCGGGGCGGCGCCCCGGAAGGACGAACCCCGCAACCGTACTAGCGCACCAGTCCGGTCATGAACGAGCCGACCGCCCTCGCGGCGTCCGAGATGCCGACGAAACCGGACTTCACCAGGTCCGCCGAGCGCTCGGGCGAGGTGATGATCGTGTAGATGACGAAGACGACCAGGATCCACATGGCCACCTTCTTCGCCTGAGTCATCGAACGGTCCTGCCTCCCTGGGGCGGGCCGCCGTCCACGCCCCGGTCGGCCCTGTCACCCGGCAGCTTATCCACCGGACGGCGCAACCCGTGAGGGGTGCGTTCACCCGCTGGGACGAAGGTCCCGCGCGGACGGGGCTTTCTCCGGATGTCCCCACCCCCGGCGCCCGGCAGGATGGTTGATGTACCGAGGATCTGGCAGGAATCCCCGGTACGGCGATCCGGAGGTCCCCGCTGTGGGACCGGGCGCCGCGGCTTCCCCCCGACGCGGCACCGGTTGTGGGACCTCCGCCTCGGGGCAGCAGCTCGTCCCCCCCCCGGAGCTGCTGCCCCCTCCGCGGGCCGAGAGGCTCCGCACGGGCTCCGCACCTCCCCGGCCCGGTGGTCAACCGCCCGGGAGTGCGGGGCCCTCCGCCGTCCCCGCGCGCTCCGCCGGGCGGGTGTTCGGCGGCGGCCGCCGCGTGTCCGTGCCCCGGTTCCGCCCGCCTCGAAGGTCGACTACGAAGCATCGACCGGAGAGGCCCGGAGAGGCGGAGCGCAGACGTGGTGACCATCCGACGGACCCCCAGGGCCGGCCGCGCCCTCGCGGCCGCGGCGGCCTGTGCCGCGGCCCTCCTCGCGACGGCCGGGCCGCCGCCCGCCACCGCCGCCCCGCCCGGGCACCGGGCCGGTGCGGGCACGCCGCTGGTGGACGAGACCTTCACCGGGGCGAGCGCCGACGGCGACTTCGTCGCCACCGGTGGCGCCTGCCTCACCGGCGCCGCCGAGGTCCCCTTCCTCCCGGCCGTCGAACCGCGCCCGCTGACCGGCTGCCCGAGCGGCGGCGCGGTCGGCCCCGTCCCGCCCGACGCCGCCGCCCCGTACGGCTACCTGCGGATGACCGACGCCGGCAACGACCGGGCCGCCGCCGTCCTGTACGAGCGCCCGCTGCCCGCCAACGAGGGCATCCGGGTCACCTTCGAACAGTGGCAGTACGGCGGCGACACCACCAAGCCCTCGCCCGCCGACGGGATCGCGTTCTTCCTGGTCGACGGCGCCGCCTCGCTCACCCGCCCCGGCGCGTTCGGCGGCAGCCTCGGGTACGCGCAGAAACTGCCCGACGACGACCCGGCGCACTCCTTCCTGCCCGGCGTCGAGGGCGGCTACCTCGGCGTCGGCCTGGACGTGCTCGGCAACTACTTCGGCGACTGGGAGCACCGGGGCGACGGCTGCGCCACCCGCTCCCCGGCCGGCACCGGCTTCCGGGCCCCCGCGCCCGGCGCCAACATGGTGACGCTGCGCGGACCCGGCGAGGGCACCAGCGGTTACTGCCTGCTCGGCGCGACCACCGACAACACGACCACCACCGGGCCGTGGCCGTCCACCCTGCCCGGGCAGCTGCACGGCCCCGCCACCGCCGCCGACCTGCCGCCCGGCACCACCCCCGCCCAGGCCGAGGCCGCGCTGGTGCCCAGCCGGCGGACCGTCACCGTCACCGTCACGCCCGGGCCCGACCCGCGGGTCGAGGTGGACGTCGACTTCGGCTCCGGCCCGGTCCGGGTGCTCAGCCGGGCCGCGCCCCAACCGGTGCCCACCACCTACAAGTTCGGCTTCGCCTCGTCCACCGGCGCGTTCACCGACGTGCACCTGCTGCGGCACGTCACCGCGAGCAGCGTGGCGCCGCTGCCGCGGCTCAACCTGGTCAAGCAGGTCGACCGGGCGCAGCCGCTGCCCGACCCGGTCACCTCCGGCACCGTCGTGCCCTACCAGTTCGTGGTCACCAACGGCGGCGGCACCGAGATCCGCGACCTGGCCGTCAGCGACCCGGTGGTCGGCCCGGTCAGCTGCCCGACCACCGTCCTCGCCGTCGACGCGACCGTCACCTGCACCGCCTCGTACACCGTCACCGACGCCGACGTGCGGCGCGGCTACCTCACCAACACGGCCTTCGCGCACGGGAATTCGGACAGCGGACCGGTCGAGTCGCCGGAGGCCCGGCACGAGCTGCCGCTGAACGACGACTTCGGGCTGCTGCTGGAGAAGCACGTCGACGACGCCCGGGTCTACCGGGTCGGGCAGACCGCCACCTACACGTACACCGTCACCAACACCACCACCCAGCCGGTCACCGGACTGTTCCTCACCGACGACCGGCTCACCGGCGTGCGGTGCGCGGCCACCACGCTGACGCCGCGCGACACCCCCGGCGCGGTGACCACCTGCACCGGCTCGTACACCGTCACCTCGGCCGACGCCGAGGCGGGCGGCGTGCGCAACACCGCGACGGCGACCGGCAGCACGCCGGACCGGACCGTCACCTCGCCGCCGGACGACGCGGTCATCGTGGTCGAGCCGGAGCCCGGGGCGACCGAGAGCCCGGGGCCGAGCCCGAGTCCGAGTCCGAGCGCCGACCCGTCCGAGGGGCCCACCGGGTCGCCGTCGCCGTCGCCGTCGGCTCCCGGGTCCCCGGCGCCGCCGCCGGTGCCCTCGCCGTCCGCGACCGTGCCGGGGCCGGGCGGGGAGATGCCCGGGACGGGGAGCGCGCCGGTGCTGCCGCTGCTGGTCGCGGGCGGACTGGTGTCGGCCGGGGTGGTGGCGCTGCGGCTGGCCCGCCGGCGCGGCTGACCCGACGGACCGGTGGACGGACGGAGGGCCGCCACCTCCGGAACGCCGAAGGGCCCGACCGGAAACCGGTCGGGCCCTTCGCGTGGCGGTAGCGGTGGGATTCGAACCCACGGTGGAGTTGCCCCCACACACGCTTTCGAGGCGTGCTCCTTTGGCCGCTCGGACACGCTACCGAGGGGAACTCTACCGGATCGGGGGGAAGGGACGAAATCCGTTCCGGGGCGGTCAGCGCCGGGTGTCGAAGAAGGCCAGCAGCTGTGCCGTGCACGCGTCGGCGAGGACGCCGCCGATCACCTCGGGGCGGTGGTTGAGGCGGTTGTCGCGGACCACGTCGAAGAGCGAGCCGGCCGCGCCGGCCTTCGGGTCGTACGCGCCGAAGACCACCCGGGCGAGGCGGGAGAGGACGATCGCGCCCGCGCACATCGTGCAGGGCTCCAGGGTGACCACCAGAGTGCAGCCGCTCAGCCGCCACTCCCCGACCGCCGAGGCGGCCGCGCGGATCGCCACCACCTCGGCGTGGCCGGTCGGGTCGCCGACCGCCTCGCGGACGTTGTGGCCGCGGCCGAGCACCGTGCCGTCCGGCCCCAGGACGAACGCCCCGACCGGAACGTCACCGGTGGCGGTGGCCAGGGCGGCCTCCTCGATCGCGAGGCGCATCCGGCCCTGCCACCGGTCGCGGACCGGGTCGGGGCGTTCGGGGGCGGGCAGCGGGGCGATCCGCGGCCGTTCGCCCAGGGTGTCGGCGGGAGGGGGGACGGGCTGCATGGTCCCAGTGTCGGGCACCGGGGCCGCCGCTACCGAACGGCCTCCAGGACCTCGCCGCAGCCCAGCGCCTCGGCGATCTCGCCCAGCGCGTCGCCGGGCGCCGAGCCCTCGCCGGCCAGCTCCAGCAGGTCGGCGGCGGCCATCCCGAACTCGGTCAGCAGCTCGGAGTCGCCGATCGGCCCGACCGGACTCGCGCCCCGGCCGCCGGCCGGCTCCTCGTCGTCCTCGTCGGCGTCGTCCTCGGCGACCGCGCCGTCCTCGTCGTCGAGGCCGGCCACCAGCCCGTCGAGGTCGTCGAAGTCGGCCTCCCCGTCCTGTTCGATCAACTCGTCGGTGAGCACCGCGCCGTACGAGCTGCGCGCCGCGGCGGCCGCGTCGGAGACGAAGATCCGCGGGTCGTCCTCACCGTCGATGCGCAGGACGGCGAACCACGCGTCCTCCTGCTCGATGAAGACCAGCACGGTGTCCTCGTCCTCGGCCGCCTCGCGGGCCAGGTCGGTCAGGTCGGCCAGGGTCTCTACGTCGTCGAGTTCCGTCTCGCTCACATCCCACCCGGCACCGGTGCGAGCAAGCACTGCAGCGAAGTACGCCACCAGGGACACTCCCAAGATTGGTCTCGGCTGTCGGCGATCTCGGGCGGGTGCGGTCCGGCCGCCCCCGCGCCAGAGGGCGGCCCGCTGTTCGGACCGTCCCACCGCATCGTGACAGAAAGGCCGCCGCTGCGGGGGGTGTTCGGCAGCGCGTCTTCGCAGGTCGTGTCGGAATGGTCGGCTTCCGGCCGCTCCGGGCGCGGATCTCGTCCGCCGGAGGCCTTGCGACGGGGGCGTCCGGGCGCCGGAGGGGCGCGGACGCGGTGCGGGGCGCGGCCGCGCGGGCCGCGTCGGAGCGGCCGGATCCGGTCCGTTCCGGCCGGGTGGGAGGGGTGCGGCGGGCCGGAGCGGGGTACGTCCGGGGCGGGACGCGGGGGTCGGGAGCGTCGGGGCCGTCGGGACCGTCAGAACCGGAAGGTGCGCATCCGCATGGCCTCGCGCATCCGGCGCTCCTTCGTCCGTCTCGGCTGCACCCGGGCCCGCAGCTCCCGGGCCTCGGTCAACTCGCGGAGGAACACGGCCCGGCGCCTGCGCCGTTCCGCGTCGGTCTCCGCGGTGCTCTCCGTGCCGCTCTCTGGCGCCGGACGGGACTCGTCTGTCGAGCCGGACCCGCCCGCGCCGGCGGTCGATGCCCGCGTCGGGTTGCTCTTCATAGGTTCCGACTTTCCCAGATCAGCCCCTTCGATACCACAGGAGCGACCGGACTTCCGTGATTCCGGGCGGATCCGGGCCGGTCCGGCAGGTCGTCCCGGTCCGGGCGGATTCGTACGGAGTCGTACACACGTGCCGGTGGCCGTTACCGTTGGTGTCATGCGCCTCCACGTCGTCGACCACCCGCTGGTCGCCCACAAGCTCTCCACCCTGCGCGACGAGCGCACGGACTCGCCGACCTTCCGACGGCTCACCGACGAGCTGGTCACCCTGCTCGCGTACGAGGCGACCCGGGACGTCCGGACCGACACGGTCGAGATCACCACGCCGGTCGCCGTCACCCGGGGCACCCGGCTCTCCTACCCGCGCCCGCTGGTCGTCCCGATCCTCCGGGCCGGCCTCGGCATGCTCGACGGCATGACCCGGCTGCTGCCCACCGCCGAGGTCGGCTTCCTCGGGATGGTCCGCAACGAGGAGACGCTGGAGGCGTCGACCTACGCGACCCGGATGCCGGACGACCTCTCCGGGCGGCAGATCTACGTCCTCGACCCGATGCTGGCCACCGGCGGCACGCTGGTCGCGGCGATCCGGATGCTGCTCGACCGGGGCGCCACCGACGTCACCGCCGTGGTGCTGCTGGCCGCGCCCGAGGGCGTCGCGGTGATGGAGCGCGAGCTGGCCGGGCGGCCGGTCACGGTGGTCACCGCGGCGGTCGACCAGCGGCTGAACGAGCACGGCTACATCGTGCCGGGGCTGGGCGACGCGGGCGACCGGCTGTACGGCACGGCCGGCTGAGGGAACGGGACGAACGGCGAGGTCCGGTCGAGGGCGGGGGTTCCCGTCCTCGACCGGACCTCGTTCGCGTGCGGGCCCCGGCGGGCTCAGCAGTGGCCGGGCTCCGGGGTGGGGGAGGGCTTGGTGAGTTCGGCCAGGGCGGCGGCGGCCTGGGCGGGGTCGGCGAGGGCGCTGAAGGTGTCGCCGATGACGAAGTCGACGGTGGCGTCGGTGCGGCCGTCCTCGGTGGCGGTCGCGGCGGCGACCTGCGAGACCAGCAGGGTGGCGGCGCCGAGGCCGCCGGGGCCGCTGAGGACCTGCGCGGTGCCGGGGACCTTCTTGTCGAGCGCGGCGGGCGCGTTGCCGACCTTGTCCACCACGAAGCCGCGCTTGCGCAGCTCGTCGGCGGTGCGGGCGGCCAGGCCGGCCTTGTCGGTGGCGTTGTAGACGTTCACCTTGACGGCGGCGGGCTGCGGCACGGCCGTGTTGCTGGGGACGGCCGCCGGGGCGCCGGACGCCGGGGCGCCGGACGCGGCGGCGCTCAGGGCGCCGGCCGACGCGGAGTCCTCCGGGGCGGCCAGCGGCTTGCCGGAGACGCCGGCGCAGGCCTGGGTGCCGACGTCCTTGTGCTTGCCGCTGAAGACGTCGTACAGCTGGGCGCCGCCCACCGTGACCAGGCCCAGGGCCAGCACGGTGCCCAGCGCGACGGCGATCTTGCGACCGCGGCGCGGGGGCCGGCCGAGACGGGGGAAGGCGTTCCCGGTGACGCGGTACTGCTTCCCCTTCAAACCCCGGGGAGTCAACATGCTCATGGTCTGTCTCCCCCTAGGTGCCAGGGTGGGGTGTCGGTGACCGCGGAACGGCCGTGGCGATCGGGCCGCGTTGACCGCTGTAGTCAGCACACTAATCCGACTACGGGTGCGCGGGTACTAGACGATCATCATCCGGGGGACGACGGCACTCGAAAGGACGTACCGGTACCGCCACCGGTTGCACCCGTCCCGCGTGACACCGGGTCAGTCCATCTCCAGCACGCGGGCGTGCAGGACCTGGCGTTGCTGGAGGGCGGCCCGGACGGCGCGGTGCAGGCCGTCCTCCAGGTAGAGGTCGCCGCGCCACTTCACCACGTGGGCGAAGAGGTCCCCGTAGAACGTGGAGTCCTCCGCGAGGAGGGTCTCCAGGTCCAACTGTCCCTTGGTGGTCACCAACTGGTCCAGCCGCACCGGACGCGGCGCGACGTCCGCCCACTGGCGGGTGCTGGTCCGGCCGTGATCCGGGTACGGCCGTCCGTTGCCGATGCGCTTGAAGATCACACGGAAAGCCTACCGTTCGGGACGCTCCGGGCGCAGCAGGCGGGGCGAACGGTGCGTTGACCGGATCGAGGGGCGTTTCGGGTGATAGGCGGGCGAAACGCCTTTTCCGGGCGGCGGCGGGCTACCGCAGGGCCTGGCCGATCCGGTCCAGCGAGGACAGCCGCATCAGGCCGTAGTTGTAGAACTCGACCTCCGGCACGCCCAGTTCGCGCAGGGTGGCGATCTTGGCGGTGAGGTTGGCCGGGCCGTCGCAGTCGGAGGCCATCGGGCGCAGGATCACCGCCATGTCCTGGGGGCGGACGCCGTGCAGGGCGAAGGCGGCGACCTTCTCGCGGACCTCGGCGGGGGTCTTCGCGTAGCCGAGGGTCTCGATCTGGTGGGCGGCGCCCGCGAGGGCGGGCAGGTCGATGCCGGAGAGCCAGCCGGTGCCCGGGCCGCCGCCGTCCATGAAGGTCAGCCGCATGCCGTGGGCGGCGGCGGTGGCGGCCAGCTCGGCGGCCAGCGAGGTGACGGTGCGGGCGGAGGCGTCGACGTAGGCGGCCAGCGCGCCGCCCGCCAGCTCGTCCAGCGGGGTGGGGGCGAGCGCGCGCGACCCGTCGGCGAGGCGGGCCCGCAGTTCGGTGCGGACGGTGTCGCGGACGTGCTCGGCCGGGACGCCGGCGGCGGTCGCGGCGGCCAGGCAGTGCGGGCAGAAGCAGATCGACAGCAGGGCCTCGGTGACCGGGCCGAGCTCCTCGAAGTAGCGCTCGTGGTGGTAGCCGTGCGCCAGGCCGTGGAAGTGCAGCGACTCGGCGCGGATCGCGTCCACGCCGTAGCGGGCCAGCTCCTCGACGATCGTCCGGCAGTACTCGCGGACCTCCGGGTTGGCCGGGCACAGCTCGGTCAGGTGGCGGTCGCCGAAGGCGTTGGCCGGGGCGCAGTCCGGGTGCGCGAAGCCGAGCCGGTCGTTGTGGCAGAAGACCGTCCAGGCGTGCAGCTTGAGGCCCCGGCGGCGGGTCTCCTCGGCGGCCTCGGCGAACGGGTCGCGCTCGCCGATCGCGGTGGACGGCAGCGGGGAGAGCCGGCGGCCGCCCCAGCGGGCCGGGTCGGGGCGGAAGTACGCGGCGCCCGGCTCCAGGTAGCGCAGCACCCGGCGCGGGTTGTGCGGGAAGACGTCCCGGGCCTCGTGGTAGACCGACGCGAGCGTCACGCCGCCGACGCCGGCCCGGTCGGTAAGGTTGCCGAAGAAGGTGTCTGCCCCTTCGTCGATCAGGTCGGTGGCGAAGGCGAGGACGGACGTCTCCACGGGGCGGCTCCGGGGCGGTCGGGCGCGACGGTCGGGGGGCCGTCAGGTGCGGGGAAAGAAGTACGGGGAGTGACCACGGTAATCGGGCGCTCCTGTATTGGTCTATACCTGGTTGGGTGAGGGGAGCGGTGGCGTGACGGTGTACCGGGGCTTCGACCAGCGGGAACTCGACCGCGAGTACTCGCCCAGCAGCAAGGTCGCCGACCTCGACGCCGAGCTCGACGCGTACGCGGAGCAGAGCCGGCGGGCCCACCGGGAGCTGCCCGGGCGCCGCGAGCTGCGGTACGGGCCGCAGGCGCCCGAGCTGATCGACTTCTTCCCGGCGGACGCCGACGGCGCCCCGCTGCACGTGTTCGTGCACGGCGGCTACTGGCAGGAGCTCGGCAAGGAGGACGCCGCCTTCCCCGCGCTGGACCTCGTCCCGCGCGGCAGCGCGTTCGCCGCCGTCGGCTACGGGCTGGCACCGCACTGGCCGGTCGAGCGGATCGTCGGGCAGGTCACCTCGGCCGTCCGCTGGCTGCTCGACCACGCGGCGGAACTCGGCGCCGACCCCGGGCGGGTCGTGCTCGGCGGCAGCTCCGCCGGGGCGCACCTGGCCGCCTGCGCGCTGCTGGACCCGGCGGTGCGCGGGCGGGTGCGCGGGGCGGCGCTGCTCAGCGGGGTCTACGACCTGGAGCCGATCAGCCTCAGCTACGTCAACGAGCCGCTGGGCCTCGACGCCGACCGGGCGCGGCGGCTCAGCCCGCTGCACGCCGGGGCGGCGGCGCTGGCCGGGCTGCCGCCGGTCGTGCTGGCGCTCGGGGAGCACGAGACGGACGAGTTCGGGCGGCAGCAGGCGGAGTTCGCGGCGGCGCTCCGGGCGGCGGGCGTGCCGGTGCGGGAGCTGCTGGTGGGCGGGCGCAACCACTTCGACCTGGTCTTCGACCTGGGGAGGCCGGACACCGTGCTGGGGGCGGCGGTGCGGGAACTGGACCGGGAGCCCCCGCGCGGCTGAAGGGCGGGGAGCGGAGCGCCGGTTCGTAGACTGGGACGCCACTTCCGCACACCTTCGACGAGGACGGTGAACGATGACCGCGCGCATCCCGCTTCCCTACGACTTCCTGCCGCCGGTGCCGGCGTTCGAGCTGCGCAGCGAGGACCTGGTGGACGGCGCGACCATGCCGGACGCGCAGGTGCACGCGCTGGGGAACGTGTCGCCGCAGCTGGCCTGGGCGGGCTTCCCGGCGGGCACCCGGTCGTTCGCGGTGACCTGCTACGACCCCGACGCGCCGACGGCGGCCGGCTGGTGGCACTGGATCGCGGTGAACCTGCCGGCCGAGGTCACCGAGCTGCCGCGCGGCGCCGGGGCGGACGACGGGGGGCTGCCCGGCGGGGCGTTCCACGTCCGCAACGACTTCCCGGGGCACCGGTACGACGGCGCGGCGCCGCCGCCCGGTCCCGCCCACCGGTACGTGTTCGTGGTGCACGCGCTGGACGTGCCGGCGCTGGAGGTCGGGCCGGACACGCCCGCCGCGCAGGTCGGGTTCCACCTGACCGCGCACGCGCTGGGCCGAGCCGTCCTCACGGTGGAGTACCGGTCCGCACCGTGACGCGGGCCGGTCAGGCCAGGACCTGGCGGAGGAACGCCTCCAGGTTGGCGACCGTCCGGGCGATCTGCTCCTCCAGCGGGAGGGACTCGTCCGGGCGGCTGACCGTGGCCCGGCGGCGCAGGCCGCGGACGTACAGCGAGCAGGCCAGGTCGGCGCAGAGGTAGGTGCCGACCGAGTTGCCGTCCCGCCCGGCCGCGCCCGCCCGCGGGGCGGTGAGCAGCGAGACGCCGCTGCCCGCGTGCGCGGTGATGCAGACCGAGCAGACGTTGGTGCGGGTCAGGCTGCGCCGGACGTTCGGCGAGCGGAGGGTGACGCCGGTCAGGGCGCCGTCGAGCTCGGCGACCAGGTACGCCCGGTCGGGGGCGCCGAGGTCGCGCCAGCCGAGGAAGTCGAGGTCCGCCCAGCGGCGCTCGGCCAGGTCGCGCGGGACGGGCAGCCGCTTGGCCTCGCCCTTGGAGCAGTTGACGAAGGACGCGCGGATCTCGGACTCGCTCAGGGCACGCATGCCGGTGACGCTAGCCGAGCCGCGCGGGTGTGTCGTCCGGTTTTCCGCCGGTATCGGCGGGCGGTCCGCGCGTCCCCCGGGGACGCGGCGCGCGGGCGGGCCACACTGGGGGGATGACCCAACTGCGGCGGTTGATCGTGCTGCGGCACGCCAAGGCGGACTGGCCGGACGTCCCGGACGAGCTGCGGCCGCTGGCCGAGCGCGGCCGGGCCGACGCGGTGGCGGCCGGGCGCTGGCTGGCGGAGCACCGGCTCGTGCCGGACCGGGTGCTCTGCTCCACCTCGGTGCGCACCCGGCAGACCTGGGAGCTGGCCGAACCGGAGGTCGGCGGCGCGCCCGAACTCGTCCTGGAGCCCCGGGCGTACCGTGCCGAGGCGGACGAACTGGTCGATCTGCTGCGGGAGTTGCCCCCGGTGGTGCGCACCGTGATGCTGGTCGGGCACCGGCCCGAGGTGCAGGAGCTGGTGCTGGGGCTGGCCCACGGGCGGGAGAGCGAGGCGCTGGAGCGGGTGCGGACGAAGTTCTCCACGGCCGGGATCGCGGTGCTGGAGGTTCCCGGCGAGTGGAACCAACTCGCCCCGGGGAGCGTCGCGTTGACTGACTTCGAGGTGCCGCGCGGGTGAGTCGGGCGGCGTGACAGGGATGGGGCCATGCGCTTCGACACCGTTCCCAAGCCGCCCACCGTGGCGGACCGTCCGCGCGACGAGCGGGGCTACCCCGTACCCGCGATCACCCCGTGGGAGGACGGGCGGCCGCAGTTCGCGCTGACCGACTACGAGCGCTCCGCGCACTGCGCCCGGGAGCGGCTCTGCTCGGTGTGCGACACGCTGATGCCGCGGGGGACGGTGTGGCGGGTGGTCGGCGGCGAGGAGGCCTCGGCGATCGGCGCGGCGCTGGCCGCGGGCCGGCCCTACCGGAACATGGCGCCGACCATGGAGGGCCCCGGACACCGGGCCTGCATGCTGTACGCCTCGATGGTCTGCCCCTACCTCGCCCGCTCCAACGCCCGCCGCCGGGTCTCGGCCGCGCAGGGCGACACCCCCGACGAGCTCACCGCGCACGTGCTGCGCGGGGCCGCCCGGGGCGACCTGGGCGCGGTGGTCGGCTTCGCCGAGTACGAGTACGCGATCACGCCGAACCGGGTGCTGTTCCGCTTCCTGGAGCCGGTGGAGTGGCTGCCGCACGACAGTGCCGACCAGCAACTGCCGAACCTCCAGCAGGAGTTGGCCCGGATCGCGGCGCGGCGGTGAACGCGGACTCCCGGTTCGCGGACCCTGAGTTCGCGAACCGGGAGCGGCCGGCGGGGTGGTGCGGGGGCGCGGGTCAGCCGCGGTAGGCCGGGAGACCGGTGGTGTCGGAGACCTTGGTGGGCGTGCCGCCCTTGGCGGGGATGGTGTAGACGCCGTCGGGGGCGCGGAAGGCGATGGTCCGGCCGTCGGCGGAGAAGACCGGCTGGGTGTAGTCGACGGTGGCCTTCGGGGTGAGGTCGCGCGGCTGCTCCCGGGAGTCCTGGTCCAGGGTGAACAGGTGGTCGTGGCCGTCGACGGAGCGGACGAACACCAGGTCGCCGTCGTCGTCCCGGTCGGGCTGGGAGCCCTTGGCGACGGGCTCGCCGCCCTGGCGCAGGTACTCGTCGCGGAGGTAGACCTGGCCGTCGTCCTTGTTGGCGTAGACCGAGGAGCCGATCCGCCCGCCGGTGTTCGGCCACAGGTTGCCGGTCTGCGGGAGCGGCACGGCCTCCTCCGAGAAGTCCGAGCTGTTCAGGTGGAGCGGGGCGGGGGTGCCGCCGGTGGCGGGGACGGTGAGCAGGCGCAGGGTGCCGTGGTCGTCGGCGGTGAACTGCAGGTTGTTCTTGGCCGGCAGGCCGGTGCCGGCCTCGTCCTTGCCGGGGGTGAAGACCTGCCAGACCGGGTGGGACCAGGTGACGCCGGCGGGGGCCTTGGCGATCAGGACCCGGTGCGAGCCGTCGGGGTCGGCGGTCTGCAGGTTGCCGCTGCCGTCGACGAAGGCGGCGTGCCTGCCGTCGGGGGACCAGGACAGGTCGCGGACGACGGTGCCGAAGTCGACGCTCCCGCCGTCCATGACGACGTAGCGGGTGCCGTTGCTGATGGTCAGGCCGGTGCCCTTGGTGAGGTTCAGGGCGGGGGCCTGCGGGCGGGCCTGGGTCTGGGTCGGCGTGGCGGCCGGGGTGGAGGCCGAGGCGGTCGGCGCGGCCGGGCCGGAGGCGGTGGCGGTCGGCGTGGCCGTAGCGGTCGGGGTCGCGGTCGGGGTGGTGGTCGGGGTGGCGGTGGTGGTGGCGGTGCGGGACGGGGCGGCCGGGGTGGCGGGGCCCTTGCCGGCGTTGTCGGCGGTCGACGGGTCGCAGGCGGTGAGCAGGAGGGCGGTGCCGGCGGTGATCGCGGAGACGAAGGCGACTGCGGCGGAGCGGCGGAGGCGGGCGTGCGCGGACATGGACGGTTCCCCCCAGGAACGGTGGTGATCGGTGCGGTGGTTGCCCCCGTCGGCTGCTTGCGTTCCGTCTCCCGGGGCGATAACTGAAGCTTCGCAGTCGAATGACCCCGCGCCGTGCGTGAATCGTCACTGCGGGGCAACAGCCGCTGGAGGAGCAACTCCGGAGTTCCACAAGGATGGTGACGGAGCGACGACAGCCCGCCCGGCGGGTGCCGGGCGGGCTGCGGAACGGAGGGCGGGGGCGGGTCAGCCGCGGTAGGCGGGGAGGCCGGTGGTGTCGGAGACCTTGGTGGGCGTGCCGCCCTTGGCGGGGACGGTGTAGGTGCCGTCGGGGCCGCGGAAGGCGATGGTCCGGCCGTCCGGGGAGAAGGTCGGCTCGGTGTAGTGCACGGCGGCGTCCGGGGTGAGGTCGCGCTCCTCGCCGTCGTAGCCGCCGATCTTGGTGAACAGGTGGTCGTGGCCGTCGACGGCCCGGACGAACACCAGGTCGCCGTCGTCGGACAGGTCCGGCTGGGAGCCGCGGGTGGCGGCTGCTCCGCTCTGCCGCAGGTACTCGTCGCGGATGTAGACCTGGCCGTCGGTCCGGTTGGCGTACACCGACTTGGCGTACCGGCCGCCGACGTTCGGCCACAGGTTGCCGGTCTGCGGGAGCGGCTTGGCGTTCTCGTCGCTGAAGGGGTTCAGGGACAGCGGGGCCGGGGCGGCGCCGCCGCCGGCGGGGACGGTGAGCAGGCGCAGGGTGCCGTGGTCGTCCGCGGTGAACTGCAGGTTGTTCTTCGGCCTGAGGTACATGGCGGCCTCGTCCGGGGTGGGGGTGAAGACCTGCCAGGTCGGGTGGGACCAGGTGACGCCGGTGGGGGCCCGGGCGACCAGGACCTGGCGGGTGCCGTCGGGGTCGGCGGTCCGCAGGTTGCCGTCGCCGTCGACGAAGGCGGCCTGCCTGCCGTCGGGGGACCAGGCCAGGTCGCGGACGACGGTGCCGAAGTCGACCGTCCCGCCGTCCATCACCACGTAGCGGGTGCCGGTGCTGATGGTCAGGCCGGTGCCCCCGGTGAGGTTCAGGGCGGGGGCGGGCGCGGGGTCGGACGGGGAGGCGGTGGGCCGGGAGGCGTCCGCGTCGGCCGTCGGACCGGTGCCGACGTCGGCCCCGGTGGCGCTCGTGTCCGCGCTCGCGCTCGCGGTGGGGCTCGGCGTGGCCGGGGCGGCGGTGGCGGCGGCGGGCGTCGGGGGCGCGGACGGGGTGGCCGGCGCGGTGGTGCGGGCGGCGGGCTCGGCGCTGTCGGCGGTCGACGGGTCGCAGGCGGTGAGCAGGAGGGCGGTGCCGGCGGTGATCGCGGAGACGAGGGCGACGGCGGCGGAGCGGCGGCGGGCGTGCGCGGACATCGGGTGGTTCCCCCCAGGAACGGTGGCTGCCCCGTCGGTGCCTGTTGTTCCGTCTCCCGGGGCGGTGCTCCTAGCTTGGCACCCCGATGACCCTGTCGGGTGATCGGATTGTCACCGTGGGGCAACGGATGTTCGGTGGCGAACTCACCCGCACCGCAAGGCAGCTGACGCGGCGCCGCCCGGCAGGTGGGGGCCCGGTGATCAGGACCTGGTGGGAGCCGCCGGGGCCGGCGGTCCGCGGGCGGGCGCGTCCGCGCGCGTCGCCGGGCGCGGGGCGGAGGCAGTGGCTAGCGTGGCAGGGCACCTGCTTTCCCCCGGGACGGCGTCCCGGGCCCGATCCCGATCCCCGCTGCCGGGGATCCCCGCGAGCGGAGGGAGACGCGCCATGGCAGCGCGACCCGAGGGCACCACCGGGCGGCCGGACGCGGCGTCCGACCACCCGGAGGGCGCCGAGGCGTTCCACGGTGAGCGGCCGAGCGCGGCGGAGGTGGGCTGAACGATGGTCACCCCGCTCCCCGACCTGACCGGCGAACGCGCCGACCTGCTGGCCGCGTTGGACAAGCAGCGCGGGTTCCTGCGCTACACCGCGCGCGGCCTCACCGACGCACAGGCCCAACAGCGCACCACCGTCAGCGAACTGACCCTCGGCGGGCTGGTCAAGCACGTCGCCGGGGTGGAGGAGCGCTGGCTGCGGTTCGCCGTCGGCGGGGCCGAGGCGATGCGCGCGGAGGGCGCGCCGGACGACGCGGACGCCTGGGCCGAGCAGTTCCGGATGCTCGACGGCGAGACCCTGGACGTCCTGCTGGAGCGCTACCGGGCCGTCGCCGAGCACACCGACAACCTGCTCGCCACCCTCGACCTGGACGCCGAGCACGCGCTGCCCGCCGCGCCCTGGTTCGAGCCCGGCGCGCGGTGGAGCGTGCGCCGGGTGCTGCTGCACGTCGTCGCGGAGACCGCGCAGCACGCCGGGCACGCCGACATCATCCGGGAGTCCCTGGACGGGCAGCGGACGATGGGCTGAGCACGGTCGGGCTGAGCGCGGCCGGGCCCAGCCGGCGGGGCTCAGTCGGCCGGGAGGACGCTGCGGTAGTAGTCGATCTTGTCGCGGAGGTGGGCGCGCTGGCGTTCCAGCAGGGCGATCCGGTCGTTGACGGCGGTGTCGTGCCGCTCCAGCAGGTCGATCCGGCCGAGCAGGCTCTCCGGGCCCTCGGCACGGGCGAGTTCGGCGTAGCGGCGCATGTCGGCGATGGGCATGCCGGTGTCGCGCAGGCAGCGCAGGATGCCGAGCCAGCCCATGTCGTCGGGGCTGAACCGGCGGTGGCCGCTGGTGGCGCGGGTGATCGAGGTGAGCAGGCCGATCCGCTCGTAGTAGCGCAGGGTGTCCAGGCTGAACCCCGAGCGTTCGGCGGCCTCGGCGGGAGTGAGCAGCTGTTCGGTCGTCACCGTTCCGATTCTGCCCCCTCGTTCGGCCCGGCGGGACGGGTGCAGCGGGTGAAGCGCTCGCCCCAGGAGGCGAGCAGCGCGGACAGCTCGGGCGGCGAGACGATCCGGAAGTCGGCCTCCAGCGAGCCGAGGGCCATCGCGGGCCACTCCAGCGAGTCGGACTTCATCCGGACCCGGCTGCGGCCGTCGGCGGTCTCCTCGACCTCGGACCAGCCGCCGATCCGCTTGCGGACGTGCGCCGCGGGGGCGTCGACCAGGGCCTCGATCCGGTGCGGCGCGGGCAGGTTCCGCATGCCGGCCCGGACGAACTCGGCGACGTCGGCGGCCGGGAGGGTGCGGGGCCGGAAGCGGGCGCCGGTCGGCTCGGGGGCGCCGAGACGGTCGAGCCGGAAGGTGCGCCAGTCCTGCCGGGTGAGGTCGTAGGCGACCAGGTACCAGCGCGCGCCGAGCCGGACCAGGCTGTGCGGTTCGACGTGCCGCTCGGTGGCGGCGCCGTCGGCGGCCGCGTACCGGAAGCGCAGCCGTTCGGTGTCCCGACAGGACAGGGCGACGGCGGTGAGGGTGTCGGGGTCGATCCGGGCGGTGGTGTCGCTGCGCCATTGCGCGGGGACGGTGACGGCGCGCAGCGCCTCCACCCGGCGGCGCAGCCGGGCCGGCATCACCTGGACGACCTTGGCCAGCGCCCGGACCGACGCCTCCGCGATGCCCTCCACCGGGCCGTCCGCCGCCGCCTGCAGGCCGACGGCCAGCGCGATCGCCTCCTCGTCGTCGATCACCAGCGGCGGCAGCGCGGCCCCCGCGGCCAGCTGGTAGCCGCCGTCCACGCCGCGCCGGGCCTCGACGGGGTAGCCGAGCTCGCGCAGCCGGTCGACGTCCCGGCGCAGGGTGCGGCCGGAGACGCCGAGCCGGCCGGAGAGCTCCTCGCCGGGCCAGAAGCGGTGGGACTGGAGCAGGGTGAGCAGGCGCAGGGTGCGGGCGCTGGTATCGGCCATGGATCCCATCCTGCGCGCATTGCGGACGGAAAGTGGCCGCAATGGTCCGTAGCGTGGAACACGAAGCGAGAGCAAGGCAGCGCACCGCGACCGGAGAGGCGACACCCATGAGCACCCAGACCACCCAGGCCGTCGAGAGCACCGAGACCGCCGAGACCGCCGAGGGCCAGTACCCCGCCGCCACCGTCGAGGGCCCGACCCCCGAGCACTCCGACCTGATCGCGCAGCTCCGCGCCGCCCGGCACTTCCTGAGGTTCACCGCCCGCGGCCTGGACGACGAGCAGGCCGCCCGCCGCACCACCGTCAGCGAGCTGACCATCGGCGGCCTGATCAAGCACGTCACCTCGGTGGAGCGGGCCTGGGCGGCGTTCATCGCGATCGGCCCGGCGGCGCTGCCCGACTTCAACGCGATGACCGAGGCCGACTTCGAGGAGCGGGTGAAGGAGTTCCGACTGCTGCCCGGCGAGACCCTGCTCGGCGTGCTCACCGCGTACGACGCGGTCGCCCGCGGCACCGAGGAGCTGCTGCTCGGCACGGCCGACCTGAACGTCGCGCACCCGCTGCCGGAGGCGCCCTGGTTCGCCCCCGGCGTGAGCTGGTCGGCCCGGCGCACCGTGCTGCACATCATCGCCGAGACCGCCCAGCACGCCGGGCATGCCGACATCGTCCGGGAGTCCCTGGACGGGCAGAAGAGCATGGGCTGAGCGGCCCGCGCACGCGGCCGGGGCCGCCGACGGACGACGTCGGCGGCCCCGGCCGCGTTCGTCCGTCCGCTTTTCTCCGGCGTCCGTGTCACACCCGGGCGCCGCTGCCACTCTCGGGATGCGGACGGCGAACGGAGAGAGGGGCGACATGGACGAGGCCGAGGCGACCGAGGTGTTCACCGGGCACCGGGAGCTGCTGTTCTCGATGGTCTACAACCTGCTGGGCACGGTCGCCGACACCGAGGACGTGCTGCAGGAGACCTGGCTGGCCTGGGCGGGGCGGCAGCGCTCGGACGCGGCCGGGCCGGTCGCGCACCCGCGCGCCTACCTGGTGCGGACCGCCGTGAACACCGCGCTGGCGCGGCGGGCCGAGATCGACCGGCGGCGGGAGAGCTACTTCGGGCCCTGGCTGCCCGAGCCGCTGCTCGCCCCGGCCGGGGCCGGCGCGGCCGCCGGGGCGGACGAGGCGGGGGAGCGGGCCGAGGCGGTGTCGATCGCGCTGCTGGTGGTGCTGGAGACGCTCACCCCGCTGGAGCGGGCGGTGTTCGTGCTGCACGAGGTGTTCGGGTACGGCCACCCGGAGACCGCCGAGATCCTCGGCCGCAGCCCGGCCGCCGTCCGGCAGCTCGCGCACCGGGCCCGCGAGCACGTCCGGGCCCGGCGCCCCCGCTACCGGGCCGACCCGGCGGTGCGGCGGCAGGCCACCGAGCGGTTCGCGGCGGCCGTCGGGGGCGGCGACCTGGCGGCGCTGCTGCGGCTGCTCGCCCCCGGGGTGACGCTCTGGGCGGACGGCGGCGGGAAGGCGACGGCGGCCGGTTCCCGTCCGGTGCACGGCCGCGAGCGGGTCGCCCGGCTGCTGGTCGGCAACGCGGCGCGGGCGCGGGACGTGCGGGTGCGGTGGGCCACCGCCAACGGCGACCCGTCGGCGGTGCTGTTCCTCGGCGAGGCCCCGTTCGCGGTGCTGGTGCTGGACCTCTCGGCGGACGGCGAGCAGGTCACGGACGTCTACTTCGTGACCAACCCGGACAAGTTGCGGGGCGTGGACCCCGGTGCGACGGAATCGGATCGAGAGAGCAGGGGAGAGTCGTGAAACTGACCGTGGTGGCCGCCAGCGGCGGCATCGGGCGCGAGCTGACGGCGCAGGCGCTGGCGGCCGGGCACGAGGTGACGGCGGTGGTCCGCGACCCCGCCAAGCTGGGGGAGACCGGCGAGCGGGTGGCCCGGGTGGTCCGGGCGGACCTGGCGGGCGCCGACCCGGACGGGCTGCGGACGGCGGTGGCGGGCGCGGACGCGGTGCTGTCCGGGCTCGGCGCGGTCGGCCGGGCGGGCGTCGGCGTCGCCGAGACCGGGACGCGGGCGCTGATCGCGGCGATGCGGACGGAGGGCACCCGGCGGCTGCTGGTGGTGAGCGCCGCGCCGATCGGCACCGTGCCCTCGCCGGCCCGCCCGCACCCGCCGCGCCACGACCCGGGCGAGGGCCCGCTGATGCGGTACGTGCTGACCCCGGCGGTCAAGCGGGTGCTGCGCGCGCACTACGCGGACCTGGCCCGGATGGAGGACGAGGTGCTGGCCGGCGGCCTGGACTGGACGGTCGTCCGCCCGCCCCGGCTCACCGACGGGCCGCTGACCCGCGACTACCGGGTCGCGTACGGGCGGAACCTGCGCGGCGGCTCGAAGGTCTCCCGGTCGGACGTCGCGCACTGCATGCTGCGCGCGGTGGCCGACCCGGACACCGTCGGGCGGGTCCTCGGCGTCGCCTACTGAGCGGGCCCGCCTACGCTGGGCGGATGTCAGCTCCTCGTCTGCGCCGGGTGGCCGTGCTGGTCCTGGACGGTGCCAAGCCGCTGGACGTCGGGATCCCGGCGCAGGTGTTCTCCACCCGCGCCAGCATGCCGTACGAGGTGCGGGTGTGCGGCGCGGCGCCCGGGCTGGTCGCGGGCGGGGACGGCCTGTCGTACCACGTGGCGCACGGGCTGGAGGCGCTGGAGTGGGCGGAGTCGGTGTTCGTGCCCGGCTACCGGCACCCCGACCGGGACGACCCGCCGCCGGCCGTGGTCGGCGCGCTGCGCGCAGCGCACGGGCGCGGCGCCCGGCTGGCGGCGATCTCCACCGGGGCGTTCGCGCTGGCCGCGACCGGGCTGCTGGACGGGCGGCGGGCCACCACGCACTGGCACTACACCCGGGCGCTGGCCGCCAAGTACCCGAAGGTGCGGGTCGACGAGAACGTGCTGTTCGTCGACGAGGGCCGGATGCTGACCTCGGCGGGCGCCGCGTCCGGCATCGACCTGTGCCTGCACGTGCTGCGCGGCGACCTCGGGGTGGCCGCGTCCAACCACACCGCGCGCCGCCTGGTCGCCGCGCCGTACCGCAGCGGCGGCCAGGCGCAGTACGTGCCGCGCAGCCTGCCCGAGCCGGTCGGCGAACGGTTCGCGGCCACCCGGGAGTGGGCGCTGCACCGGCTGGACGGCCCGCTGACGGTGCGGACGCTGGCCCGGCACGCCGCCGTCTCGCCGCGCACCTTCTCCCGGCGCTTCGTCGAGGACACCGGCTACACGCCGATGCAGTGGGTGCTCAGGGCCCGCGTCGACCTGGCCCGTGAGCTGCTGGAACGCTCCGGGCACAGCGTCGAGCGGATCGCCGCCGAGACCGGCCTGGGCACCGGCGCCAACCTGCGCGCGCACTTCCAGCAGATCCTCGGGACCACGCCCAGCGAGTACCGCAGGACCTTCGCGAAGGGCGAGTAGGCGCCCGCCCGCGCCTGGCGCGATCCTTGCGAACCGTGGCACGGGTGCCACTGCCACCGCCCTTCCCGGCGAGCGAGAGTGGAAGCACACCACCCCGCAGGAACCCGCAGAAGAGCCGCAGAGAAGGGCACCACCCATGACCCGCATCGCCGTCAACGGATTCGGCCGGATCGGCCGCAACGTGCTGCGCGCCCTGCTGGAGCGCGACAGCAAGCTGGAGGTCGTCGCCGTCAACGACCTGACCGAGCCCACCGCGCTCGGCCGGCTGCTCGCCTACGACACCACCTCGGGCCGGCTCGGCCGCCCGGTCACCGTCGAGGGCGACACCCTGGTGGTCGACGGCCGCCGGATCAAGGTCCTCGCCGAGCGGAACCCGGCCGACCTGCCCTGGGCCGAGCTGGGCGTCGACATCGTGCTGGAGGCCACCGGCCGGTTCACCTCCGCCGAGGCCGCCCGCGCCCACCTGGCGGCCGGCGCGAAGAGGGTCCTGGTCTCCGCCCCGTCCGACGGCGCCGACGTCACGCTCGCGTACGGCGTCAACACCGGGGCGTACGACCCGGCCGCGCACACCGTCGTCTCCAACGCGTCCTGCACCACCAACGCGCTCGCCCCGCTGGCCGCCGTCCTCGACGAACTGGCCGGCATCGAGCACGGGTTCATGACCACGGTGCACGCCTACACCCAGGAGCAGAACCTCCAGGACGGCCCGCACCGCGACCCGCGCCGGGCCCGCGCCGCCGCCGTCAACATCGTCCCGACCACCACCGGCGCCGCCAAGGCGATCGGCCTGGTGCTGCCGCAGCTGGACGGCAAGCTGTCCGGCGACTCGATCCGGGTGCCGGTGCCGGTCGGCTCGATCGTCGAGCTGAACACCGTCGTCGCCCGCGACGTCACCCGCGAGGAGGTGCTCGCCGCCTACCGCGAGGCCGCGGCCGGCAAGCTGGCGGGCGTGCTGGAGTACTCGGAGGACCCGCTGGTCTCCTCCGACATCACCGGCAACCCGGCGTCCTCGATCTTCGACTCGGAGCTCACCCGGGTCGACGGCCGCCACATCAAGGTGGTCGCCTGGTACGACAACGAGTGGGGCTTCTCCAACCGGGTGATCGACACCCTGGAGCTGCTCGCCGCGAGCTGACGCCGGACCGGCCGTCCGGCCCGGACGGCGGGACCGAACGCCGGGGGCCCGCACCGCGAACCGCGGTGCGGGCCCCCGGCGTTCGGTCCGGCGACGGGTGCCGGCTCAGAGCGCGGGCAGGCCGAACGCGGCGGCGGCGACCCGGTACTGGGTGGGGAACGAGGCGCCCTGGCGGGAGGTCGGGGTGAAGGAGTACACCAGCTCGCGGGAGGCGTCCCGGGTGGCGAACACCGCGCTGGTGTAGCCCGGGCGGCTGCCGGTCTTGCCCCACAGCTCGATGCCGGGCGCCGGGGTGAAGCGCATCAGGCCGGTGCTGAAGCAGGCCCGGCCGGCCGTCGGGCCGACGTCGCAGTTCTTGTTGCGGAAGTTCGGCACGTCCGGGACGGCGAACAGCTCGGCCTGCTGGGCGGGCGGCAGCAGCTCGCCGCGCAGCAGCGCGGACAGGAAGCGGTCCAGGTCGGGCGCGGTGGAGACCATGCCGCCCTCGGCCCACGGCCACGGGCTCTGCCGGGTGACGTCCACCAGGTCGGTGCCGCCGCCGGGCCGGGGCACGGCGAGGACCGCGTGCGCGGTCGGGTTCGGCAGGGCGGTGTCGTCGGCGGCCGGCACCGAGGTGTGGCGCAGGCCCAGCGGGCGCAGCACCCGCTCGGTGACCTCCTGCTCGAAGCTCCGGCCGCTGACCCGCTCGACCAGCAGGCCCGCCAGGAAGTAGTTGACGCCGTTGTACTGCTGGGCGGTGCCCGGGGCGAACCGGGCCGGCTGCCCGGCCAGCGTGTCGAGCACCTGCCGGGGCGTCCAGCGGTCGGCGGCGTGCGCGGCGAACCAGGCGGCCTCGCCGTCGTCGGTGCTGCCGTCCGGGGCGGCCAGGCCGTCGCCGCCGGGCAGGCCGCTGGTGTGGTTGAGCAACTGGCGGACCGTCACCGGCGGGTAGCCCGCCGGGAGGGCGTCGGGCAGGTACCGCTGGACGGTGCCGTCCAGGTCGATCCGGTGCTCGGCGGCCAGCTGCAGCAGCACGGCGGCGGTGAACACCTTGGAGATGCTGCCGATCCGGAACCGCCCGTCCGCCTTCACCGGCCGGCCGGTTGCCGGGTCGCCGGTGCCGGAGGTGCCGCTCCAGCGGCCGCCGTCACCGTCGACCAGCACCACGGCGCTGGTGACGTCCGCGTCGGGCAGGCCCGCGATCGAGGCCCGCAGCGCGGCCGCGTCCGGCCCGGCCCGGTGGCCCGCGACCGGCGCGGCACCGGCCGTCCCGGCGGCCAGCGCCACCACCAGCGCACCGATCGCGGTCGTCCCCGCCAGCCGGCGCCCCATCGTCCTCGCGCGCATCGCCGTACTCCTCAACCCCGTTGTTCCCACTGGTCCCTGACGTCGGGAAGTCTTCCGTCCGGGCGGTGCCGCGACATCCGGGGCGGACCCTGACCCGGCCCGGAGCGGACCCCGGGCCGGCTCCGGGGCGGCGGCGCCCCGCGCACGGGGTCGCCGCCCGCCGGGGACGGAGCGGTGCGGCGGCTGACAACCTTTCCCCGGGGCCCGGGCGTCTGGTCGGTGTGAGCCGAGAAACCGAGGACGACGCCTACGCGGACTTCGTCGTGACCGCCTGGCCCCGGCACCTGCGCACCGCGACGCTGATCACGGGCGACCGCCACCGGGGCGAGGAGCTGCTCCAGGACTGCCTGGTCAAGCTGTACGTGCGCTGGCGGCGGATGCGGACCGACGACCCGCACGCCTACCTGCGGCGGATGCTGGTCAACAACCACATCAGCTGGTGGCGGCGCCGCCGCCGGGAACTGCTCACCGCCGAACCGCCGGACGGGCCCTCCGACGGTGCGGCGGGGACGGAGGACGCGGACGAGCTGTACCGCGCGCTGCGCGAACTCCCGGCCAGGCAGCGGGCGGTGGTCGTGCTGCGGCACTTCGAGGACCTGACGGAGAAGGCCGCCGCCGAAGTCCTCGGGTGCTCGGTCGGCACCGTCAAGAGCCAGCACTCCCGGGCGATGGCCCGGCTGCGCGTCGTCCTGGCCCGGAACCCGACCGGGGACGAGGACCCGTCCGGGCGCCGGGCGGGGAACCACTCGAAGAACCACTCGAAGAAGCAGGAGAGTGCCCACCGATGAACGACACCGAGCACCGGGAGATGTCCCGCGCCCTGCGGGACCTGGCCGACCGGCACGGTCCCGCCGGGCCCGCCCCGCTCACCGAGCTGGTGCACCGGGGCCGCCGCCGCCGGGGACTGCGCACGGCCGCCCTCACGGGCGGCGTCGCCGCCGTCGCCGCCGTCGCGGTGTTCGGCGGGGCCGCCCTCGCGGGCGGGCCGACGGCGACCGTCGCGGCTCCGGCCGGCGGGGGCACCGCGTCCGCCACCGCCTCCGGGACACCCGGCGGCGCGGTCAGCCCGGGGCCGTCCAGTGGGAAGGAGATCGCCGCGCTGCTCGGGAACCGCCTCCCGCAGGGCTACCGGGCGGACGGCGAGCCGTTCGTGCTCGACGGCCGGGACGCCGACCCGAGCCCGCTCGACAGGCAGCTCATCGAGGAGCGGAAGAAGCGGGCCGCCGAGCACGGCGGTCCGCCCGACCTGCTCGGCGGCGACCGGATCGGCGCCGGGTACACCATCGCCCGGGGGGCGAGGACCGGCACCGTGCAGCTCACCGTCGAACGCGGCCCGGGCGGGGACGCCCGCCGGGCACCGGCCACCTGCGACACCCAGGGCTGCAGCGTCACCGCGCAGCCGGACGGCAGCACCCTCGTGCTCTCCCTCCCGCCCGTGGCGGCGGGCGGCCAGCAGGTCTGGCAGGCGGCCCTCCACCGCACCGACGGCACGCTGGTCATCGCCGAGTCGGGGACCGTCCCGCTGCCCGGCCGCGGCACCGAGCTGTACGCCGGGCCGCCCGCGTTGGACGGCCGGCAGCTCACCGCGCTCGTCCTCGACCCGGTCTGGACCCGGGGGGCCGCCGCCCGCTGATCCGGGGCCGGCCGGCGCTCCGGCTCCCCCCGACGGTGAGTCTCCCCGTCCGACGCCCCCACGGAGCGCACGCGCCGCCCCCTCGGCCTCGGTGGCACCCGCGGGTCCGAGGACCGCCCACGCGGTACGGCCCTTTCGACGGTTCGCCGCCCCCGCTCCGCCGGACACCCGTGGTGTCCGAGTCGCGGTGTGACGTGCCGTCGAAAGGGCCGGGGCGGAGCTGGGAGGGGAGGGGCGGGCTACTTCGGGTCGCGGTCGAACTGGGCGCGGGACCAGCGGTAGCCGAGGACGGTGAGGGCGGTGCACCACAGCAGGGCGATCCACCAGTTGTTGCCGATGTGGGTGCCCAGCAGCAGGCCGCGCAGGGTCTCGATGGCGGGGGTGAAGGGCTGGTACTGGGCGACGGGCTGGAACCAGCCGGGCATCGAGTGCAGCGGGACGAAGGCGCTGGAGATCAGCGGCAGCAGGATCAGCGGGAGCGCGGCGTTGCTGGCGGCCTCCGCGTTGGGGCTGCCCAGGCCCATGCCGACGGCGACCCAGGTCAGGGCGAGGGAGAACAGGGCGAGCAGGCCGAGGGCGGCCAGCCACTCCAGGACGGTGGCGTCGTGGGTGCGGAAGCCGATGGCGAGGCCGACGGCGCCGACCAGCAGCACGCTGGCCACCGACTGCAGGACGCTGCCGGCCACCCGGCCCAGCAGGACCGAACCGCGGTGGATGGCCATGGTGCGGAAGCGGGCGACGATGCCCTCGTTCATGTCGGTGGCCATCGAGACGGCGGTGCCGACGACGGTGGAGCCGATGGTCATCAGCAGGATGCCGGGGACCAGGTAGGCGATGTAGGCGGAGCGGCCCAGGCCGCCGCTCATCGCGCCGCCGAAGACGTAGACGAACAGCAGGAGCAGCATCACCGGGGTGAGCAGCAGGTTCAGGGTGAGGGAGGGGTAGCGGCGGGCGTGCAGCAGGTTGCGCCGCAGCATGGTGGCCGAGTCGCGGACGGCGAGGGCGAGCGGGCTGCTCATCGGGCGTTCTCCTCAACGGAAGCGGTGCCGGCGGGGGTGGTCTGGGCGGGGACGGCGGGGTTGCCGGTGAGGGCGAAGAAGACGTCGTCGAGGTCGGGGGTGTGGACGGTGAGCTCGTCGGCTTCGGCGCCGGCCGCGTCGAGGCGGTCCAGGACGGAGCGCAGGGCGCGCTGGCTGCCGTCGCTGGGGGCGGCGAGGGTGAGGGCGGCGTCGTCGCGGGCGGCTTCGGGCAGGGCGCGGGCGGCGGCGCGGTAGGCGTCGGGGTCGGTGAAGCGGAGCCGGACGTGTCCGCCGGGGACGAGGCGCTTGAGTTCCTCGGCGGTGCCCTGGGCGGCGATGGTGCCGTCGTGCAGGACGGCGATGGTGTCGGCGAGCTCGTCGGCCTCCTCCAGGTACTGGGTGGTGAGGAGGACGGTGGTGCCGTCGGCGACCAGCTGCCGGATGATCTGCCACATGCCGTGGCGGCTGCGCGGGTCGAGCCCGGTGGTGGGCTCGTCGAGGAAGATGATGCGCGGGTCGCCGACCAGGGTCATGGCGATGTCGAGGCGTCGCTTCATGCCGCCGGAGTAGGTGGAGGCGGGCTTGTCGGCGGCGTCGGTGAGGTCGAAGCGGGCCAGCAGTTCGGCGGCGACCCGGCGGCCCTCGGCCTTGGGCAGGTGGTGCAGGTCGGCCATCAGCAGCATGTTCTCGGTGCCGGTGATCAGGCCGTCGACGGCGGAGAACTGGCCGGTGACGCCGATCGCGGCCCGCACCCGCTGGGGTGCGGTGGCCAGGTCGTGGCCGCCGACGGTGACCTGCCCGGCGTCGGGGCGCACCAGGGTGGAGAGGATCTTGACGGCGGTGGTCTTGCCCGCGCCGTTCGGGCCGAGCAGGGCGAAGACGGTGCCGGTGGGGACGGCGAGGTCGACGCCGTCCAGCACGGTCTTGTCGCCGTAGGACTTGCGCAGCCCGTTCGCCGCGATGGCCAGGCCGGTCATGGGGAGCTCCCTCGGGTGGGTGTGGGGGTGGTGGGGTGTGCGGCGGTGCGGGTGCGGCGCGGTGACGGACGGTCAGACCGTGCGGGCGGAGATGTCGCCGTGCGCGGTGGTGGCGCGGATGGTGACCGCGGGGACGTCGTCGGCGTTGCGCAGGGCGTTGTGGACGCGGCCGTGGCCGGTGCCGGCGTCCAGCGCGGCGGAGGTGCCGCGGGCCACGCCGACCGAGATCGAGCCGGACGTGGTGGACAGGTCGAGCGCGCCGCGCACCGCCTCGGCGACGGTGATGTCGCCGCGCTGGGTGCTGATCTCGGCGGGCCCGGTGAGGCGGCCGACCTCGATGCTGCCGTCCTGCAGGGTGAGGCGGGCGGCGGACGCCTCGTCGAGCTTCACGGCGCCCCGGGCGCTCTCGAAGGAGACGTCGCCGAGCCTGCCCACGCCCCGCAGCCGGGCGTCGGCGCCCTTCGCTTCGACGGTCGAGCCGGCGGGCAGCCGGACGGTGACCTCCAGGGCGCCGGTCGGGCCGAGCGGACGCCGCGCGGCGGTGTCGGTGACGATCCGCAGCACGCCCTCGGCGAAGGTCACCCCGGTCTGCTCGACGGCCTTGGCGTCCCGGCTCTTCGACGGGTCGGCGGGGCCGAGCTCGACCACGGTGTCGGCGCGGTCGGCGGCGATGAACCGGACCGGGCCGGCCGGGACGTCCAGGACGACGGTGATCGGGGCGGGGGTGGCGAACTGCTGCACGGGGTACTCCTCGGTGTCCTTGGCGCTTCGTTTCTGACGTTGGAAACGCTACGTTGCGTTCAAGGATCGGGCAACAAGCTTGTTGCAATCGAAGCGCGTTTACGCAGCTCAGAGTAGGAAAATCGTTGCAATGATCCTGGGGATAACGCAACGTCAGGAGAAGTACCCGTTGCAATGGAATGAGAGTGAACGCTATGCTGGGCGCGGCAACGACACGCAGCGCAGAAGGAGGGCCCGATGCCGGGAGGCAGGCTCACCCAGCAGGAACGCCAGCAGATCGCCCTGGGCCTGGCCGACGACCTCGCCTACGCGGAGATCGCCCGCCGGCTCGACCGCCCGACCTCCACCGTCACCCGCGAGGTCATGCGCAACGGCGGCCCCACCGGCTACCGGGCCGACCTCGCCCACCGCGCCACCGAGCACCGCGCCCACCGCCGGGCCGCCGCCCCGGCCCGCGACCCGCGCCGCGCCGGGCAGCCGGACGACGGGCGCGACCCCGCCGCCGTGGACGCCTTCGAGGAGACGATCGCCACGGTCTTCATGCACTCCGGCATGAGCCGGATGCCCGCCCGGGTGCTGGCCGCGCTGATGCTCACCGACTCCGGCACGCTGACCGCGACCGAGCTGGCCGGACGGCTCGGGGTCAGCCCGGCCTCGGTCTCCAAGGCGGTGGCCTTCCTGGACGAGCAGGCGATGATCCGCCGGGAGCGCGACGACCGCCGCCGCGAGCGCTACCTGGTGGACGAGGGGATCTGGTACCAGTCCGCGGTGGCCAGCGCGCACTCCAACGCCGCGGTCGCCGCCACCGCCCGGCAGGGCGTCTCGGTGCTCGGCCCGGGCACCCCCGCCGGGGAGCGGCTGGAGAACGTCGCCCGGTTCCTCGACCACCTCTCCGAGATGCTGCTGCGCGCCGCCGAACAGGCGCGCGAGGTGCTCTCCGCCAAACCCGCGCCGGAGCCCGAAGAAGGCTGAACGCCTCCGCCCGGACGGTCAGTTGCCGCCGAGCGTGCCGTCGACGGAGGCGATCCGGCCTTGCGGGTCGAACGCCACCCGGACGGTGTGCCCGCCCGTCAGCCGCGCGGTGATCGCGTCCGGCGCCTCGGCCACGGGCGCGCCGTGCCGGCCGAAGTAGCCGCGCACCACGACGCGGGCGTCGCGCCCGAACAGCCCGGCGCCGGTCAGCAGCATCCGGGGCACGGTGACCGGGTCGAGCGGCGCCGGCGGGAGGGCCGGGTCCTGCGGCACGAAGTACACCCGGGTCTCCGGCCCGGCCGACTGCCCGATGTAGCCCGGCGCGCCGAGCACGCCCATGCCGGTGAAGGCCAGCGCCTCGGCCGCGTGCCGGGGGTCCGCGAAGTCGGCCAGGTCGACCTCCGGCTCCGCCAACTCCGGTACGCCGTGCGCCCGTCCGAACTCGGCGACCCGGGCGGCGGCGGCCGTCACCGGCGTCCCGGCGAAGCCCGGGTTGGCCCAGCCCCACAGCCACGACCGCGCAGAGGGGTCGAACGTCCCCAGCAGTCCGACCCGCAGGGTCAGGTCGCCGCTCCGGTAGGCGCACTGCTCCAGGTCGGCGGTCCACGGCGCGTCCGGCAGCACCCGGCCCAGGGCCTCCACCTGCTCGGCGCCCCAGGCGGCGTGCTGCTCGGCGACGTGGAGGAACGGCTCGCTGAAAGTCGTGGTCACGCCGCCAGCCTAGCGAGCCGGGACGAGCCGACCGGGGGCCGGCCGTCCGGGCGGCCGACCACCGCTCCGCGCCCGGACCCGGCCAACAGGGCGGTCGGCAGGCGGAGGACTAGCGTGGCGGGTGAGGGGAGCCGCCCAGCTCACCGGATCGCCGGCCGCGGGCGCGGGCCGCGACGCGGTCGCGGGACCCCGCCGGCCGCCGGCCGCCGCTCCGGTGGCGGAAGGAGGAGTGATGGCTCTCGCCGTGGAACCGGACCTGGCGAAGCAGGAGGCGTTCGCGGGCCGGATGCTGCAGGTGCTGAACGACGCCTGCCTGGGGTTGATGGCCGGTGTCGGGCACGAGAGCGGCCTGTTCGACACCATGGCCGGACTGGAACCGGCCACCGCCGCCGAGGTCGCACGGGCCGCCGGGCTGAACGAGCGCTACGTCCGGGAGTGGCTGGGCGCGATGGTGACCGGCGGCGTGGTCGACTACGACCCCGGCCGCGCGACGTACCGGCTGCCGCCCGAGCACGCCGCCTCGCTGACCCGGGCCGCCGGGCCGGACAACCTGGCCCGGATCGCCCAGGACCTCGGCATGCTGGCCGAGGTCGAGCAGCGGGTGGTGGAGGCCTTCCGGACCGGCGCCGGGGTGCCCTACGAGGCCTACCCGAGGTTCCAGGCGCTACAGGCGGAGGAGTCCGGCGAGGTGTACGACCTCGCGCTGGTGCACGGGATCGTGCCGCTCGTCCCCGGCCTGGCGGAGCGGCTGCGGGCCGGCGCCGACGCCGTCGACATCGGCTGCGGGCAGGGCCACGCGGTCAACGTGCTGGCCGAGGCGTTCCCCGCCAGCCGCTTCCTCGGCCTGGACCGCTCGGCGGAGGGCGTCGCCGCGGCCCGCGCCGAGGCCGCCGGCCGCGGCCTGCCGAACGCGGATTTCCGGGTCGGCGACAGCGCCGAACTGACCGGCTCCTACGACCTGGTGACCGCCTTCGACGTGATCCACGACCTGGCCCGCCCGACCCGCACGCTGGCCGCGGTCGCCGCCGCGCTGCGCCCGGACGGCGTCTTCCTGATGGGCGACATCGCCGCCTCCAGCCGGCTGGAGGAGAACATCGGCCACCCGCTCTGCCCGGCGCTCTACGCCTTCTCGGTGTTCTACTGCCTGAGCGTCTCGCTCGGCGAGGGCGGCGAGGGCCTGGGCACGGTCTGGGGCGAGCAGACCGCCCGCCGGATGCTCGCCGAGGCGGGCTTCGGCCGGGTGGACGCCCGCCGGGTCGAGGGCGACGTCCTCAACGTGTACTACGTGGCCCGGCGGTGAGACGGCGGGGCCCCGACCGCGGGATGCGGTCGGGGCCCGGTCGCCTCGCCCCGGTTCAGCAGGGGAAGGTGCCGCTGTACAGGGCGTGCCCGTACGAGGAGGTGCCGGCGCCGAAGCCGTGGACGCCGTCGTCGCTCCAGACCGCCTCGCGGAAGCCGCCGGCGCAGGTGGAGACCGGTGCGAGGGCGAAGCCCTCCAGGTTGTCGACCGGCATGACGGCCGGGTTGGTGTAGGTGACGTCCGGGACGATCGCGCCGGAGGCGTCGACCTTCAGGAAGGTGTGGGTCTCGCCGCAGGTGTTGTCGCAGGTGGCGACGATCCGCTGGGTGCCGGCGTCGTAGGTCACGTCCATCACGCCCGGCTTGCCGGTGGAGACGGTGCCGAAGGTGGTGAAGCCGCCGTCCGAGTCGAGGCCGTAGACGTGCAGGGTGCCGTCGTACTCCAGGCCGGCGAAGAACAGGCCGTCGCCGTGCAGCGGGTAGTCCGCCGGGTCGTAGGCGGCGCCGGTCAGCGGGTCGATCCAGCCGTTCGCGGTCAGCCAGCTGTCCGGGACGAAGCCGACGCCCTCGAAGCCGAGGTTGGCG
Source organism: Kitasatospora sp. NPDC015121 (assembly GCF_055562955.1). Classification (NCBI taxonomy): domain Bacteria; kingdom Bacillati; phylum Actinomycetota; class Actinomycetes; order Kitasatosporales; family Streptomycetaceae; genus Kitasatospora; species Kitasatospora sp. NPDC015121. The sequence continues at coordinate 363,507 of NZ_JBVHEH010000005.1, forward strand.
TCGTCCTTGCTGCCGGTGTTCAGCTGCGGGAACTGCGCGGTCATGTCCCACTGGCGGACCGGGGTGAGGACGCTGCCGGTGACGGCCGGGTCGAACTCCATCACGGTGTCCTTCGGCACGGTGTTGTCGGCGTTGTCGCGCTCGGAGGTCACGTAGACGTGGCCGTTGCCGCCGACGGTCAGGCCCTCGGCGTCGGGCTGGCCGGTGCCGCCCGCGAAGCGGATCTGCTTGCCGGTGGCGCTCCAGGTGGCGTCCGGGACCCAGGTGCCGTTGCTCTTGACCAGCTTGTACAGCCAGTTCTTGTTCTTCGCGGCCCACAGCACCGACGGGTCGGCCGGGTCGAAGGCCAGACCGCTGAGGTCGCGGCCCTCGGGGCCGGTGGAGGTGGTGAACGCGCAGACGCGGTCGGCGATCGTCACGTCGAGGCCGCCGGGCCAGGACCGGGTGCCGGCGGGGGCGGAGCCGGTGCCGCCCGGGGCCTCGGGGGCGCAGCCGCCGGTGAGCGCGCCGCCACCGCCGAGCAGGTGCCCGGTGCCACCGCCGGTCCCGCCGCCGGGAGTGCTGCCGACGCAGGAGTTCACGGCGCCGAAGGTGGCGTTCGCGGAGGTCCGGAAGCCGGAGGCGCAGCGCTCGTCGGAGGGGGAGGCGCCGGCGGCGGCCCAGGTCACCGAGTCGACGGTGGTGCCGCTGCCGTCGAGCAGGAACAGCGAGTCGTTGCCGCCCAGGCCGATGGCCGAGTTGAAGGTGACGTAGCCGCCGGCCGGGATGCTGGTCGCGCTCGGCGCGGCGGAGGAGAGCGAGGCCGGGACGTGCGAGGGGTCGCCGTCGGCGTACTTCCAGGAGCCGATGCCGACCGCGCCGGTGCCGCCGTTGTACAGCTCGACGGTGTCGGAGCCGTCCGAACCGACCTCGTTGACGACGACCCGGCCGACGGCCGGGAGGCTCGCCGGGCAGCCGGCGGCGTTCGCCGAGCCGAAGGTGGCGGTGGTGGCGGTCACCCAGGCGCCGGTGCCGTCGCCGCCGCAGCGCGCCATCGCGGGCTTGGCCCTGTCGGCGGCCCAGTCGACCCGGTCGACCACGGTGCCGCCGGCGGTGTAGATCACCAGCTTGTCCGAGTCCCCCAGCCCCTTGGGCGAGTTGAAGGTGACGAAGCCGCCGGCCGGGATGCTGCTCGCGGACGGGCTGAAGGACTGCGGCGAGAAGCCGTCGTCGGCCATCTTCCAGCCGCTGACGCTCACGGCGGTCGAGCCGCCGTTGTACAGCTCGACGGTGTCGCCGCCCGACGAGGTGACCTCGTTGACGCGCACGTTCTGGTAGCCGACCGGGTCGGCGGCCGAGGCGGCCGGGGCGGCGAGCAGCCCGGTGGCGAGCAGGCCGGAGAAGGCGAGGGAGAGGGCGCACGCGGAGGCGACGCCGACACGCGAGTGTGAGGTGGGCACGGGCCGGAACTCTGGCGACCGGACATGGAAACGGCGTGTACGCGGGCTGAATCGCCGCCGCTGCCCGTCGGAACGCCGGGTGCCCGGGGGCGGGTTCGGGCCAACCGGAGCGGACCGATTGCTCCACAAAGAACAGTTGTCTCTCCCTCGTTGTTTACCCAGGCCGCACAACATCTACCCGCCCTGGTTACAACCAGGAGTTGTTCAGTAGGGTGGCCGCCATGGACCTCGAAGCCGTACGCACCTACGTCGCCGTCGCCGAGTCGGGCCAGTTCCAGAAGGCCGCCACCGACCTGGCGATCACCCAGCAGGCCGTCTCCAAGCGCGTCGCGGGCCTGGAGCGCGACCTCGGCGCCCGGCTGTTCACCCGCACCCCGCGCGGCGTCGAACCCACCGTCGACGGCCAGGCCTTCCTGCCGCACGCCCGCGAACTGCTGAGGGTCGCCGACCGGGCCGCCGCCTCGGTCCGCCCCGGCGGCCGGCCGCTCCGCGTCGACGTGCTCAACTCGCGCGGCGCGGCGGCCCGGCTGATGCGCTCCTTCCACCGCGCCCACCCCGGCGTCGAGTTGGACATCGTGATGCTGGTGGACATCGAGGACGCCGTCGCCGCACTCCGCACCGGCACCCTCGACGCCTCCTTCCGGGCCGTCGCGATGCCCGGCCGCCCGCTGCCCGACGACCTCACCGCCACCCCCGTCACCGCCGAGCGCCTCGACCTGCTCACCGGCCCCGGCCACGCGCTGGCCGCCGCCCGCTCGGTGCCGCTCGCCGAACTCGCCGGCCACCGGATCTGGATGCCCGGCATCCGCCCCGGCAGCGAGTGGGGCGCCTACTACGACGCGCTGGCCGCCGAGTTCGGCCTCACCATCGAGTCGACCGGCCCCAACTTCGGCTCCGACGCCCTGCTCGACACCGTCGCCGACACCCCGGCCCTGGCCACCTTCATGGGCGAGGACACCCGCCTGGTCTGGCCCACCTCGTACGGGCTGCGCCGCGTCCCGGTCACCGACCCCGTCCCGGTCTACCCGCACTCGCTGCTGCGCCACCGGGACAACCCGCACCCCGCGCTGCCCGCCCTGCTGGCCCACCTGGCGGCCGCCGCCGAACCGGCCGTCCCGGACGCCTGGGTCCCCGGCTGGGCCCGCTACTGACCCGCCGGGCCGCCCGCGCGCAGCGTCAGCACGGTGACCTCGCTCGGCGCGAACACCCGGAACGGCGGGCCCCAGAAGCCGGTGCCGCCGCTGGTGTAGAGCTGGGTCCGCCCGCCGTGCCGGCTCAGGCCCCGCACCGTCGGCTGGTCCAGCCGGACCAGGTGGCGGAACGGCCAGATCTGGCCGCCGTGGGTGTGTCCGGAGAGCTGCAGGTCGATCCCGGCCTCGACGGCCCGGGCCACGTACTTGGGCTGGTGGGCGACCAGCAGCACCGGCAGCTCCGGGTCGGCGCCGGCCAGCGCGGCGGCCAGGTCGGCGCGGTGCCCGGCCAGGCCGGAGGACTCGGCGGTGACGTCGTCCACGCCCGCCAGCACCAGGGTGTCGCCGCCGCGCTCCACCAGCAGGTGGCGGTTGTGCAGCGCGTCCCAGCCCAGCTCGGCCATCCGGTCCAGCCAGCCCTGGGCCTCGCTGCCGTACTCGTGGTTGCCGGTCACGTACACCCGGGCCAGCGCGGCCCGCACCTCGCCGAGCGGCGCGGACTGCGCGCGGCGCCGCTCGGGCGTGCCGTCCGCGATGTCGCCGGCGTGCACCACCACGTCCGCGTCCAGCGCGTTGACCAGCTCGGTGACCCGCGCCGACCAGGCCGCCCGGTCGATCGGACCGTAGTGGGTGTCGGCCAGCAGGACGACCCGGATGCCGTCCAGGCCGCGGCCCAGACGCGGCAGGCGGACGTCCAGCCGCCGCACCCGGGGCACCCGCATCGCCTCGTGGTGCCCCCAGCCCAGCAGGACGGCCGCCGCCACCAGCACGGCCAGCGCGACCAGCCGGGCCCGCCCCGCGCCGCCGACCCCGAACCCGGCCAGCAGCCCGTCCGCGACGGCCCCCAGCACCGAGCAGGTCCACAGCACCCAGACCACGCCGAGGCTGGTGTCCGCGACCCGCGCCGCCCGGTCGTCGCGCGAACCCGGCCGGTGCCCCGCGAGCATCAGGAACGGGAACCCCATCGCCCAGGCCACCAGCACCCCCGTCCCCACCAGCACTACCGGCAGCGGCCACCCCGTTCCGGCCGCGAGCAGCGTCCACCACGGCGGCAGCACCAGCAGCACCAGCGCAGCCACCAGCACCCCCAGCCGCCGCCCCCGCCCCGACCGCCCCGCCGCCCGCCGCGCGGGTATCGCCGCCCGCTCCGTGACCACGCCGTCCGTGACCGTGCCGTCCGCCACCGCTCGCCTCCTGGCCGTCCGCCTCCGGCCCGGGCCCGCTGCGGGAGGTGCCCCCGAGTCTCGCGCACCCCCGGGCGGCGGCGGTAGCCCGGGGGTGCGGCGTCAGGCCGACGGCGACGGCGACGGCGACGGCGACGGCGACGGCGACGGCGGCGGCGTGCCGGTGCGGCGTGGCAGGCCGCCGCCGGGCGGGACGCTCGGCCGGTCGGCGCCGGGTCAGTCGGCCAGCGTCCGGTGCAGGGCGTCCAGGCCGTCGGTGTAGATGCCGGTGAACAGCTCGACGACCTCCCGTTCGGTGGCGCCGCCGACCGGCTCGAACCGGCCGGACCACTGCACCTCGGCGAGGTCGTCGCGTCCCGGCACGGCGTGCACCCGGAGCGTCGAGACGTACCCGTCGACCGGGAACGGGGCCTGCAGGATGGCGTAGCTGTACTGCCGCTCGGCTTCGTTGAAGTCGACCAGCCGCTCGACGATGACCTCGCCGCCGGTGTTGGCGAGCCGGCGCACCCGGCCGCCTTCGCGGGTGGTGCTCTCGGGGACGTACGGCAGCCAGTCGGGCAGCGAGTCGAAGCCGCCGACGAGGGCCCAGACCCGGTCGGGGGTGGCGGGGACGGTGCGGCTGACGGAGGTGGAGGCCATGGCGGTGTCCTTCCGGATCGGGGTTCAGGCGCCGGCGGGCAGCGGGGCGGCGGGGCTGACCAGGGCGGCGGCGCGCAGGTCGTGCCAGAACGCGGCGGGCACGGCCTCGTCCAGCGCGGCGGTGTCCTCGGCGATCCGGCTGGGCCGGGTCGCGCCGGGGACGGCGGCGGCGGCGACCGGGTGGGCGAGCGAGAACTGCAGGGCGGCGGCCTTGACGCTGACGCCGTGCCGGTCGGCGAGGGCCTTCAGCCGGGCGACCTTCTCGATGACCTCGGCCGGGGCCTGCTGGTACTCGAAGTGGGTGCCGCCGGCCAGCACGCCGGAGCTGTAGGGCCCGCCGACGACCATCTCGGCGCCGTGCTCGGCGGCCATCGGCAGCAGGCGGCCGAGGGCGTGCTCGTGGTCGAGCAGGGTGTAGCGGCCGGCCAGCAGGAAGCCGTCGGGCCGGGGCTCGTCCAGCGCGAGGGTCAGTTCGATCGGCTCGGTCCGGTTGACGCCGAGGCCCCAGGCCTTGATGACGCCCTCCTCGCGCAGCCGGGACAGCACCCGGAAGGCGCCGGTGCGGGCCTCCTCGAACGTCGCGAGCCAGGCGTCGCCGTGGAAGTCCTGGGCGATGTCGTGCACCCAGACGATGTCCAGGCGGTCGGTGCCGAGCCGCTTCAGGCTGCCCTCGATCGAGCGCTCGGTGGCGTCGGCGGTCCACTCGTGCAGGATCCGGTTCGGATTGCCGTGCTCGAACAGCCCGCCCTTCTCGCCGAGTTCGTGGGCGGCGGTGGCGTGCTCGTCCAGGACCACCCGGCCGACCTTGGTGGACAGCACGTACGAGTCGCGCGGCTTGCCGGAGAGCACCTGGCCCAGGCGCTCCTCGGCGAGCCCGGCGCCGTACAGCGGGGCGGTGTCGTAGTAGCGGACGCCCGCGTCCCAGGCGGCCTCGACGGTGGCGCGGGCCTGCTCGTCGGGGATCGCCCGGAACATGTTGCCGAGCGGGGCGGTGCCGAAGCCGAGCTTGCCGGGGAGGAGGTTCTTGAGGGTCATGGCGGTGCCTTCGTGGAGCGGCCGGCGGGCGGCGGCCCGGGCGCGGGGAGGCGCGGAACGGGGCCGGGCCCGCCGGGTGGCGCGGACGCCCGCAGTCGATGCAGGCGCCCCTTACTTGCATCGACAATAATTGCACACGCTGCCTAATGCAAGGACGGGCCGGCTCGGGTCCGCTCGGGCCCGCTCAGGCCCGCCGTTCCGCTCAGTCCGCCGCCGCCCCGGACCCCTCCGGCTGCCCCGTGCGCCACGACATCTCGATCTCCAGCTCGATCTCGTCGCCGTCCAGCTCGACCTCGATCTCGGTCCGCAGCTCGTCGGGGATGCGCACGGTCAGCTTCCCCGGCCCGAGCTCCAGCTCGGCCTGCCCGCCCCGCCTGATCGCGGCCGCGAGCGCCTCCAGCTGGTCGGCGGCCTCGGACCGCGACAGCGTCCGCTTCTGCGTGAACTCGAGCTCCTTCACGGGAACCCTCCTGACCCGACGGGGATACCGGACCCTGCCATCCTCCGGCCTCCCCGCCCGCTCGGCACGGCGAGCGGGCGGCCTCTCAGCCGTTCCCGTCCGGCAGGAGCTCGACGACGATCTCCAGGCCGAGCGCGTAGGACGGCGTGCCCGAGGTGATCAGCGCGGTCTCCGCGACCCCGATCAGGTCGGTGAGCGAGGCGCCCGCGTGCAGTGCGCCCCGGGCGTGGATCCGGGCGGGCTCGGCCCGGCCGAGCGCCAGCAGCTGCCCGAAGTGGACCAGCTGCTGCACCCGCCCGCCGAGCGGGCTGTCGGCCAGCACGACGTGGCGCAGCGCGGTGAACGCCTCCTCGGTGGGCAGCCGTCCCAGGGCCAGCGCCACCCGCAGCCGGTCCTCCACGCCGGGCGGGACGGCGCCGAGCGTCGCCCGGTAGCGCTCCCGCAACGCCTCGGCTCGTTCGGCGCCCTCCGTGCCGGTCGTGCTCGCCGTGTCCGCCGTGTCCGCCGTGTCCTCCGCGGCGGCCGCGGTGCCCGTCACGACGCGACCCGGGCGATCGAGGCCCGGACGTCCGCCAGCGCACCCGGCGGGAAGTCCACGGCCCCGCCGATCGCGGCGGCGGCCAGCTCGGCCTCGGCGCTCTCCTCGATCGCCACCACGAGCCGCCAGGCGGCCGCCGGGTCCGGACCGAACACCAGCAGCCCGTGGTTGGCCAGCAGCACGGCCGAGGTGGTCGGACGCCGCTCCAGCACGTCCGCGATGCCCCGCACCGACACGTCCGACCCGCGCGGCCCCCAGGGCACCACCGGCACCTCCTCGGGCTGCCCGAAGCGCAGCATCGGCTCGGTCCGGCAGGGCAGCGGCCGGTGGGCCACCGCGAAGGCGGTCGCGGCGGGCGAGTGGGTGTGGACGATCGCGCCGACCTGCGGGCGGGCCCGGTAGACGGCGCTGTGCATGGTGGTGATCTCGGCGCTGACCGACCGCAGTTCGCCGTCCAGCAGCCGCCCGTCGAGGCCGACGGTCGCCAACTGGTCGGCCGCCAGGTCTCGGACGTACCCCGGGGTCAGCAGGAAGCGGTCGCCGTCGATCCGGGCGCTCAGGTTGGCGTGCCCGGAGTGCGACATCACCCCCGCCGCGAAGAGCTCCCGCGCCGCCTCGACCAGCCCGTCCGCCGCCTCGACCGTCCCGTCCGGCCGGCTCGCCGTCCCTGTCATCCGAAGCCTCCAACTCCCTCGTGGCGGAGGCCGGTTCGCCTCCGCCGCAGCTGACGGCAACTCTGCGACTTGAACTAGGGTTCAAGTCAAGCACCGTCCCCGGGAGGAGCGTCCCGTGCGCCTGACCATCGGCCAGCTCGCCGCCACCACCGGCGTCCCCGCGTCCGCGATCCGGTTCTGGGAGCGCCACGGCCTGCTGCCCGCCCCCGAACGCCAGGGCGGCCAGCGCCGCTACCCGCCGCAGGCCGCCGAGCGGATCGTCCTGCTCCGCACCTTCCAGCGGGCCGGCCTGAGCCTGGCCGAGGTCGCCGAGTTCCAGCGCGAGCAGCCGCACCGGCAGGCGATGATCCGCGCCAAGCTCGCCGAGATCGACCGCCGCCGGGCCGACCTCGACCACGCCGAACGACTCCTCACCCACGCCCTGCGCTGCGGCAAGCCGGACATCGTCGAATGCCCGACCTTCCGCGACCAACTGGCCTCCGGACACGCCGGCTAGACCGGGAGCGCCACCGCGCCGGCGAGGCCGCAGTCGGCTCGGGGCGCCTTGGAGTACATCTGTTTCACTTGCCACCTCCGCTGCCTCGGTGACAGGCGTGAGCCCGTGATCGAGTCCATGGCCGGGGCCCGCAGCCACCTCGCCGACGTCATCGACCGGGCGCGCCGCGAGGAGATCCCGGCGATCATCACCAGGTGCGGCAGGCAGGAGGCCGTGGTGATCGACATCGAGGAGCACCAGCGCCTCCGCCGAAGGGCGGACGCCGCCGAGGAGGCGTGGCTGAACGGGCTCGCCGACGAGGCCGCGGGCCTAGGAGGAGATGGCGAGGATGACTGACGTCCGATGGGCCACGTCACGCGCTTCGCCGCGCGCCCCCAGCGGGAGCTGCTGACGACCGGACGTCCCGATCGTCCGGGTCCTGGCCGTCGGCCGCCGCGATGGATCCCCTAACCGCCACCACCCTCGCGGTCAGCAGGCCCGCCGCCTGGAGCCGGGGGGTCATGGCGGCGTAGTCGGTGAAGACCGTTTGGTCGGCAAGGTGGTGATCGGCATTCCCCGAGCGGGCGCGCCCGCAACGCCGAAAGGCCCGCACCGGGCACCAAGTGCGCGGTACGGGCCTTTCACTGCCAGGCTGTCGCCGTGGCAGACGGGAACTACAGCGGGCGAATGTTCTCGGCCTGCGGGCCCTTCTGGCCCTGCGTGACGTCGAACTCGACCTTCTGGCCCTCGAGCAGCTCGCGGAAGCCGCTGGCGTTGATGTTCGAGTAGTGGGCGAACACGTCCGGACCGCCACCCTCCTGCTCGATGAAGCCGAAGCCCTTTTCCGCGTTGAACCACTTCACGGTGCCATTAGCCATGTAAAAAATCTCCTTCAAGGGACCTTCCGGAACCCGCACGATACGAGCACCGAGTCACCGTGATGAGCACCCGCCCGGAAAGCGACCGGGAAAACAGAAAATGCGCCCGCGATACATCAGCGGGCGCACACAAAGTTCATGGGAACCACTACCGCAACTTCTTCGACTGTAGCAGCCCCGGGCCCCCGGTGGGGGGAGGTTTCCGTCCCGGTTTCGACGGAGCCCGTCCGCGCGCCGGGGGCCCGGCCCCGACCCGCGCGCCAACCGCCCCACTACCCCCGGCGGTTGGCCCGGCCGGCCGCACCGGCCCGGCCCCGCCGGGCCCCGGCCCCCGCCGGGAGTGCCGTTCGACACATCCGGCATATCGGGCACCCGGAATTCGGGCCGTCAGAAAGAGGCGCCACCCGGGCTCCACGGCGCATACTGGACTGGATGAAAAAGCCTGAAGCAGTCCGCCGGCACCTGCCCACCAGCCCCTTCAAGGCCAAGCCCGAAGCGCCCCGCAAGCACTTCGCCGTCGGCGACCGCGTCACCCACGACGCCTACGGCCTCGGCCGGGTCCTCGACGTCGAGGGCGACAGCGCGGTCCTGGTCGACTTCGGAACACGACAGGAGCGCATCGCCGAGCCCTACCGCGGGATGTTCACCCTCTGACCCGCGAGCGCCCGCCCACGCCCGCCGGAGGCCCGGACCACCGGAACGGCCCGCGCCCCGGCAGGCGGCGCCCGCGCACGCCCTGACGCGCTCCGCGACGCGCGTCCCGCGCCCCCGACCGGGGTCACGGGCGACGTGACGGTCCCCGCCCTGTTCCGTCCGGGCGGCAGGGCCGCGCCGTTCCGCCCGGAGGCGTGCGGTCTCCCGGGCCTCCTCTCGGCATGCGCTCCGCCGCGCGGCCGCCCTTCGTCTTCGTGGTCCCTGCCGCCCGCCGCGAGCCGTCCGTCGTCCCTGCTGCTCGCCGTCTTCGCCGCGGGCCGTCCGGCGCCGGTCGTCCGGGCCGGGTGCCCCCCGGCGGAGCGGCCGGGCACGAGCGGTTGCCGGAATTCGGCGCCAGGCGGTTTGAAAACCCCGCCACGGCGAAGACGAATGCCGTCAACGGCAGCGCTCGTAGCAGAGAAGGAGCACCACATGAGCATCCTCGCTTGGATACTGATCGGCCTGATCGCGGGTGCCATCGCCAAGGCGCTGATGCCGGGCAAGGACCCGGGCGGCATCATCATCACGGCGCTCATCGGCATCGCGGGCGGCCTGCTCGGCGGCTGGCTCGGCAAGGTGATCTTCGGCGTCGACTCCATCGACGGCTTCTTCGACCTCTCGACCTGGATCGCCGCGATCATCGGCTCGGTCATCCTCCTCGCCCTCTACCGGCTGGTCACCGGCAACCGTCACCACCACCGGCATGCCTGACCGACCCGACGCATCCACCGACGACACCTCCGCGCCGTCCCGTCCCCCGACCGGGGACGGGCCCGGCGGAGCGGTGAAGGCGGTGGGCTGGGCCCGCGCGCTGCCCCTCTCCAGCGGCGTGCGGGCCGGCCGTTTGTGGGCCCGCCGCCACCTTGAGGAGCTCGGCTGGACCGAGGATGCCGCCGGGACGGTCGACGACGTGCTCGTCACCGTCTCCGAGCTCCTCACCAACGCCCACCTGCACGCTCACACCGACGCCCACCTCGTCCTCACCTGGGACGGCTCCTGCCTGTACGTCAGCGTCCACGACGGCTCGCCGCAGCTGCCCCGCCCCCGTGAAGCCGGACCGAGGGCCACCTCCGGCCGCGGCATGGCCCTGGTGGACGCCCTCGCGGACGACTGGCGGGCCCACGCCGACGAGCACGGCAAGACCGTCACCGCCTGCTTCCACCCGCCGGGGCAAGCCGCCCACGGCGGCTGACCGCGGGACACCGCGCACCCGAGCGGAACCGAAGCACCGCAACGTGAACGCCGAAGGCCCGGACCGCAGTCGCGGTCCGGGCCTTCTGCGCGGGGCCGCCCCCCGAAACCGAGGGCGCCGCCCGTGGCCGGGCTCAGCGGTAGCGCTCGACGAGCGCCTCGCCGATCGAGGCCAGGTGGGCGCGCACGTCCGGAGGGCCGGTCACTTCGAGCCATTCGACGAGCCCGGCGAGCTCACCGGCCAGGGTGTACCCGTCGCGGCCGCGGATGACGACCTCGATGCGGCCGTCGGTCACGGCGCCTCCCACGTCGAGTCGGTCGCCGAGCCCGATCCGGAGGATGCCGATGCCCTCGGGCGTGCAGAGCGCCCGGATCTCCAGGGGCGTGCGCCGGCGTTCGACCTCGTCGGCGATCTCGCGCCAGCTCCCGGCGAGGTCGAAGTCCCCGGGCCGGTCCACCGGGTCGTCGGTCAGGACGGCGGACGCCACGCGGTCGATCCGGAAGGTCCGTCGGCCGGCCTCGGTGTGGGTGACGAGGTACCAGGCCGGGCCTTTGGCGACGATGCCCAGCGGGTGGACGGTCCTCCTCGTTTCGACGCCGCTGCCGTCGACGTACCCGAGCCGCACCTGGACGCCGCGGATCACCGCGTCCTGGAGCCCGTCGAGGAAGCGGGGCGGTCGGTGCTCGGCCCGGGGCGCCCCCCAGTGCCGCGGGTCCGTCACCAGTGACGCGGCCGCCGCCTCGGCCTGCGTGCGGAACGGCGCCGGCAGGGCCTGGACGAGTTTGCGCAGGGCCGCCTTCACGGCCGGCGCCGCGGCCGAGGCCGGACCGGCGGCCAGGAACAGGGCGCGGGCCTCACCCGAGGTCAACCCCGACAGGTCGGTGCGGGCGCCGCCCACCAGGCGCCAGCCGCCGCCCCGGCCCTGCGTGGAGTACACGGGCACCCCGGCCACGGCCAGGGCGTCGAGGTCGCGGCGGGCGGTGCGCTCGGAGACCTCCAGTTCCCGGGCGACCTCCGCCGCCGTCACCTGCTCGCGCCGCTGCAGCAACAGGAGGATGGCCACCAGCCGGTCGGTCCGCACGTCGACGAAACTCTCACGCAAACCGGTCACGAGGTGACCGGTTTCGGGGGACAGCATGGCGGCATGACCTCAACCGACTTCCCCGAGCCCACTCTCGTACCGGTCAACGGCGTGGAACTCGAAGTCTTCGAAACGGGCCGGGAGAACGCGGGGAACCCCGTCGTGCTCTGCCACGGCTGGCCGGAGCACGCCTTCTCCTGGCGCCACCAGATGCCCGCCCTCGCCGAGGCCGGCTACCACGTCATCGTCCCGAACCAGCGGGGTTACGGCCGCTCGTCCCGCCCGGTCGAAGTGACGGACTACGACATCGCCCACCTGACGGGCGACCTCGTCGGGCTCCTCGACCACTACGGCTACGAGGACGCCGCCTTCGTCGGCCACGACTGGGGGGCGTTCGTCGTCTGGGGCCTGGCCCTGCTGCACCCCGACCGGGTGAACAAGGTGGTCAACCTGAGCCTGCCCTACCAGGAGCGCGGGGAGAGGCCCTGGATCGAGTCCATGGCGGCCGTGCTCGGCGACGACTTCTACTTCGTCCACTTCAACCGGCGGCCGGGCGTCGCGGACGCCGTCTTCGACGCCGACCCCTCCCGGTTCCTCCGCAACCTGTACCGGAAGAACGAGCCCCCCGCGGAACCCCGGCCGGGCATGGCGCTGATCGACCTCGCCCGGGCGGAGGCACCACGCGGCGAGCCCGTCATGAGCGACGCGGAACTGGCCGTCCTCGTCTCCGCCTTCGAGACGTCCGGGTTCACCGGCACCGTCAACTGGTACCGGAACCTCGACCGCAACTGGCACCTGCTGGCGGACGCGGACCCGGTCGTCCACCAGCCCACCCTCATGATCTACGGCGACCGGGACCCGGTCGCGAGAGCCGAGAACCTGGCCGAGTTCGTCCCCCACGCGGAAGTGGTCAGCCTGGACTGCGGCCACTGGATCCAGCAGGAGAAGCCCGAGGAGACGAACCGGGTGATCACGACATGGCTGGCGCGTCAGGACCGGCCGAACAGCCCCACCGACTGACCCGGGGCCCCAGCGGAGCAGCCCGCTGGTCGGCGGCCTCGGAGTCGGTGCGTGCTGCCTGCCGCTCCGGGCCGCCTTGCGGGTCGAGCGCGCCCCGAAGAGGTCCGCAACGACATCGGAACTCCGACAACTCCCATGGCTGAAAGGATCGTTGACTGCATGTTGATGGTGTTCCATCCTGTGCTCCTGGGGGAAGGGGGCCGGGGTGTCGCAGCATCCGGAAGTCGATACGGGCCAGCGAGTGGTTCAGCGGAACTGGGTTTTCTGGCGCCTGCTGGTGTTCTTGTCCTGCGTGGCGGCCGTGCTATTCGTCTACACGGTCTTCCAGGAGAATCTGGCGGCCTCGGCGCAGCCTCCGAACCGAGGGCCCGTTCAGTTGCTGGACTTCCAGAGCGCCACGGCGGCACTGCTGGCCACAGGTGGAGCATTGTTCGCTCGGGCGCAGTACGCGACGACCGTTCGTCCGATGATCGGTTTCCAGGGACGGGCGATCGCCGGCCTGTCGCCGGTCGCGGGCGAACTGGTGTGGGCCTCGCGGATGATCAACGGAGCCGACAGCGGAGCGGTCGTCCGCGAGGTTCGCTACACCGTGCTGTTCAGGGGCCAGGAGCCGCCGGCCGCATGCCGGTGGATGACAATGGGCGAGGTGGACGAGGAGCTGGTGCGTGCCGGTCTGCAGCCGGAGGTCGACTACGCGTTCGTGCTCCTGGGGGAGGGGTATCCGGTGTCGGGAGACAACGGGCCACTGCTCGGCTGGTTCACGTCCAAGGCGATGGGCGTCGTCGAGGAACTCGGAGTGAAGGTGCGGGTCAGGGACAAGGTGGGGGACGAGCACGAGCGCTCGATGGGCATGCTCAAGGGAGCGGTCCGCGAGCCGCGCGTCCCGCAGGAGTGGTAGCGGGCGGCTGCCGCACGGCCGGGACGTACGAGACCCGGCACGGTGCGGAGCGGGATCGCCCGCCTCGTCGGAGCGGCCGGCAACTCGGCGGTCACCGGGCGTACGAAGTCTCGATCTCGGCCGCGGGCATGTCCGCGTGGACGGGCGACGCGATGATGCCGTCAGGCGAAGGGTACGAGATGCGGACTCGTGGGGCACCCCCGTCCTGACCTGCGGCGGAGCCCACGGTTGGGCGGCGGCTGAACCTGATTGGACGGGGGAGGAGACCAGAACGGAGACCACGCCGCCTATCGCCTGAAGCCGGACCGATCCGCTCCGCTGCCGGTCAGCCGTCCGTGTCTTTGGGATGCCGGGGCGAGGCGTGGACGAGATGGACGGTCCGGCCCCGTTCGTCGACGAGGTAGCGCACGCGCCCGCCGGCGGTCACCTCGTACTCCCACTGCGGTAGCTCGTCCCCTCCGAGGGTGCGGGTGGCGAGGCGGCCTCGGAGTCGGTGCTGCCGATCGGGGTCACCCGCGGACAGGGGATTGGTGCGGAGGGCCTCGAAGCAGCGCCGAGTGTTCCCCGGCGCCTCCGTGCAGAGGTCACCCCATCCCTTGGCTGCTTCGTTGGTGGCGAACCGCAGTCGCCACTCGTCACCGACCGGTGGCGGCGGGACGTCGTCTCCGCGCTTGGGGCTCACGGGGCGAGTACCTCGCCGTGGTCATCGCCCGGGAGCGGTTTGGTGAGCCGGGCGCTCAGTTCGGGGTCCGCCAGGATCCTGGCGGTGGCCCGCCACTCGACGATCACACGGTGCAGGTTGGCGTGGACGTCCAACTCCACCACGTCGCGGGTGGCGTTCACGAGGTCGACGACGAACTCGCGCACCTCCTCGGCCGACAGGTGCCTGGTCCAGGGGAAGACCTCGGGAAGAGCGAGGAGGACCGCGCGCGCCCCCTCGTCGCTGGTGATCAGGGCCGCGAACAGCCGTGCGGTGACATCCGCCGTCTCCTCGCGCTGACGGTCGTGACGTTCGGTGGTGAGGTACAGGTCCTCGCCGTCACGACGGGTGACGTGGACGCGCTGCGCCTGCTCGACGGTGTCCGCGACGCGCTTCGAGTTCTTCGACAGGTCGGAGAACGACACGGTGAGAGTGGACATGCGGCCACGCTACTTCGGAATACGTTCCGAAGTCAACCTCGCTGGATGGGGGTGCCTGCACGCTGTGGGCCGCTGCTGGCGTGGTGAGGGCTTGGCAAGATCAGCGCCTGCTCTTCGAGGACCGGCCTGCGGAGACCACGAAGGCCCGGGCCGTCGAGTGGACCTGGCCTTCGAACGATGCGGAGGAGGCGAGTGCCGAACTCGTGAGGGGCTGCCCCCAACACGCTTTCCCATGGTCCTCGGCGCCGTCCACTGAGATCCATGCCTGCCCTGAGCTGCGGCGGAGACCAGAACTGAGACTACGGCGGTGCAGCACGCCGGAGGATGAAGTGCCTGCCGTCCGGTTCCACCGCCACACGTGCACCATCGCGCGCGTGGCGGTAACCGCACGTTCTGTGCCGGCGGGGTGCATCGGGCCGAGCGGAACGGAGGTCCATCTGCTGCCCGCGGTTCTACTTGCGGCCCGGAGTCCACTTCATGCCGAGCCGGTACGCCCGGGAAATCACGTCCTGGATCCCCGGGCCGTCCTTCGGGGTGAACCACCTGACCTCGCGTCCGACGACGAGTTCGCCCTTCTGCCGCTTGATCAGGGCGATCGCGCACGCGTGCGCCTGCGGTGGGCACTCGTCGAGGCGCACCTCGAAGCGGTCACCGCGGTCGGAGGTGAGGGTCACCACCGCGTCGAGGCCGCGGAAGTCCCCGGATCCCTCGTAGATGTAGACGAAGAGGAGGAGTTTCGAGAACTCGGCCTGGTGATCCAGGTTGATCACGAGGTTCTCGCCGGTGGCCCGCGCACCGGTCCGGTCGTCCGCGTCGAGCGCGACGTACGGGAAGCGGTCCACCGAGCCGAACGAGTTGCCCAGGGCCTGGACGACGGTCTTGCGGCCGTCACCGAACCTGATCATGCATCCGAGGTCGAGGTCCACGTCCTTGACCGCCGCGGCCTGCAGCGAGGCCCGCATCCTCCGGAAGACGCCGCGCGCCTCTCCGGCCTTCTGCCGAGCGGCGGCCTGGGCCGACGTCCAGTTCAGGTTGACCCGGATCAGACCTGACGTCACGCCGTGCTTGTCCAGGGAGACGGTGGGGGACGCCTTCGTCAGGACTACCGGGGTGGGGACCATGTGGACGGCACGCTCCTGAGGGTGGGCCGAGGTGAGGCGGGTGTAGCCGACATCGAAGTCCCGATCCGGTTCCTGGGGACGGGTGTTCGCTGATCCGTGACTGCTTCGACACTGGATCGCTGTCCGTGGCGCCGAGCGGAGCGCGGGGCCGCAACCGAGTGGGGCCGGACGGTCGGACAGCAGTCGGCGCGCCTGTCGGGCCTCGTCCTTGCCGAGTCCGGCGACGTTCACCCGGGAGAGCACCCGGTCCCGGCGTTGTTCCGTGGTGCGCGCGTCGTACGCCTCGATCAGGGCCATCGGCGAGGTGACGGCCTCCGCCCCGCCACGAACGTCAGGGCGTCGGTGTGGGAGCGGGTGCGTTCTGCGCGTCGGCGGCGGCCCGCTGGGCCCAGAAGTTCGACCGGTAGGCGTCGTGGACGGCGGGGTCGTCGTACTTGAGCAGCGCCTCGTCGTTGGAGGTCAGCGCCATGTAGGTGTAGGTGTGGCTGCCGGTCCAGACGATCTTCTGGTTCGGGAGTCCCTTGTAACCGCCCTCCACCAGCAGGTACTTGGAGTGGGTGGCGGTGTGGCCGGCCACGTCGTCGTCCAGCTGGTGCAGGGTGATCCCGCCGTACCGGGTGGGCTGGGTGAGCTGGTTGAAGACGTCCGACCCGATGGTGTCCACGATGCGGTAGACGACATCGACGTAGCAGCCGGCGTTGTCGAGCTCCCAGAGTTTCCTGGCCACCTCGATGCGGCTGATGTGGTGCATGGCCACGCGGATCACCGTACGACCGTCGGTCGTGCCGTAGCCGGCCGAGTTGCCGAAGCAGGTCGGCCGGCCGTTCACCGGGGTGGCGACGGTGTTCAGGATGTCGATGATCGGATCGGTGGTGGCGCGCGGGAAGAAGTACACCTTGGCGGGCCCGGCCTGATACGCCACCGGGTAGTCGGCGACCTGCAGGGTGCGGTTCTGCTGGGCCGCGTCGAGGGCGGCGAAGTAACCGGCGTAATCGTCGAACAGCTCCACGTTCCCGGCCACGACCATCGCGTCGTTCCACGCCGACTGCCGGTCCCACAGCGTCTGGTTCGCCGAGGTCTGCACCACCACGTCGTCGACCGGCACGGTGCCGGTGGAACTGCCGGTGGTGGAGGAGAACAGCCAGAACTTGTTGTGGTTGTTGCTGTAGTAGGTGTCGGCGGGGTGGGGGTCCTTGGCCAGGCACGCCTCGTGCAGCGGGCAGACGCGTACCCAGGACTTCGCGGTGCTCGGCTGAGCCAGCCCGGCCGCGAGCTTGCTGTAGGACTGGGCGCCCGCTGCGGTGTCCACGCTGTTGTGGTCGAGCAGCACTCGGACGTTCACCCCGCGCAGGTGCGCGGCGGACAGCCGGTCGGCCAGCCAGTCGGAGTTCATCGCCCACTGCGAGGTGCTGATGGTCGAGCCGGGCACCGCGCCGTCGATCAGGTGCGAGAGGTACCCGAATATCGCGTCCCGCTTGATGGGGTCGGTCGGGTCGTTGAAGACGGGACCGGTGGTGACCAGCGGTGCGGGGGCCGTCGCGGCCACCGCGGTGCCGGGCGCGGCGGTGACCGCGAGCGCCGCCGCGAGGACGGGCGCGGCAAGGTTTCTGATCTTCGTCATGGCGGGCGAGTGTAACTTCGCCCGCACGTACCCCCCCGCTGCATCACGCGACGGCCCGTCCCGACGGCCACGGGAACACCACCGGCCCACCGCCAGTCGACCATCCGGGCCTTCGGTCCGGCGGAGGAGGCGGGTGTTCGAACCTGCGACGGGGGCGCGCCGGTGAGGGTGCCGCGGTCCCCGTGGATCGGTTGCCGTGGGGGCCGGACGGGCATGCTATTTTTGTGAGCGATCGTTCAACTACGGGGGAGTCGATGGGGCGCAAGCAGCTCTGGGACCAGGCGGAGGTGCTGGCCTCCGCCATGCGACTGTTCCGCCGCCGCGGCTACTTCGGGGCCTCGCTGCGGGACGTCGAGGAAGCGACCGGGCTGCATCCGGGCAGTCTCTACCGGGCCTTCCGGAGCAAGGACGGCCTGTTCTGCGCGGCGCTGGACGCCTACAACGACCAAGTGGTGCAGGGTCGCGTCCGAGCCCATCTCCTCGATTCGCCGGACCCCGTGGCGGGCGTCCGGTCGTTCTTCACCTCGACGTTCGAGACCGGCCTCGATCCCGATCCGGGATGTCTGCTCACCAACACCGCCGTGGAGTCCTTCTCCGTCCCGCAGGCCGCCGACGGGGTCCGCCGAGGGCTGGAGGCGATCGAGTCCGGCTTCGCCGCAGCCCTGACGCGCGCCCGCGCCCTGGGCCTGCTGTCCGCGGACCTGGACGTCGAGGCTTCGGCGGCCCACCTGCTGGCGCTCTACCAGGGCCTGCTCGTCCTGGTCCGGGCCGGCGCTCCCGTCACCAAACTGCACACGATCACCGATGGCGCGATGGCGTCGATCGGCTCCGAGGAAGAGGGACAGCGATGAGTGACTCACGGCAGCTCTGGGAGAACTACGCGGCGTGCTGGTCGGCCGACCCCGGCGAGCGGCCCGCCGCACTCGGCGCGGTCGCGGTCGACGACATCACCTACCGGGACCCGGGTACGGAGGTCAGCGGGCTGACCGAACTCGCCGCCTACATGGCCGGGTTCGCCGAGGCCTTCCCGGGCCACCGGTTCCGCATCGACGAGGTGCTCGAACACCACGACCGGTCGCTCGCCCGGTGGACCCAGCTCGGCGAGCAGGGCCAGCCCGCCATGGCGGGCGTGAGCTCGGCGCTCCACCGCGACGGCCGACTCGCCGACGTCACCGGGTTCTTCCTCCCCGCGTGAGCGGATCCCGCGGCCTCGCCGAGCACCTCGCCGATCAGCTGGCGGAGATCGGCGAGGTCACCGTCCACCGCTACTTCGGCGGCTGGGCCCTGCGCAGCCGTGGCGTCCAGTTCGCGATGGTGATGGACACGCTCTACTTCCGGGTCGACCGCGCGGCCCGTTCCTCTTACGAGAGCGCAGGGTCCACACCGTTCACCTACCGTTCCGCGGGCCGCGAGGTGGTGGTGCACAGCTACTACACCGTCCCGGCCCAGGCGATCGACGACCGGGCCGAGCTGTGCGTCCTGGCCCGCACCGCACTCGCCTGACCAACTGGCCGAGAGCAGTGAAGGCGGCTTCGCGGCCGTCCAACCATGGCTATGCGAGTTCGGTACCGAACTCGCCGAGGCAGCCGGTCAGACCTTCACCACCACCACGTGGTCCGGTAGCAGCCTCTCCAGGTCCTCCGGGGCGGAGGTGAAGACCGTCACCTGTCCGCGCTGCCGCAGTGCCACCACCGCGAGCACGGCGTCGATCGCGTACTTGTGCCCGTGCAGGCCGGCGTCCGCCAGCAGCCGACGTGCCTGTCGCGCCTCGTCCTTGCCCAGTTCGGCGACGTTCACCCGCGACAGCAGCCAGTCCCAGCGCTGCTCCGTGGTGTGCGCGTCGTACGCCTCGACCAGGGTCATCGGCGAGGTGATGATCTCCGCCTCGCCGCGAGCGGCGAGATCGAGCCGGGCGATCATCATCCGGTCGCCGCGGACCGCGAGCGACAGGGCCTCACTGTCCAGCACGAAGACGCGCAGCCGCCGGACCTCCTCGGCGCGCTTCCTCACGCGGTCGCCCCGCTGTTCCTGCCACGGGCCGTGCGGCGCCGGTCGTGCTCCGCGTCCAGGTCGTCCAGTTCCGCGTAGGCGGCAGCCCGTTCGTCACTGCTGACCGGCCCGTGCTCCTCCTCCAGCCAGACGACCAGCTCCTGCAGGCGGTCGCGGTCACGCTTGGCCCGGAGGGCATCGGCGACGTAGGCGGAGAGGCCGCGATCGGCACTGTCCGCGCGGATCTCGTCCAGCAGTTCCTCGGGGAGCGTGACAGTGACCTTCTTGGACGCCATACACGCCACCATACTCGCCGTACAGCAGGGTGGCCTGGCTTCTCGGGAAACGCCGAAGGCCCGGATCGCAGTTGCGGTCCGGGCCTTCGATCAGGCGGAGGATACGAGATTCGAACCCGTGAGGGGTTGCCCCCAACATGCTTTCCAATTCTCCTCAGCGCTGTCCGCTCGGGTTCATGCCTGCCCTGACCTGCGACGGAGTGGCCGACCGGGCGATGGCTGAACCTGTCCGGACGGGGGCGAACGAGACCAGAACTGAGACCACGGCACCTCGTGTCTCACTTGCCGTAGTGGTAGCGGCACGCGATGACGCACAAGGTGTCGCTCTGCTCGTCCAGGACGTAGATCAAGCGGTGTTCCTGGTCGATTCTGCGGGACCAGGCGCCGGCGAGCTCGTGCCGCAGGGGCTCGGGCTTGCCGATTCCCTCGTTGCCGTTTCGGCGGATGTCGTCGATCAGCAGGTTGATGCGCTTGAGGGCCCGGCGGTCGTCCGCCTGCCAAGACAGGTAGTCGGCCCAGCCGTGTTCGGTGAACTGGACTTTCACGCGCTCTGCTCGGTGGTGTCCTCGGGGTCGATCAGTTCGCGGGTCGCCGCACGGCCTTCGCGGTACTCCTGCAGGGAGTGGCGAAGGTGCTCGGCGTTGGCCGGGGATCGCAGCAGGTAGTCGGTCTCGCGGAGCGAGGCGTACTCGGCCAGCGAGACGACGACCAGTGGCTCATGGCCGGCGCGTGTGATGACGAGCTCTTCGGCGTCACTTTCCACGGCGTCCAGCGCGGCGGCAAGGTTGCCGCGGAGCTCGGTGGCGCTCATCGTCTTCATGGTGTACAGAATAACGTACATCTGGCGGATGGGCCAGAGGGTGTGACGAGGGCCGCGCCGGGGCTGCGGTCCAGATCGCCGCGCGGGTGGAGGGCGCAAGGTGCGAACTGGCGATCCGTTGCACCAAGAATGCTTTCAAAACCTCTTACAATACCCCTGCGATGGCTGGCTCCCGTTCGATTGCTCCAGAATTCCCGCGTGACGGCTTCGACGTGCGCCCCGTGCGCGCGTGCCGCACCAAATTCTCCCCGTGCGCTCTTTTGTGTTCGAATTCTGCCCTGATTTCATGATCGGCAAGGAAATCGAGTTCGACCACGAGGTGGGGCATGGAACGGGTGACCCGGAAAGCCGTAGAACGTGCCGCTTGCGACGTCAGCTGGCGGCGTCCTGCCCGCTTCCTCGGCAGCTTGTCGGGGGCGGTCCGTGAGGAACTGTTGGGCATCGGCTCTCCAGAGCAGTATCCGTCCGGAGAGAGGATTCTTTCGGAGGGGGCTCCAGGCGATTACCTGGTGCTTCTGAAGAGTGGCTACGTGAAGGTCACTGGAAAGCTCGCCAACGGGCGAGAAGCTCTGATTGCCATTCGGGTCGGCGGGGACGTGGTCGGGGAGATGGCCGTACTCGACGGCGCGCCCAGGTCGGCCACGGTAACAGCGTGCGACGACATTGACGCATACGTCATCCAAGGTCGAGCGATGCGGAGCTTCCTCGATAGGCATCCCGAGGTCGCTATCCAAATCGTACGGATCGGCAATCGGCGTCTGCGCACCGCGAATTCCTGGCGTATCGCGTTCGGCGAGTTCCCGGTTCGAGTACGGCTGGCCCGGGTGCTCGCCGAACTTGCGGAGGACCACGGTCGGCCCCTCGGCTCGCAGACCCTGATCTGCATCGACCTCACGCAGGCCGAACTTGCGGCGCTCATCGGTTCGAAGCAGAGGGCGGTGGAGAAAGCCTTGGAGGGCTTCCGCAACGAGGGGATCATCACGACCAGCTATCGCCATGGCGCGGTGAAAAAGCTGGACCGCCTCCGGGAGATCGGGCTGCTGCCACCGCGATCGGTTGCTGACAGGAGGTGAGAACCCGCACTTGTGCGGCTTGCTCGGAAACGCTGGCTCGCCGGCTGCACAGTGGGTGCCCAGCGCAGCCAACTGTCCTCACTCATCGAGCAGGTGATGGTTCACATGACGTCGCACCTGACCGCCCGGCTCCGGGGCAAGTCCCGGCCGGATGTCGTCCGCCGCCTCTGCCTGGCGGCTGACATCGAGCAGTACAGCCGCTTCGACACACCGGACCAGCGGGTCGTACAGGCCCGACTCGCCCAGGTGTTGCGGGTGGCAGCCGAACGTAGCGGGCTGGATCACAGCAGATGGTCCAGCCAGCCGCAGGGCGACATGGAGTTCGCGGTGCTCCCGCCTGATACGTCCGAGCAGGTGGTACTGGGCGAGTATGTCACCCACGTGGCAGCTGAACTCGGCAGCTATAACGCCACCCGTCGACCCGCAAGTCGGTTGCGGCTTCGCTTGGGCATCGACGCTGGCGTGGCTGCCACAGCGGCCCTGGGTTTCTCCGGCCCCGCCCCGGTTGCGGTGGCACGCTACCTCAACGCCCCCGAGGTGAAGCAGGCCCTGGCAGCCGACAGGTCGGCGAGCCTGGTTGTGGTGATTTCCGACCGTCTCTACCAGGACGTGGTGCGCTCGCGGCTCCACGGGCTCGTCCCGGAGCAGTACTGCCGTATCCACGTGCGGCAGAACGGCTTCGCTGGTTACGGCTGGGTCTGGTTGCCCGGCTCGGGCCCAGAGGTGGAGCGGGAACCCTGGCCGCTCACGGCGCAGGACGGACTGCGGCCTTCGGTACGAGCCGCAGAACGGGAGCAGCCGAACTCCGTGCAGCACGGTGTCCAAGGCATCGCAGTCCAGGGTGTGATCCACGGATCCGTCTACGGGGCTGCGCCCGGTGGGGAGGGCCGGTGAACGGCGATCATCCCGCCGGAGACTGCACGCCCTGCGGGATCACGGCGAATGGAAACCACCAATACGGCACCTTGGGTCTCTCCGTCCAGGGCAGGGCCCGCGATGTGCACTACTATGCGGCCCCCTCCTGCCATCAGTGCTCCGCCGCGGGCGCGCAGCAGCGTACGGCTGTCTTTTCGCCGGTCCCGTACGAGACGTTGCGCGAGGAATTACAGCGGATCGTTCAGATCTGCTCGCGCATTGTGGACGACCTGCGTGACGACGCCGACGAGTCGGGAGGTTCACCATGGGACTGATTTCCTATAACCGGGTGTTCGACGCGCTGGAACATCAGTTCCGGTCCGTCAATCTTCCCTTTCTAGTCACCACCATTGATGGCACTACCTGGATTTCCGCCTTGGCGGCCAGGCAGGCGCTGTACGGGAGGTTGGCGGCCCCGCAGCTCCGCGAGGAGATCTGGCGTGAAGCCGTAGGCACGGCGCAGCGCGACATCGGCGCGGATGGACCCAACCGGTTGCTGGTGCTCTGGCTGGCGTTGCCCGCGATGCGGTACACCCTCCATCGGATCGGGCTCCGCTGGGCTATCGACCGGCAGGATCTCGAATCCGAGTCACTGCTTGCCCTGTTGGTCGCGCTTGCGGAGGTAGACCCGCAAGCCATGGGCGCCGGACGCGCACTGTTGCGCTCCGCCGTCAATCGGGTCTGGGCGTTTGCCCGTTCCCAGATCCAGGAGCGGCCGGTGGCCGATATCGCGGCGCTGGCTGCTCCTCGTCTTGCTGTGCAGAAGTCCCCTGAATCACCGGCCAGTGGCTGGCGAGACGGTTGGGATCTGTGTGTGTCGCCGCCCGACCGGCTCGACGGCCTGTCGGCGACAGTGAGGTTCAGTGTCACACCGGATCGGTTGGAGAGCTTCAGGCTGGGCGAACTGGCAGGCCACTTGGGCCTCGAAGAGATCGTGTATCGCGCACGGCGTCCGAGTGAAGGCAGCCGAATCGGCACCCTGTCTCTGCGTCCGGCCGGAGGACGGCGATGAACCCCCATTCTCGTGCCTGGCTGTCGTTCGGCGAAGCTTTCGACCTACCTCTGACCATCGACGTGCGTACTGCCGCCCGAGCACTCGGACTTTGTCCTGCTACCGCCTACAAACTCATCCGCCGGGGCGGTTTCCCTTGCATGGTTTTGCGTTTCGGGAAGCAGTACCGGATCCCCACCGCCAGCTTGCTCAGGGTCCTCGGGATCGAGGAACGCCCCATCTATCCGGCCGATCTGAGGACCGGCATCGACTTTGCGCGACAACGCGATCGTGCATCGAAGTTGGAAATGGAGGACTGCGCATGAGTATCGTGACCGTCGCCGGCGTGGAGCCTGAGAAGGAACCGATGACGACCTGCTTCGTTATTGCGCCAATCGGCAACGAACACGCTCCGGATGGGAGTCCGGAGCTCCGGGCTTTCGAGGAAAACCTAGAGATTTACGAGAACGTGATCCTGCCTGCCTGTGCCAGGTACGGGATCGTACCGGTCCGGGCGGACGGGATCGCCGACACGGGCGAAATTGCTGAGCAGATCTGTCGGCACGTGCTGCAGGACGACATCGTGATTGCCGACCTCACTGGAGGCAACGCCAATGTGGCCTACGAACTCGGGATTCGGCATCTGACCGGAAAGCCTGTCATCCACATCGGCGAAAACGGTCAGCTGCCGTTCAATATCTCGCAGATCCGGACGATCAAGTTCAAGCGTAGCCGGAGTGGGCTAGTCAGGGCGCGACGCGACCTGGAGGGCGCGCTGGAGGGCGCCTTGCACAACGGGTTCGAGCCGTTGACCCCGGCTCGGATCCTGTTCGGGCTACCGGCAGAGCCGGCTCCGGCGGTCCTGGTCGAGGCGGAGCAGGACGATCCGGAGGCCCCCGGACTGTTCGACCGGTTCGCCCGCGTGGAGGAGCAGATGGAGGCGATGAGTGAGACTACGGAGGCGATCGCCGGATTCATGACGGTGATTAGTGAGGCCGTCCTGCAAATCGGTCCCGTGATGGAACGGGCATCCCAGCCGGGGACGCCGATGACTGCCTGGTTGCCGGCGATGGCTGAGCTTGGGACGGCGATGACCGAGCCGGCCTCCGGTCTCCGGGAAGCGTGCACCCGTTTCGCTGGGCAGATGGTGGAGATGGACGCGGCGGTTCAGACGGCGTTCGACGTCATCGCAGCGATGCCGCCCGAGCAGCGTGTCGGTTCACCGGTCGGGTTCCTGGAGCAGATGGTCAGTACCGCCAAGTCCACCCACGAGGTGGTCAGTGTGCTCGGCGAGGTCGAGGTCGCAATGCGGTGGGTGGCCAAGATGAGCCGGTCACTGCGCGCGCCCGGCCGGGACATCTCGGCCGCGGTCAAGCAGATCAGCGGCGTCATGACTCGAATCGTGGACTGGGAACGCAGGGCTCACGCGTTGATGTGACCGCACAAGGGTGGACCCACCGGCTTCATCGTGGCTCACCCGCTGATCCCGGCATGCACAGTCCCTACGATCACCACCAACAACGCAGAGGGCCCCGACCGGCAAACCGGTCGGGGCCCTCTGCAAGGCGGAGGATACGAGATTCGAACTCGTGAGGGGTTGCCCCCAACACGCTTTCCAATTCTCCCGAATGGTGTCCGCCGGGGTCCGAGGCTGTTCCGACCTGCGGCGGAGCGGGCCACGGGGCGGACGCCGAACCCGGCTGGACGGGGACGAATGAGACCAGAACTGAGACCGGATCGATCCGACCCGGCCTTTCGCGGCCCGGAAGCACTCCCCTGTGCAGCCGTCCCCGAGGAACTGGAGCGGCTGGCGACCGGGGCCTGATGGCGGAGCTCGCGTCCCGGCGGAATACTTCAGGATGAGAAATATTCATGTGGGGGGAGCTTGTTTCGGTAGGCAGTGGCGCGGGAGGTCCGCGCAAGGCTGGAAGGAGTGCAACGCCATGCGCGTCGAGGTGTGGGGCGACATCAACTGCCCGTGGTGCTACATCGGCAAGGCCCGGTTCGAGCAGGCCCTGGCAGGCTTCGAGCACCGCGAGGATGTGGAGATCGTCCACCGGTCCTTCGAACTGGACCCCCGCGCGCCGCGCGCGGCCCGCCCGCTGATCCCGCTGCTGGCGTCGAAGTACGGCCTGAGCCTGGAGCAGGCCGAGGCGGCGGAGGCACGGATCGCCGAGAACGCCCGCGGGGAGGGACTGCCGTACCTGAGCGAGGGGCGCGACGCGGCGAACTCCTTCGACATGCACCGGCTGCTGCACCTCGCCAAGGACCAGGGACGGCAGGCGGAGCTGCTGGACGTGCTGTACCGGGCCAACTTCGCCGACGAGCGCTCGGCGTTCGCGGCGGGGCGGCTGGTCGAGCTGGCCGTCGAGGCGGGGCTGGACGGCGAGGCGGCGGCCGCGGTGCTGGCCGATCCGGAGGCGTACGCGGACGCGGTGCGCGAGGACGAGGCGACGGCGAGCGCGATGGGGGCGACGGGCGTGCCGTTCTTCGTCCTTGACCGGCGCCTGGGAGTGTCGGGCGCGCAGCCTGTGGAAACGTTCGCGCGGGCGCTCGAGCAGGCCTGGGAGAGCCGGCTGCCGGCGCCACTGATCCCGGTCGGCGGGGGCGACGCGGAAGCCTGCGGGCCGGACGGCTGCGAGTTGCCCCAGCGATAGGGCGGCGCCCGCCGCCGGGCGCGCCCAGTCGGTCTCCGGGCTCCGGCTTGCCGTGCCCGGGTGACCGGGGCGGCGATCGGGAGCCCGTCGGGCTGCCGGCGTCGTCGACGGGGGGCCGGCCTGGACGTACAGCTCGACCGAGCCGACCGGGGCTCTTCGCCGTAGGGTCCCGGTCGCGCGCCGCAATCGACCGGGCCTTGGGCCACTACCCCGATCGGCACGGCGTAGTTGGTGCACTGCAGGTGCGGGAAACGCTGGAGCAGTAGCCGCGGCTCGGTGTCGTTGTGTATCGGTCCGGGTCGGTGCCCCGGAAGCCGAACTGGGGCCAGAACTGGGACTGCGGTACGACGAAGGCCCCGACCGCTCAGCGGTCGGGGCCTTTCGTTTGCCCTGGCGGGCGGAGGCGGAGGATACGAGATTCGAACTCGTGAGGGGTTGCCCCCAACACGCTTTCCAAGCGTGCGCCCTAGGCCTCTAGGCGAATCCTCCGTGGGAGAGCTTAGTACATGTCGAGGGGTGGTTGCGACCACGGTCTCGCAGGTGGGTGGTGGGGCGGGGCCTGCGGATCGGAGTCGGGGGTGGGTGGGGGGAGTGGGGGCTGGGATCCGCTACTCTTGGGGCAGCCCCTCGTGTGGCGCTATCTCGCTGAACCCCCCCAGGGCCGGAAGGCAGCAAGGGTAGGTGGGCTCTGGCGGGTGCACGAGGGGTCCTTGCGTTTTCGGGGAGATCGCGGGTGGGCGTCCGCGTTTGTCGGTTGGTCCCGATATCTTCGGGGGTGTGTCCCTAGCCCTGTACCGCCGCTACCGCCCCGAGACCTTCGCGGAGGTCATCGGGCAGGAGCACGTGACCGCCCCGCTTCAGCAGGCCCTGCGCAACAACAGGGTCAACCACGCGTACCTGTTCAGCGGGCCGCGCGGGTGCGGGAAGACCACGAGCGCCCGGATCCTGGCCCGCTGCCTGAACTGCGAGCAGGGGCCGACCCCGGATCCGTGCGGGGAGTGCCAGTCCTGTCGTGACCTGGCGACCGGTGGCCCGGGCTCGATCGACGTGATCGAGATCGACGCCGCCTCGCACGGTGGCGTGGACGACGCGCGCGAGCTGCGCGAGCGGGCGTTCTTCGCGCCGGTGCACAGCCGGTACAAGATCTTCATCCTGGACGAGGCGCACATGGTGACCTCGGCCGGCTTCAACGCGCTGCTGAAGGTGGTGGAGGAGCCGCCGGAGCACCTGAAGTTCATCTTCGCGACCACCGAGCCGGAGAAGGTGATCGGGACGATCCGCTCCCGCACCCACCACTACCCGTTCCGGCTGGTGCCGCCGGGCACGCTGCGCGACTACCTGGCGCAGGTGTGCGGCCGGGAGGGCATCCGGGTCGAGGACTCGGTGTTCCCGCTGGTGGTGCGGTCCGGCGCGGGTTCGGTCCGCGACTCGATGTCGGTGATGGACCAGCTGCTGGCGGGCGCCGACGAAGCCGGCGTGACGTACCCGATGGCGACGGCGCTGCTGGGCTACACGGACGCGACGCTGTTGGACGAGGTGGTGGACGCCTTCGCGGCGCAGGACGGCGCGACGGTGTTCCAGGTGGTCGACCGGGTGGTCGAGGGCGGGCACGACCCGCGGCGGTTCGTGACGGACCTGCTGGAGCGGCTGCGCGACCTGGTGATCCTGGCCACGGTGCCGGACGCTGGCGAGAAGAGCCTGATCGACGCCCCGGCCGACCGGATCGCGGTGATGCAGGCGCAGGCCGACCGCTTCGGCCCGGCCGAGCTGAGCCGCGCCGCCGACCTGGTGAACACCGGCCTGACCGAGATGCGCGGCAACGCCGCGCCCCGGCTCCAGCTGGAGCTGATCTGCGCCCGGGTGATGCTGCCCGGCGCGTACGGGGACGAGCTGTCGGTGCAGGCCCGTCTGGACAAGCTGGAGCGCCGGGCGGCGACGGGCGGCTTCGCCGCACCGGTGGCGTTCCAGCCCCCCGTGCAGGTCCAGCAGGTCCAGCAGGTTCAGCAGGTGCCCGCGCCGCAGGCCGCCGCGCCCCACGTCGAGCAGCCCTCCGCCCAGCCCGCGCCCGCCCGGCCCGCAGCCGTGCAGCCGGCCCCCGCGCCCGCCCCGGCCGGTCCGGCCCCCGGGGCCTGGCCGATCCCGCGCAGCTTCGCGCCCGGCGAGCAGCCGACGCCGACGCCGACGTCGGTGCAGGCGCCGACGCCGCAGCCCGCGCCCGTGCAGCAGACCCCGCCCCCCGCGCCCGCGTCCGCGCCGCAGGCCGCCCCGGCCGCGGTGCCGCAGCCGGCCGGTGCGCAGCCGTCGGCGGCGGCGCAGCAGGGTGCGGCGCAGATCCGGCAGATGTGGCCGCAGATCCTGGAGGCGGTGAAGAACCGCCGCCGGTTCACCTGGATCCTGCTGAGCCAGAACGGCCAGGTGGCCGGGTTCGACGGCAGCACGCTGCAGGTGTCGTTCGTGAACGCGGGCGCCCGGGACAGCTTCGTCGGCAGCCACAGCGACGAGGTGCTGAAGCAGGCGCTCTCGGACGCGCTGGGCGTGGACTGGCGGGTGGAGTGCATCGTCGACCCCTCGGGCGGGACGAACCCGCCGTCCGTGCAGTCCGCGGCGCCGCCCGCGCAGCCGCCGGCGGCCGGCGGCTGGGGTGCCCCGCAGGCGCCCCGCCCGGCTCCGCAGCCCCCCGTGCAGCAGGCTCCCGCGCCGGTCCGGCAGGCCCCCGCGCCCGCGCCCGTCGTGCAGGCGCCCGCCCCGGTGCCGCAGGCCCCCGCGCCCGTGCAGCAGCCTCCGCAGGCCGCCCCGCAGCCGCGGCCGAAGTCGCAGTCCCCGGCGCAGGTCGCGCCGGAGGACGACATCCCGGAGGAGGACGACCCGGACCTCAAGGAGGACGTCTTCTCCGCCCAGGAGCTGATCGTCCGCGAGCTGGGGGCGACGGTGCTGGAGGAGATCCACCACCGTCCGGGCTGACGGCCCGGGCGGGAACTGACGTGGGGCCGACGGGCGGCCGCGTAGGCTCGGGGACGAAGGGCCGGTGCGGGCGGCTTCGGTCGGGTCGCGCCGGTGTGTGGAGTGTCGACGGATCGAGGAGAGTCCCGTGTTCCCTGGTGGTCAGCCGAACATGCAGCAGCTGCTGAAGCAGGCGCAGAAGATGCAGGAGGACCTCGCCCGGGCGCAGCAGGAGCTGGCCGAGGCGCGGGTGTCCGGCTCGGCGGGCGGCGGCCTGGTCGAGGCGACGGTGTCGGGCGCGGGCGAGCTGGTCGCGCTGAACATCGCCCCGGCGGCGGTCGACCCGGAGGACACCGAGACCCTGGCGGACCTGGTGCTCGCCGCGGTGCGCGACGCCGCCGCGGCGGCGCAGAAGCTGCAGGCCGAGCGGATGGGCCCGCTGACCCAGGGCCTCGGCGGTGGCGGCGGGATCCCCGGTCTCCCGTTCTGACCCGAGCGGGACTCGACCGGGCTCCGGCCGCCGCCCGAGCGGGACCCGAGCGGGCTCCGGCGGCACCTGACCGGGCACGTCCGGCACCCGGCCGACCACGCCCGGTGCGGGCGTCGGAACCCCTGGTGACGGCTTGTGTGATTTATGGGTCAGTAGGGCGTCGGGCGGTGTGTCCGGCGCCCGATTCGTTGGATGATGGCACCGGAGCGGACTCCGGTCGAAGGAAGGCGTGGCAGGTGTACGAGGGCGTGGTGCAGGACCTGATCGACGAGCTGGGCAGGCTGCCCGGAGTCGGTCCGAAGAGCGCCCAGCGGATCGCCTTCCACATCCTGCAGGCCGATCCGGTGGACGTGCGCCGGCTGGCGCACGCGCTGCAGCAGGTGAAGGAGAAGGTCCGGTTCTGCGCGGTCTGCGGCAACGTCGCGGAGGCCGAGCGGTGCCGGGTCTGCCTGGACCCGCGCCGCGACCTCGCGGTGATCTGCGTGGTGGAGGAGCCCAAGGACGTGGTGGCGATCGAGCGGACCCGCGAGTTCCGCGGCCGCTACCACGTGCTGGGCGGGGCGATCAGCCCGATCGAGGGGGTCGGTCCGGACGACCTGCGGATCCGCGAGCTGATGACCAGGCTCGCGGACGGCACGGTCACCGAGCTGATCCTGGCCACCGACCCCAACCTGGAGGGGGAGGCGACCGCGACCTACCTGGCCCGGCTGTGCAAGCCGATGGGCCTCAAGGTCACCCGGCTGGCGAGCGGACTGCCCGTCGGCGGGGACTTGGAGTACGCCGACGAGGTCACCCTCGGCCGGGCGTTCGAAGGGAGACGACTGCTCGATGTCTGACCGAACCGACACCACCCCCGACCTGCCGGGCCCGCTCGGGCGGAGCGAGGCCCCGGACGACTTCGCGGTGCAGATCGCGGACTCGGTGGAGAGCTTCGTGCTGGCCGTCACCGAGGTGGCCAAGGGCGACGAGCCGGGCAGCGCGATCTCGCTGCTGCTGCTGGAGGTCTCGCAGCTGCTGCTGACCGGCGGCCGGCTGGGCGCGATCGAGGACGTGCTCCCGGACGACCGCTTCGAGCCCGACACGGGCCCCGAGCCGGACGGGGTGGAGCTGCGCGAGCGGCTCGCCGAGCTGCTGGCGCCGATCGACGTCTACCACGAGGTGTTCGACCCGTACGGTCCGCCGGAGAAGCCGAGCGCGTTCCGGATCTCGGACGACCTGGCGGGCGTGGTCAGCGAGCTGAGCCACGGGCTGACGCACTACCGCGAGGGCCGGGTCTCGGAGGCGCTGTGGTGGTGGCAGTTCTCCTACCTGTCGAACTGGGGCTCGACCTGCACGGCGGTGCTGCGCGCGCTGCAGTCGCTGATCGCGCACGTCCGGCTGGACTCGCCGCTGGGCGCCGTGCCGGACGGGGCGGACACCGACGACGACGGGCTGACGGACGAGCAGTTGGAGCAGCAGGCGGGCGACCTGATGGCGGCCGAGCTCGGCCTGTAGCCGCGGAGCCCCGCGCACGGCGGGGCGGCCCGGACGGAGCGGCCCGGACGGAGCGGCCCGGGCGCCGGTGTGACGCAAACGTCATCCGGGGCCCGGAGGCGAAGATTCCGGGAGCCCGGCGCGGCTGGGGCGGCGATTCTTCGGGGCGGGCGGCCGGGGCCCGCAGACCTGCCGGTCGGCGGTGACCAGAGTTCGATATTCGTATCTCAGCATGTGAAAGCCGTCGGCCGGAGAACCCCTGCTCGTTAGACTGGCCGCGACCTACCACCCCAAGTCGAGGAGCCCCCGTGGGCCTTGTCGTGCAGAAGTACGGCGGCTCATCCGTCGCGGATGCCGAAGGCATCAAGCGCGTCGCCCGCCGCATCGTGGACACCAGGAAGGCCGGCCACGAGGTCGTCGTCGTGGTCTCCGCGATGGGTGACACCACGGACGAACTCATCGAGCTCGCGGAACAGGTGACCCCTATTCCGTCCGGCCGCGAGTTCGACATGCTGCTGACCGCCGGAGAGCGCATCTCGATGGCGCTGCTGGCCATGGCGATCCGGACGCTGGGCTTCGACGCCCAGTCGTTCACCGGCAGCCAGGCCGGCGTGATCACCGACTCGACCCACAACAAGGCGCGCATCATCGACGTGACGCCGGGCCGGATCCGGGCCGCCCTGGACGAGGGCAACATCGCGATCGTGGCGGGCTTCCAGGGCGTGTCGCAGGTCTCCAAGGACATCACCACGCTGGGCCGCGGCGGCTCGGACACCACCGCGGTGGCGCTGGCGGCCGCGCTGGGCGCCGAGGTCTGCGAGATCTACACCGACGTGGACGGCGTGTTCACCGCCGACCCGCGGGTGGTCAAGAAGGCCCGCAAGATCGACTGGATCGCCTTCGAGGACATGCTGGAGCTGGCCTCGTCCGGCTCGAAGGTGCTGCTCGACCGCTGCGTGGAGTACGCGCGGCGCTACAACATCCCGATTCACGTACGATCGTCGTTCTCCGGTCTGCCGGGGACGATCGTCAGTGGCACCAACCCGAACAAGAAGCCCGAAGGGGGCGAGATGGAGCAGGCCATCATCTCCGGAGTCGCCCACGACACGTCGGAGGCCAAGGTCACCGTCGTCGGCGTGCCCGACAAGCCCGGTGAGGCCGCCCGGATCTTCCGCGCCATCGCGGACGCCGAGGTCAACATCGACATGGTCGTGCAGAACGTGTCGGCCGCGGCCACCGGCCTGACCGACATCTCCTTCACGCTGCCCACCAACGAGGGCCAGAAGGCCATCGACGCGCTGAGCCGCGTCAAGGAGGGCATCGGCTACGAGTCGCTGCGCTTCGACGACGCGATCGGCAAGATCTCGCTGGTCGGCGCCGGCATGCGCTCCAACCCGGGCGTCACCGCGACCTTCTTCGAGGCGCTCTCCGAGGCGGGCGTGAACATCGAGCTGATCTCCACCTCGGAGATCCGCATCTCGGTGGTCACCCGCGCGGAGGACGTGCCGGAGGCGGTCCGCGCCGTGCACACCGCGTTCGGCCTGGACAGCGACACCGACGAGGCGGTCGTCTACGGCGGCACCGGCCGCTGAGCCGAGGGTCGTACCCCGGGTCGGCCCTCGGACCGGCACCGGACGACACCGGACGGCACGCGGGTCCGCCCCGGATACCCACACCGCAACGGTTGTGTGCGGGAGGGGTGAAGCGGACCCGGTCCGTCCGCCGGGTCTGCCAGAATCCCCCTTCGGAGCCAGTGCGCTCGGGAGGGGGATTCCCTCTTCGCGGAACCAGAGTCCCCGGCCGGGGCAACCAGGACAGGGGATCGGGTGTCCAACCAGCGTGATGAACGTGACGGGGGCGGCGGTGGCGGTCACCCTGCCCGGGGCGGCCCGGCGGGGCGGTAGTCGGATGGGCTTTGCTGCGGCGGCAGCGGACGCGACCGGGGCCAGCGTCGACCAGCTCACCGACACCTACCGGGCCCACTACCGATCCCTCCTGCGGCTCGCCGCACTGCTGCTGGACGACCTGTCCTCCTGCGAGGACGTGGTGCAGGAAGCGTTCATCCGGGTGCACGCCGCCCGGCGCCGCGTCCGCGACCCCGAGAAGACCCTCGCCTACCTGCGGCAGACCGTGGTCAACCTGTCCCGGTCGACGCTGCGCCGCCGCCTGCTCGGCCTGCGCCTGCTGCCCAAGCCCATGCCTGACATGGCCAGTGCAGAAGAGGGGGCTTACGATGCGCTGGAGCGCGACGAACTGAAGGCCGCGCTACGGGGGTTGCAACGCCGTCAGCGGGAGGTGCTGGTGCTGCGCTACTACGCCGACCTGACGGAGGCCCAGGTCGCCGAGGTGCTCGGCATCTCCATCGGCTCGGTGAAGGCGTACGGGTCGCGCGGACTCGCCGCCCTGCGGGTGCGGATGGAGCACGGAGATGACTGAGGGAGAACCTTCCCGCAACGGCGGCGGACCGGTCGGCGGCACGGCGGGCAGCCCGGCCGGCGGCTCGGTCGGCACGCTGACCGAGGAACTGCTGCGCGCCCGGCTGCACCGCGCCGTCGCCGCCGTCGAACCCGAACCCGGCGCGCTGCCCCGGCTGCGCGCCGCCGTGCCGCGCCGCCGCGCCGTGCGCCGACGGGCACTGGGCGGGGCCGCGGTGCTGGCCGCCGCCGTCGCGGTGCTGCCGGTGGTGAACGCCACCCGGCCGTTCGACCTCTCCGGGGACCCGGCGGGCGGTCAGGCCGTGCCCGGCGCGCCGAGCAGCCCGACGAGGACGGCCGGCGGCCACAGCGGGCACCCGCACGCCGGCGTCGAACCGGCCCCCAGCGGCACGGCCGGCCCCGGGCCGGAGGCGACCGCGAGCCCGTCCGCCGCCGGCAGTCCCGGCGCCCCGCCCGCCACCGCCCCGGCCTGCGTGGGCGCCGACCTCGGCCGCTCCGAGGTCCAGCAGGCCGCCGCCGACCCGGCCGGCGGCAAGGTCTACGGCTGGTTCCGGCTGACCAACACCGCCACCCACCCCTGCCGCCTCGCCGGCCCCGGCGCGTTCGCGCTCGGTGCGGGGGCGGGCGGCGTCCAGCTGCTCGCGCACACCGTCGGCGACCCGGCCGGCTCGCTGCCCGACCCGGCGGGGCTCCCCGCCGACGTCCTGCTCGGCGCGGGCGACTCGTACCTGGTGCGGTTCGCCTGGGTGCCCGCGCGCTGCACGGCCGCCTCCGAGTCCCCCAGCGCAGGCTCCGGCTCCGGCTCCGAGGGCCAGCAGCCGCCCAGCTCGGCTCCCAGCGGCGGCGCGGTCCCGGCCGCGCTCTCCGCCTCGCAGCCCGCCGCCGACCCGGCGCCCCCGGGCCCGACCCTGGCCGCCGTCGCCGCCGATCCCAGCCCGACCCCCGGCCCCAGCACCGGCCCGACCACCGGCGGCTCCGCGGCCGCGGCCTTCACCCTCGGCTACACCTCCGACCCGGCCACCACCGGCGCCCCCCTCACCACCACCCTCCCCACCGGCTGCGGCGGCACCGTCTACTGGACCGGCCCCGAACCCTCCCCCGCGCCGTCGTCCCCCGCGCAGCCCGCACCGAGCACGTCCTCCTGACTCCCGTTCCGATCCGCGCGCGGGTTCAGGCCTGGCGGGTCGGCAGCACCACCAGTTGGCGCAGGTTCACGTGCCGGGGGCGGCTGGCCGCGTAGCCGACCAGGTCGGCGACGTCGGCGGCGGCGAGGGGGCCGATGGTGTCGAACATCGCGCCGAGCTGGCCGTCCGGGCCGAGGGCGGGGTTGTCGATGTGGGTGCCCAGCTCGGTGGCGGTCAGGCCGGGTTCGATGTTGGTGACCCGGACGTCGCGCGGGCCGTACTCGCTGCGCAGCGCGGCCGACAGCTGGGTCAGCGCGGCCTTGGTGGCGCCGTAGACCGCGTAGTTGGGGAAGACCACGTCCGCGGCGATCGAGGAGACGTCGATCAGGTCGGCGGTCGCGCCGTCGGCCGCGGCGGCGACCAGGTCGGGGCCGAAGGCGCGGATCATCCGCAGCGCGCCGGTCAGGTTGGTGTCGATCATGCGGGACCACTCGTCGGTCCGGCCGTCGTCGACCGGGTTCGGCAGCATCACGCCGGCCGCGTTGACCAGCAGGTCGACCCGGCCGAACGCCTGGTGCACGGTCCGCTGGGCGGCGTCGACGGAGGCCTGGTCGGTGACGTCGGCGGGGACCGCGAGCGCGTTCGGGCCGAGTTCGGCGGCGAGCCGGGTGAGCCGGTCGGCCCGGCGGGCCAGCAGCGCGACCCGGGCGCCGTCCGCGGCCAGCTGCCGGGCGACGGCCTCGCCCATGCCGCTGGCGGCGCCGGTGACGACGGCGGTGCGGCCGTTCAGTGCGGGGTAGCCCATGGGGATCGTTCTCCTCGGTCGTTCCTTGCTGACGGGAACGAGTCTGTTCGTCCGCGCGGGAGTTACCCAGGGCCGTGGTTTTCCTGGGTCCGCGGGAACCACCTTCGGGCGGGCCGACGTATCGTCGGGGGCATGAGCGAACTGGGGGAGTTCCTGCGGCAGCGCCGCGCCCGGATCCAGCCGTCCGACGTGGGTCTGCCGGAGTCGTCGGGGCGCCGGCGCCGGGTGCCGGGGCTGCGGCGGGAGGAGGTGGCGCTGCTGGCGGGGGTGAGCGCCGACTACTACGTGCGGCTGGAGCAGGGCCGGGGCGACGGCGTCTCGGCCGAGGTGCTGGACGCGGTGGCCCGGGTGCTGCGGCTGGACGCGGTCGAGCGCGGCCACCTGCACGACCTGGCGCACCCGCCGCGCGGGGCGTCCCGGCGGGGGACGGGCCGGGTCGGCCCGGGCCTGCGGCTGGTGCTGGACGCGCTGGCGACGCCCGCGTTCGTGCTCGGCCGCCACATGGACGTACCGGCCTGGAACGCCCCGGCCGACGCGGTGCTCGGGCTCTCCGAACTGCCGCCCGCCGAGCGGAACATGGCCCGGTACACGTTCCTGGACGAGCGCGGGGCCCGGCTGTACCCGGAGTTCGAGCGGGTCGCCGCCGAGACGGTCGCCCACCTGCGGCTGACCGCGGCCCGGCACCCGGACGATCCGGAGCTGTCCGCGCTGGTGGCCGAACTGGCGGCCGGGAGCCCGCTGTTCGCCGAGCTGTGGGCCCGGCACGGGGTCCGGGAGAAGGCGTCCGGGCGCAAGCTGCTGCGGCACCCGCGGGCGGGGGAGCTGGACTTCGGCTACGAGACGCTCGCCCCGCCCGGCGAGCCGGGCCTGCTGCTGGTGGTCTACACGGTCGAGCCCGGCTCGCCGACCGCCGGACGGCTGGCCTCGCTCACGGCGGCCGTACCGGCCTGAGGAGTCCCTAGATTCCCAGGAAGTGCGCCCGGGCCCGGGCCCGTTCCAGCAGCGCGTGCACCTCGGACTGGCGGCGGCCCGGCCGGTCGTTCCACGCGTCGGGGGAGGGGACGGCGCGTCCGGTGGCGTGCAGGACCTCCATCACCTGGGCCCGGGCCCGGCGCACGGTGTACGCGGTGCCGTAGCCGTGCGCGAGGACGGCGGCCTGCGCGCCGAGCAGGCAGACCCGGCCGCGGGCGTCCCAGAGCGCGCCCTGGGTCCAGCCGGCCTCGGCGAGGTAGCGGGAGGTGAGCCGCAGGTGCCCGGCGACCGTGACCTCGGCGGGGCGGGCCGGGCGGCGGGCCAGCAGGTCGAGCAGCGTGCGGCGGGGCAGCGGGTGGCCGTGGTTCCAGGGCTGCCGAACGCTGCCGTGCGGGTTGACCGGCGGGGCGGGGGCGACGGGCGCGGGGAGCCCGGCCAGGTACTGCTCGATCTCCTCGACCAGGCCCAGCGCCTGGGCGAGCTCGTGCGGGTCGATCCGGTCGAGTCGACCGAGCGGGCCGAGCGGGCCGAGCCGGTCGAACGGGGGCGCGGGGACGGTCACGGGAGCACTCCTCCGGTCATTATGTCCGTATTTGTTACGTTACTGTTGATAGCCCGTCAGCGGCCGCACCGCACCAGCTCCGTGTCCGCACCGTCCGGTGAGCCGCCCCCGGCCCGTTCCGATCACCCCCCGCATCGGGTTGGATGAGGACATGAACGAGCAGACGAACGTCGTTCCGGCGTGGGAGCAGCGGTTCCGGGCGGCGCGGGTGTCCCTGCCCGACTGGGCGGACGAGGCCCCGGACCGAGCGCTGTACGTGTCCAACGCGACCGGCACCTACGAGGTGTACGCGTGGGACCGCTCCACCGACGGACACCGCAGGGTCACCGACCGCCCCAACGGCACCACCGACGCCGAACTCTCCCCCGACGGCGAGTGGATCTGGTGGTTCGACGACACCGACGGCGA
This sequence comes from Kitasatospora sp. NPDC015121, assembly GCF_055562955.1. Classification (NCBI taxonomy): domain Bacteria; kingdom Bacillati; phylum Actinomycetota; class Actinomycetes; order Kitasatosporales; family Streptomycetaceae; genus Kitasatospora; species Kitasatospora sp. NPDC015121. The sequence continues at coordinate 400,735 of NZ_JBVHEH010000005.1, forward strand.
CGAGTTCGGGGTCTGGCGCCGCCAGCCCTTCACCGGCGGCCCCGACGAGGAGGCCGTCCCGGGCGTGCCCGCCGCGTACTCGGCGGGCCTGGCACTCGGCCGCGACGGCACCGTGGTGGTCGGCACCTCCACCGACGACGAGGGCACCACCCTCTACCTGCGCCGCCCGGGCGCGACCGCACCCGAGGTGGTCTACCACCACGCCGAGTACGGCGGCGTCGGCGACCTCTCGCAGGACGGCACCCTGCTGGCCGTCGACCACACCGAGCACGGCGACGCGATGCACTCGGCGATCCGGGTGCTGCGCCTGCCGGACGGCGCCACCGTCGCCGAGCTCGACGAGGTCACCGGCCGGGACGAGCCGCGCGGCGTCGCCTGCCTGGGCTTCGCGCCCGCGCCCGGCGACACCCGGCTGCTGGTCGCCCACCAGCGCAGCGGCCGCTGGGAGCCGATGCTGTGGGACGTCGCGGCCGACACCGAGACCGAGCTGGAGCTGCGTGACGAGCAGGGCCGCCCGTTCCCCGGCGACCTGTCCGCGCAGTGGCGGCCGGACGCCCGCTCGCTGCTGATCGAGCACGAGTACGAGGCCCGCTCCGAGCTGTTCTCGTACGACCTGGCGACCGGCGAGCTGACCCGGCTGGACACCCCGCGCGGCACCGTCTCCGGGGCCACCGCCCGCCCGGACGGCACAGTGGAGTTCCTGTGGTCCTCGGCCGCCGAGCCGTCCGCGGTGCGCTCCACCTCCGGTGCGGTCGTGCTGCGCGCGCCCGGCCCCGTCCCGCCCGGCTCGGTGCCGGTCGAGGACGTCTGGGTGGACGGGCCGGGCGGCCGGGTGCACGCCCTGGTGCAGCGCCCGACCGGCGAGGGCCCGCACCCGACGGTGTTCGAGGTGCACGGCGGCCCGACCCACCACGACAGCGACTCCTTCGCGGCCGGGCCCGCCGCCTGGCTCGACCACGGCTTCGCGGTCGTCCGGGTCAACTACCGCGGCTCCACCGGCTACGGGCAGGCCTGGACGGACGCCCTCACCGAACGCGTCGGCCTGATCGAGCTGGAGGACATCGGCGCGGTCCGCGACTGGGCGGTCGCCTCCGGCCTGGCCGACCCGGACCGGCTGGTCCTCTCCGGCGGCTCCTGGGGCGGCTACCTGACCCTGCTCGGCCTCGGCACCCAGCCCGACAGCTGGACGCTGGGCCTGGCCGCCGTCCCGGTCGCCGACTACCTCACCGCGTACGCCGACGAGATGGAGGCGCTCAAGTCGCTGGACCGGACGCTGTTCGGCGGCACCCCCGAGGAGGTCCCGGAGCGCTGGCACGCCTCCTCCCCGCTGACCCACGTCGAGAAGGTCAAGGCCCCGGTCTACATCAGCGCGGGCGTCAACGACCCGCGCTGCCCGATCCGGCAGGTCGACAACTACGTCCGGCGGCTGGAGGAGCTGGGCAAGGTCCACGAGGTGTACCGCTACGATGCCGGGCACGGTTCGCTGGTCGTCGACGAGCGGATCAAGCAGCTCCGGCTGGAGATCGACTTCGTCCGGCGGCACCTGGCGCCGGGCACCGTCCGGTGAGCGGGTGAGCCGCGCGGCGGACCGCTGAGGGGGAACAACTGATGGGTGGACGCGCCGCGCTGGCCGCCGTCGCGGTCGGCGCCGTGCTGCTGGCCGCGGCCGGCTGCTCCTCGTCGGACGGTGACGACCACGCCTGCGTGTCGGCGGCGGGCGCGCCCGCCGCCGACACCGGCCTGCTGCTGGCCGAGGGCGGCGGCAGTAGTGGCAGCGGCAGCGTGGTGCTGGCCAAGAGCGGCAGCCGCAGCTCCAAGGGCGGCTCCAGCGGCAGTCGGACCTCGAAGGGCTCCAAGAGCTCCGGCAGCTCCGGCAGCTCCGGCGGCTCGGACAGCTCCGGCGGCTCGGGCGGTTCCGACGGCTCGGGCAGCTCGGGCGGTTCCAGCAGCACCGGCAGCTCGGGCGGTTCCAGCGGCTCCGGCGGCTCGAAGACCAAGAAGTCCGGCACCACCTACTACGGCGGGGGCGGCACGGTGGTGCACCACTACCACCACCGCACCCCGGGCTCGACCCGCACCGACGACTACGTCGACGACTGCGGCAACCCGTCGCCCGCGCCGGGCTTCTCGGGGGACGACTTCAAGGGCGCCGACTGCGCGAACCCGAGCGCGCTGCCCGTGGCGAGCCCGGTCACCGGCTCGCCCTCGGCCCGGCCGAGCGCGACCGGCGCGACCGCCACGGCCCCGCCGGTGCCGTGCGGCAGCCCGAGTGCGAGCCCGAGCGCCGGCGGCTCCGGGAAGGTCAAGGTCGCGCCGACCGGGAGGGCCCTGCCCCCGCCGTCGCCGTCCCGCTGAGGGCTGGTCAGTCCAGGGCCGGTCAGTCCAGGGCCGGTTCGAGGGTCGGGTCCAGTCCGAGGGCCCGGTCCTGGGCGGCCTCCGCCTCGCGGCGGACCAGCCGGAACCACATGAACACCACGAACCCGGCGAAGACGAACCACTCCAGGGTGTAGCCCAGGTTCTGGAACGCCCGCAGGCTCAGCCCGTCCCCGCCCTGCGGCTGCACGGTGGGCACCGCGGTCAGGCCGGCCGGCACCTCGTCCACGGCCACCCAGCCGTCGTACACGGGGTACGGCAGCACGTTCACCAGCGTCGCCGGGCTGATCGTGCCGAGCTGTCCGGCGGGCAGGCCGCCCGCCACCGCGCCACCGCTGCCGCTGTTCTCCGGGGCCTGGAGCCGGCCCGTGACGCTGACCCGGCCGGTCGGCGCGTCCGGCACGAGGCCCGGCGCGCCCGCCGCCCAGCCGCGCACCACGGCCACCGCGCGGCCGTCGTCGGTGACCAGCGGGGTGAGCACGTAGGAGCCCTGTCGGCCGTCCACGGTTCGGCCGGGAACGAACAGTTGGTGCGCGCCGTCGTACGTGCCGGTGACCCGCACCGTCCGGCCGACGGTGTCGGTGCCGACCTTCGCCGCGCCGTCCGGCAGCACCGCCGCCAGCGGCTGCGCCTCGGCCAGGGCGGAGGCGGCGGCGGCCTTGCCGTTCTCCTGGTGGGTGGAGACCCGGGACTCGAAGCGGTCCAGCTGCCAGGTGCCCAGCATCAGGCAGACCACGATCGCCGCCACCGCGACGACCGTGCCGACAAGCCACCGCGGGCTGAGCAGGAACCGGTACACCCCACCACGGTAACCATTCCTGACATGCGGGAGGAGCGCGGGGCCGTTCCCCGTCATCCCCGATCCGGGATATCGTCCCGGATATGGGAACCGACGAAACCCCCGGCGAGGAGGACCGCCGCCTCGCCGCCCGCCTCGCCGCCCTGCGCGCCGAACACGGCTGGCCGCTGGACGAACTCGCCCGCCGCAGCGGCGTCAGCCGCTCCACGCTGTCCCGGCTGGAGCGCGCCGAGCTCAGTCCGACGGCCGCCCAGCTCGGCCGGCTCTGCACCGCGTACGGCCGCACCGTCTCCCGGCTGCTGGCCGAGGTCGAGACCGAGCCGCCCGGGCTGCTGCGCGCCGCCGAGCAGCCGCGCTGGCACGACCCGGCGACCGGGTTCGCCCGCCGCTCGGTCTCGCCGCCGCACCCCGGACTGCGCGCCGAACTCGTCGAGGGCACCCTCCCGTCCGGCGCCCGGATCGCCTACCAGGCCCCGCCCGTCCCCGGCCTGGAGCACCACCTGTGGGTGCTGGAGGGCGCGCTGGAGCTGGAGTTGGACGGCGCCGCGCACCACCTCGCCGCGGGCGACTGCCTGCGCTACCGCCTGCACGGCACCTCCGGGTTCCACTGCCCGGGCCCCGACCCCGTCCGCTACCTGATCGCGCTGGTGCTGCCGTGAACCCGACCGAGGGCTCGGCCGCCCGCCCGGCCGTGGACCCGGCCGCCCGCCCGGCCGTGGGCCCGACCATCCGCCCGTCCGTCCCCGAGGACCTGGACGCCCTCGCCGGGCTGCTGCTGGACGCGGTGGCCGACGGCGCCTCGGTCGGCTTCCTGGCCGGCACCGGCCGGGCCGAGGCCGCCGCCTGGTGGGCGTCGCTGGGCCCGTCCGTCGCGGCCGGCACCCGGCTGCTGTGGGTGGCCGAGGACGGCGCCGGGCGCCTGCTCGGCACCGTCTCGCTGGTCCGCGAGGAGAAGCCGAACGGCCGCCACCGCGCCGAGGTCGCCAAACTGCTGGTGCACCGCGACGCCCGCGGCGCCGGCCTCGGCCGCCGCCTGCTGCGGCACGCCGAGGACGCTGCCCGGGCCGCCGGCGCGACCCTGCTGCTGCTCGACACCCAGACCGGCAGCGCCGCCGAGCACCTCTACCGCTCGGCCGGCTGGACGCCGTTCGGCACCGTCCCCGGCCACGCCGCCACCCCGGACGGCGTGCTCGCCGACACCACCTACTACTACAAGCGGCTGGCCGGCCCCGGCGACTGATGGCAGGAAAGGTGGGATGCGCGTCCTTGCTGCCACCGGACCGGTCCGCCAACCTGGGAGCATGCCGACCCGCAGTGTGCTGATCGTCCTGTTCGACGGGGTGCAGAGCCTCGACGTCACCGGGCCGCTGGAGGTGTTCCACGGCGGCGGCTACGCCGTCACCACCGCCTCGCCGGGCGGCCGCCCGGTGCGCAGCAGCAGCGGGCTGGCCATGCTGCCGGACGCCGACCTCGACCTGGTCGAACCCGCGCACACCCTGATCGTCCCGGGCGGCGCGGGCAGCCGGGGCACGCTCGCGCCCGAGCTGCCGGCCCGGATCGCCGCCCTCGCGGCCGGCGCCGAGCGGGTCGTCGCGGTCTGCACCGGCACCTTCCTGCTCGCCGAGGCCGGCCTGCTGGCGGGCCGCCGGGTCACCACCCACTGGCGGCACTGCGCGACGCTGGCCGCCCGCCACCCGGAGCTGACCGTCGACCCGGAGCCGATCTACGTCCGGGACGGCCGGATCTTCTCCTCGGCGGGCGTCACCGCGGGCATCGACCTGGCGCTGCACCTGGTCGAGGAGGACCGGGGGCGCGAGGTCGCGCTGGCGATCGCCCGCAACCTGGTGGTGTTCCTGCGCCGCCCCGGCGGCCAGGCCCAGTTCTCCGCCCAGCTGTCCGCGCAGCTCGCCGAGCGCGACCCGGTGCGCGAGGTGCAGCGCTGGATCACCGAGCACCCGGAGGAGGACCTGTCGGTGGAGACGCTGGCCCGCCGCGCCTCGCTCTCGCCCCGCCAGTTCGCCCGGGTCTTCACCTCGGACGTCGGCGTCACCCCCGGCCGCTACGTGGCCGGTGCCCGGCTGGAGGCCGCCCGCCGCCGGCTGGAGGACAGCCGGGACGGCATCGAGCAGGTCGCCCGCTCCTGCGGGTACGGCTCGGCCGAGGCGATGCGCCGGGCCTTCGCCCGCACCCTGGCCACCACCCCGGCCGACTACCGCCGCCGCACCCGCTGACCGGGCCCGCCCGCTGATCGGGCCCGCCCGCTGATCGGGTCCGCCCGCTGACCGGGCCCGCCCTCAGACCGGGCCCGCCCTCAGGCCGGGGTCACCACTGCGACCAGGTCAGGTTCCAGCCGCTCAGGCCGTTGGCGGGGTCCAGCGGCTGCTTCTTGACCGAGTTCCGGACGATCACCACGTCGCCGACCTTCGAGGCGTTGTAGACCCGGCCGCCGGGGGTGTCGTCGCTGCCCTCCGGGGTGTCGGGCAGGCCGATGCAGCCGTGGCTGATGTTGGCCCGCCCGGCCACGCCGCGGGCCTGCGGGTTGCCGTGCAGGTAGGTGCCGGAGCTGGTCAGCCGCATCGCGTGCGGCTCCATCGCCTCGTAGCCGGGGCCGTTGAGGTTGGTCTGGCCCTCGGAGGTCATCTTCTCCATCCGGCTCTTGGCCGAGATGACCATGGTGCCGTTCCAGGAGGGGTTCAGGTCGGTGCCCGCGACGATCGGGAGGGTCTGGTCGGGCTTGCCGTCCTCGTGGACCACCATCTGGTGGCTGCGGGCGTCGACCTCGCTGATCCGGGAGCGGGCGATGGTGAAGTACTCGTCGCGCTCGGTCGCGCCGTACACGCCGGGCGCCAGCTCGACGCTCTTGGTGCGCAGGTGGACCCGCACGGTGGTGCCGGGCTTCCAGTACTCGGCGGGGCGCAGGTCGAGCCGGGTGTCGCCGTCGAACCAGTGGCCCCTGACCTGGGTGCCGTCCGAGGCCTCGACCACGATCGCCCGCTCGACGGCCTCCTTGTTCTTGACCTTCAGACCGCCGAAGCCCACCGAGACGATCATGCCGACGCCGAAGTCCTCGCCGGTCACCACGTTGTCCTCGACCTTGACGGTCCGCTTCGGGACGAGGGTGCTGAAGGTGCTGCTGGCGGTGGTGGCCACGCCGTCGGCGTCGGCGGCCCGGGCGTCCACCCGGTACGTCGCACCGACCGCGAGGCCGCCCGTGGCCGGCACCCAGCTGAGGCGGTCGGCGGCGACGGCGCCCTCGACCGGCCTGCCGTCCGGCCCGGTGACGGTGACCCCGGTCAGTCGCCCGGTCGCCACCGAGACCTTCACCGCCCCGGGCGCCACGTCCTTGGCGCCGTCCCCGGGTTCGATGGACAGCACGGCCGCCGAGGCCTTCGCCGCCGCCGGGGCGGCGCTCCCCCCGCCCTGGCCCGGCTGCCCCGGCTGGGCACCGCCGCCGCCACCGCCCCCCGCGCCGCACGCGGTCAGCAGCAGCGTCCCGCCCAGTACCGCGCCCACCATCGAAATCCGTCGCACGACGGCCGCCCCCTCTTCACCGGATCTTCCGGAAGGGGTACACGCGCCGGGGTGCGCGCGGGTTTCGCCCCGGGGCCCGGAGAAGTGTCACGGTTCCGTACGGGCGCCACCCGCCCGGTCCGCGCCGTCCGGGCGCTGGAACTCCGGCTGGTCCAGCAGCCGCAGCCAGCTGCCGTCCGGCTGCTGCCGCACCACCTGGGCGCGGGCCCCGGCGCCGTCCTTCGGCGGGGTGGCGGTCAGCGCGATGCCGTCGGCGGCCAGCGTGGGCAGCGGCGGCTCGGGCGTGAACCGCGGCCGGTGGGCCAGCACCTGGGCCCACAGCTCCCGGATCGCGGCCCGGCCGACCGTGAGCCGCCCCGGCGGGTAGGCCATGACCGCGTGCTCCTCGTACAGCGCGGCGACCCCGTCGGCGTCGCCGGCGTTGGAGCGCTCCACGAACAGCCGGGTCAGGTCCTCGGGCCGCATCGCCTTCTCGTACTCGCTCACCACTGCCTCCTCGGCGTCCGGCGTCGTGCCGCGTCGTCCTGCTCCGTACGACCAGCCTCCTCCGAGCCGTTCCAGAAGTCCAACAGCTGGTTCTGCTCCGAACTAGAATCAGGACTCATGGAACTGAGGCAGCTGGAGTACTTCGTCGCGGTCGCCGAGGAGGGCGGCTTCACCCGCGCCGCCGAGCGGGTGCGGATCAGCCAGTCCGGGGTGAGCGCCCAGGTCCGGCAGTTGGAGAAGGAGGTGGGCGCCGAGCTGTTCGACCGCTCGGCCCGCGCGGTGACCCTCACCGTCGCCGGGAAGGCCGCCCTGCCGCACGCCCGGCAGGCGCTGGCCGCGGCCCGCGCGGTCGGGCAGGCGGTCGGCGAGGTCACCGACCTGGTGCGCGGCAGCCTGCGCCTGGGCATGGTCGCGGGCTGCACCGTCACCCCGCTGTTCGACGGCCTGGCGGCCTTCCACCGGGCCCACCCGGGCGTCGAACTCGCCCTGCTGGAGGACGACTCCGAGCACCTCACCGAGGCGGTCCGGACCGGCGCCCTCGACCTCGCGCTGATCGGCCGCCCGGCGCCCGCCCCCGAAGGGCTGGACGCGCACGTGGTGGTCGCCGAGCCGGTGGTCGCCGCCGTCCCGCCCGGCCACCCGCTGCTGGACGTCCCCGCCCCGGCGCTCGCCGACCTGCTCGCCCACCCGCTGGTCTGCATGCCGCGCGGCACCGGCCTGCGCGCCGTCCTGGACCGCGACTGCGCCGCCCGCGGCCTCACCCCGCGCATCGCCCTGGAGGCCGGCGCCGCCCCCGCGATCGCCGACCTGGCCGCCCGCGGCCTCGGCGTGGCCGTGCTCAGCCGCTCGATGGTCGCCGCCTTCCCGGCGCTCACCGCCATCCCCGTCGCCGACCTGACCACCCCGGCCCTGCTCGCCCTGGTCAACCGCCCGTCCCCGCCCCCGGCCCTGCGCGCCCTGCTCGCCGCCCTGCGCCGGGCCTTCCGCCTCCAGGACTGACGGAGGGGCCGCCGGTGCCCCGGCGGCCCCCCGCTCCCCGCCCTAGTTCACCAGGGCCAGCTCGTGCGGCGTCCCGTTGAAGCGCAGCCCGCCGTCCTCGGTGACCGTCACGATGTCCTCGATCCGGACGCCGAACCGCCCCGGCAGGTAGATCCCCGGCTCGATCGAGAAGCACATCCCGGGCACCAGCGGCTGGGTCTCGCCCTCGACCATGTACGGCGGCTCGTGGGTGGTGAGCCCGATGCCGTGCCCGACGCGGTGGATGAAGTACTCGCCGTACCCGCCGTCGGTGATCACCCGCCGGGCCACCCGGTCGATGTCCTGGCAGGTCACCCCGGGTGCGACGGCGTCGAACGCGGCCTGCTGGGCGCGCCGCACCAGGTCGTGGACGGCGCTCACCTCCGCGGGCGGCTCGGTGCCGACGAACACGGTGCGGGTGGTGTCGGAGCCGTAGCCGTCCTTCAGCCCGCCGAAGTCCAGCACCACGGTGTCGCCGTGCTGGATCACCCGGTCCCCGGCCTCGTGGTGCGGGTTCGCCCCGTTCGGGCCGGAGCCGACCACGGTGAAGTCGACCTGGCTGTGCCCGTGCTTCGTGAGCAGCGCGGCCAGGTCGGCGGCCACCTGGCGCTCGGTCCGCCCGGCGAAGGCGACGCCGAGGACCTCCCCGTACGCCAGGTCGGCCGCCGCCCCGGCCGCGGCCAGCCGCTCCAGCTCGTCGTGGTCCTTCACCGCCCGCAGCATCGGCAGCACCGAGGTCAGCGCCGCGTACGAGCTGCCCGGCAGCGTCCGCTGCAGCCCGAGCAGGTGCATCGCCCAGGCGTTGTCGGAGATCCCGTACCGGCCGCCGCCGTCCAGGTGCGGCGCGAGCACCCCGTACGGGTCGGTGCCGTCCGTCCAGTCGGCCATCCGGACGGCCGCCGCGCCGGGGGCGTGCTCGGCGTCGGGGCGCTCCAACTTCGGTACCAGCAGCACCGGTTCGACGCCGGCCGCGATCACCAGGGCGGTCAGCCGCTCGGTCGTCGCGGTCGGCTGGTAGCCCGTCAGGTAGGTCAGGTCGGGGCCGGGGGTGACGACCAGTCCGGCCAGCCCGGCGTCCGCGGCGGCGGTCGCGGCGCGGGCCATCCGGGCCTGGAAGTCGGCGGTGGTGAACGGCGCGGGCATGCTCTCCCTCTCGAATCAGCGGTGCCGGGCGGCGGCCGCGTAGTGGCGCAGGAACAGCGCCTCCACGGTGGCCATGTGCCGGATCTCGGACGGGTCCACGCTCTCGTTCGGGGCGTGGATCAGGCAGCGCGGCTCCTCCACGCCCATCAGGATGATCTCCGACCCGGGGTACTGCGCCGCCAGCACGTTGCACAGCGGGATCGACCCGCCCTGCCCGAGGAAGGACAGCGGCTTGCCGTAGACCTCCCGGGCGGCCGCGTCGAGCGCCGCGTACGCGCGGCCGTCGGTGGCGGCCTTGAACGGCGAACCCTTCGACTCCGGCTCCACGGTGACCCGGGCGCCCCACGGCGCCGCCGCCACCAGGTGCGCGGTCAGCGCGTCCTGCGCGGCGCCGGGGTCCGTGCCGGGCGGCACCCGCAGGCTGACCCGGGCCCGGGCGGTGCCGGGGATCGCGGCGGCCGAGCCGACCACCGGCGCGCAGTCGATGCCCAGCACCGTCACGGCGGGGCGGGCCCACAGCCGGTCCGCGACCGTCCCGGAACCGGTCAGCCGCACGCCGTCCAGCACGCCCGCGTCGCTCCGGAACTGCCGCTCGTCGTAGCCGACGCCGTCCCAGCTGCCGCCGTTCTCCAGCCCCTCGATCCGGGTCCCGCCGTCGGCGTCGCGCAGCGAGTCGAGGATCCGGATCAGCGCGGCCAGCGCGTCCGGGGCGGGGCCGCCGAACATGCCGGAGTGCATGTCCGAGTCCAGCGTCCGCACCGTCACCACGACGTTCGCCAGGCCGCGCAGCGAGGTCGTCGCGGTCGGCACCCCGACGGCGGCGTTGCCGGTGTCGCAGACCAGCAGCACGTCCGCGTGCAGGTCCTCCGGATGCCGCGGGACGTACTCCTCCAGGCCGCCGGTGCCCTGCTCCTCCGAGCCCTCGGCGACCAGCTTGATCCCGACCGGCAGGTCGTCGCCGAGCGCCCGCAGCGCGGTGAGGTGCATGACGATGTTGCCCTTGCAGTCCGCCGTGCCGCGCCCGTACCAGCGCCCGTCCCGCTCGGTCAGTTCGAACGGGGGCGTGGTCCAGGCGGCGTCGTCCAGCGGCGGCTGCACGTCGTAGTGGCAGTACAGCAGCACGGTCGGCGCGCCCGGCGGCGGCGGGCGGTGCCCGAGCACGGCGTGGCTGCCGTCCGGGGTCTCGGCCAGCCGGACGTCCTGCAGGCCGGCCCCGGTGAACGCGGCGGCCACCCACTCGGCGGCCTCGCGGCACCGCTCCGGCGGCTGCTGCCGCGGGTCGGCGACCGAGGGGATGGCCACCAGCTCGGCCAGGTCCTGCTGCGCGCGGGGCATCAACGCCGCCACCCGGGCGGCGAGTTCGCTCTCGGCGGTCATCGGCTCTGCCTCACTCCCCATCAGTTGCGCACCGTGTCATCGGTCTTGATGTCCTCGATCTTCTCCCGGTAGTCGTCCAGCTCGCCCGGACAGTAGACGTCCAGGATCAGCGCCTCGGCCTGCACCACCCGGTCGGGGACGATCACCGGCCGCTGCCCGGGACCGGCCGCCCCGTTGGACATCTGCACCCGCTGCAGGCCGGTCTTCAGCGCGCTCGCCGGGTCCTCGCAGACCGGCCCGCCGTCGGTCCCCAGCGTCCGGGCGACCTGCTCCCGGTCCGGCGTCGGGTAGCCGTTGGCCTGCAGCTGGGTGATCAGCTCGTCGGCCTTCCGGAACGACTCGTTGGTGGCGTGCTGCTGGGTGAACGTCAGCAGGCCGACCACCGCCATCGCGACCAGCAGCACGATCGCGCCGACGTAGATCCACTTGTGCTGCGAGGCCATCCGGGTGCTCATGCCGTCCCCTCCTCGATGGCGGCCGCGGCGGCGGGGTCGCGCCACTCCGGCTTGCTGGCCTTCAGGAAGGCGAACGGGATGATCACGCCCAGCAGCAGCAGACCGCCGCCGATGATCCCGATGTACGCCCAGACGCTGCCGCCGCCGAACTGCGAGGACGGCACGAACCCGATCACCATCGCCGCCGCCGACGCCAGCAGGCCCACCACGCACAGCAGCACCAGCGCCGGGGCCCGGTAGCCGCGCGGGTGGTCCGGCTGGGTCCTCCGGAGCCGGATCGCCGCCGCGAACATCAGCAGGTAGACGATCAGGTACACCTGCGTGGTGATCACCGAGAAGATCCAGTACACGCTGGAGACGTTCGGGATCAGCGCGTACATCAGCGCGATCGCCGTGGTCACCACGCCCTGCGCGACCAGGATGTTCTGCTGGATGCCGTGCTTGTTCAGCTTCTGCAGCGACGGCGGCAGGTAGCCCTCCTGCCGGGAGATCATCAGCAGGCCCTTCGACGGACCGGCCAGCCAGGTCAGCATGCCGCCCAGCGAGGCCGCGACCAGGCCCACCGCGATCAGCGGCGTCAGCCAGCCGATGTGGAAGTACTGGAAGAACGCGTCGAACGCCTGCATCACGCCCGCCGTCAGCGACAGCTGGTCGGCCGGCACCACCCAGCTGATCGCCAGCGCCGGCAGGATGAAGATCAGCAGCACCATCCCGACCGCCAGGAACATCGAGCGCGGGAACTCCTTGCCCGGGTTCTTCAGCGAGGAGACGTGCACCGCGTTCATCTCCATGCCCGAGTAGCTCAGGAAGTTGTTGACGATCAGCACCAGGCTCGCCAACCCCGTCCAGGCCGGCAGCAGGTGGTCCGCCGACATCGGCGCCGCCGAGTCGTTCCCCTGCCCCAGGAACACGAAGCCCAGCACCACCAGCAGCGCGCCCGGGATCAGCGTCCCGATGATCAGCCCCCAGGAGGCCAGGCCCGCCACCGCGTTCGTCCCGCGCGAGGACACCCACACGCCCGTCCAGTACAACACCATGATCACGATCGCCGTGTAGAGGCCGTTGCTCGCCAGACTCGGATCCACCACGTACGCGATCGTGCTCGCCACGTACGCCAGCAGGCTCGGGTAGTAGAAGATCGTCATCGCGAACTGGCACCACACCGCCAGGAACCCCAACGGCTTCGACAGCCCCTGGGCCACCCAGTTGTACACGCCCCCCTCCCAGCCCGACGCCAGCTCCGCCGAGACCAGCGCCGTCGGCAGCAGGAACACGATCGCCGGCACCACGTAGAGGAACACGCACGCCAGCCCGTACACCGCCATCGTCGGCGAGGACCGCAGACTCGCCACCGAACTGGTCGTCATCAGCGCCAGCGTCACCCAGGTCATCCTGGGCGCCGCCACCGCCTTCACCCGCTCCCTCGCCCCCACCGCCGCCGACCCCTCCGGACTCGGCACATCAGCCGCGCTCATCCACCGCCTCCTCGCAGCGGCCCCGCCCACCGGAGCCCGCCCCTCCACCCTCCGGCCCCCACCCCCACCCCGCATCCGAGAACCCACCCCCCGGCCCCACCCCTCACCGGAACGGCCCAACGCCCCCTCTGACACCCCCTCACCCCGCCCCACCCCGCGTGGACCGCGGGGAGGCGGCATCAGTGAACGGAGCCAGCGCCGGCCGTCGACTCGGGCCCGTGGACCCAGCCCCGGGAATGGTGAGCGCGGTGGTACGTCAAGTACTCCCGGCCGATCTCGTGGGCGTCATTCGACGTCAGACGCCCCAAGGTGCTGCCGGTGGCCACGTCGGTGATCGTCAGGTCGTCGTCGATGCTCAGCATTCCGAAGTCGAAGAGCGTGTGGTGGTTCGGGCAGAGACAGAGGACGTTCGCGGGCACATCGGGCCCGTTGTGCGGTTTCCCGAGACCTTGGATGTGTGCGGCTTCTGCGTAAGCACCGGTCGGTGTGGGCAATCGCAGTCCGCACACCTGACAGGTGAAGTCATGTACGCGCTTGACGAAGTCCGCCACCGAAGTGCTGCGCACGATCCGCTGCACCTTGATCTCCATCCGGGTCAACGTGACCCGTCCGGCCGGCTTGGACGGAGCAGTCGGCTGAGGAGCGGGCGCTGCTTCGGCCTCCGCCAGTCGAGCAAGCCGGTAGCGCCACACCAGGTAGCCCGACCGCCCGAGGTCCGACCAATGGTCCTCCACCCGGAACAGCCCGTCGTAGCGGTAGCCGCCCGGCTTCGATTTCCGCTGATGACCGCTGAGACTGCGCACGACCCGCACCGGGACGCCGGTGGTGCGGCTCGTGACCAAGGCGGCGTTGCCCAGGGTGAGGCTCTGGTCCTTGACCTGCTGTCCGGTGTTGGGATCCCGCCCACCCTGACCGGTGTAGATGATCACATCGCCGTGGTCCTCATCGTCCTCGTACCCACCGGAGACGACGATTGATTGCGCGCCGTACTGCTTCGTCCCGCAGATGCCGGCCTGCAACTGACGATGCACGCCCGCATCGAAGAGCTGCCGGCGGTCGGCGAAGATCTGCCCGACGTCTATCCCGGGGACCAGGCCGAAGAGGGAGGACGCATCATCGTGCTTCATCCGTCGATTGTCCTGGCCCGCCCACCGTGCACGCTCCCTCCGTCCTCGAACCGTGATCTCCGGCGGAGAGCGGTGCTCAATCCGCGGTCACCCAGCGCTGACGGTGTGCCTGGACGAAGCGGAGGTCGATACGGTGGGCCCGGACCGTTCTCAGTTCACCGATCTGCTGGTGGGTGAGGCCGTCGATGACCCCGAGATCATCGCTGAGGTAGCGAGCACCGTAGTCGAAGAGCACGTGGCAGTTGGCGCAGAGGCAGAGCACGTTCTCCACGATGTCAGGCCCGTTGTACGGGTCCCCGATGGCCAGGATGTGCGCACCCTCGCTGTAGGAGAGCCCTCCCGGGACCGAGAGGAACTGGTGGCACATCTGGCACTGACCCTCGTGCCACTTCTTCACCTTCTGCGTGACGGCGCTCTTCCGGACGGCCCGCTGGATCTGACTCGGCTGCCTGGGAACGGGGGAGTACTCCTCCTCACCGTGGAACGGAGTCACGTACGCCTCGCCCCCCGCTCCCTGGCCGCCGGCGGGGTCCTGATCCGCATCCACCGCAACCAGGCGGAACTGCCAGGTGAGGAAGCCGTTCACGCGCATGCTCCGATGCGACTCCACCCGGAACAACCCGTCGTACCGGAGTCCGGCGGCCGGTGCGTACGGTGATTTGCTGTCGGCCCCGCGGATGACCCGCACCAGGTGGCCTTCGAGCTCGCTGCACAGCAACCCCGCGTTCCCGGGAGCGGTGATGAGCTGGTCCCCGACCTGCTCGCCGTTCCTGTTCCCGCCGTGCCCGGTGTAGAGGATGACGTCACCGAAGTCCTCGTCCGTGCTGTAGCCGCCCGACATGACGATGGAGTCGGCTCCTTCAGCACCGTTCCCGCTGATGCCACCGACAAGCGGGGCGTGCAGCCCTGCTGCACGCAGGGCGGCGCGGTCCGCGAAGGACGAGCCGACGGGGAACCCTGCGATGTGACCGAAGACTTTCGCCATGGTCGAAGTCTGACAAAGGGTTGCGACAAGCGGGGCGGAGTTGACCGATCGAAGGCCCCACAGCCCCCTGACAACGCCGAAGGACCCACCGGATTTCTCCGGTGGGCCCTTCTCTGGGTCGGGGTAGCGGGATTTGAACCCACGGCCTCTTCGTCCCGAAGCAACCTTGGGGCCTACCTGACCAGGACCCTCACCGCTGCTGACCTGGGCTGACGATACTCGACCGTCCGTGGTTGTCCGCCAGGGTGCGAGGCTGTTGTAGCGCAGTCAGACACTCAGCAGGTGCTGCAACTAGACGAGTAGTTCCGAAGTCAGCTGGCTTTGCTGGTTCTGCTTCGGACATGCAGGAAGGGTGTCCAGCATTCGGGTTGTGACGACCGAAGAACTGGACACCCTCCTGACCGCACTCTACGTGCAGATCGATGATCATCTACCCCGAACGCGTTGGCTGGGCCGCCCGCCGCGGCTGACGGACTCGGAACTGGTGTGCCTGGCCGTGGCCCAAGTGCTGCTGGGCTTCCACTCCGAGGCCCGATGGATCCGCTTCGCCCGCGCCCATCTGCGCGGCATGTTCCCCCACCTGCCCCAACGGCCCGCCTA